>NZ_JBLXEC010000018.1:0-99235 GCF_048263515.1 Marinovum sp. | reverse complement strand
TGGGGGCTCTGCCCCCGTCGCCTCTGGCGACTCCCCCGAGGGTATTTTCGAACAGAAGAAGACCGGATCGGCGCCCTGGACTAGGCGGAGGGCGGTCAGCCCGCGGGCGCGTCGTTGTCCAGCAGCGTGGTGGCGGTGGCCTCATCGGTGATCAGCACGCTGGGCTGCAGTGATTTCAGCGCCGCGCGCATGATCGCCACCTTCTCGGTCCCGCCCGAGATCAGCACCTTGTTGGGAATGCGCTTGAGCCGCTGCATCGACATCGAGATCGCGCGGTCGTTGACCGGGTGGTCGATCGGCTCGCCCTCGGCATCGATGAAATTGTAGAGAACGTCGCCCACCGCGCCGCCCTCGATCATCGACAGCCGCTCGGCTTCGGAAACATGGCCCAGCCGGTAGGAGGTGGTGAGCGCGGTGATGCCGCCGCAGGACAGCAGGGCGACATCGCAGGATTCCGCCATCTGCAGGATCTGGTCGAGACCGCAATGCTCCAGCAGGGCGTGGCGGGTCTGCGCCGAGTCGACGATGGCCGGGGCCGAGACCAGGTAGCCCTCGGCATCGAAGAGCTCGGCGAACTGCCAGGCAAACTCCGCAGGGTTGAAGCGCCGGGCCTGGGCGATGCCGCCGAGCAGCGACACCACCCGCACGTTGTCGAGCGCACGGCCCTCGATATAGGGCAGCATGGTGTGCAGGGTGCGCCCCCAGCCGACACCGACGGTGCGGTTGTGGTCCATGATCTCGGTGACATAGGCGCCGGCGGCGGCGGCGATCACCCGGGTCGGATCGCCCACGGGGTCCTCGAAGGGCGCGACGACGGCGCGCTTCAGGCCGTATTTGTTTTCCAGCCGGGTCTGCAGGTCCACCACCGAGGTCAGCGGCGACTTGATCCGGATCACCACCTCGCCTCGCTTGCGGGCCTCGGCCAGCAGGCGGGTGACGAGGATGCGGTTGACGCCCAGCTTCTTGGCGACGTCCGACTGGGTCATGCCCTCGACGTAGTAGAGCCAGGCCGCGCGGATCCGCAGCTGGCTGTGACCGTCGGCAGCCGCGCGATCGCGGCTGCGGGTTTCCTTGGGGGCCGTGGTGTCGGGCATCGGTCTCACTTTGATTGGATGATCAGCAAAACCGGATCATACGTTGGTTGCGATGATCTTTCCAACCTCATCCGCCACTTCGATCTGCGGCATGTGACCGACGTTGTCGAAAAGGTGCAGCGCCACCCGGCCCGGGGCGCGCAGCGCGTGTTTCCACGGGATCACCGCGTCCTGACGGCCCCAGATCACCCGGGTCGGCAGGGTGAGCCGCTCCAGCGCGGCGCGCAGGTCGAAGGACTGGACGCCGTCTGGGAACAGCGCCTCGGCCAGGGCGGATTGCGCCGCCCGCAGGTTCGGCGCGCTGCGCGACGCCATGGCCAGGCGCACGTAGCTGTCGGTGATCAGATCCTCGTCAGCGACCAGCGATTTCAGCCAGGGGCCGAGGCTTTCAGGCCGGGTGGCCCTGCAGATGCCCGAGAGCGCCGTGCCGTTGATGTCGGGGCCGAGGCCCGCCGGGGCGATCAGGCTCAGCGAGGCCACGGATTTCGGCCGTGTGTCGGCCAGCGCCAGGCAGACCGCGCCGCCGAGGCTGTGACCCACCAGATGCGCCTTGTCGATCCCGAGGGCGTCGAAGGCGCGGCGCACCTCCTTGACCAGCGCGGCAAAGTTGCCGATCCGCAGTTTCGGTGATTTGCCGTGGCCGGGCAGTTCGATGCGAATGAGCGGGCGGTGCTTGAGATGGGTCTCGAGCGGCGCCCATGAGGTGGCGTCGCTGGCAAAGCCGTGGATCAGCACCACCGGCGTGCCGGTGCCCCCGCGCGATCGGCTGACCGAGAGCGCGCCGGTTTCCGGGGTGAAGGCCACCGGGCCGGGAGCAGGCGCGCTTTGGCGCAGCGCCTGTTGCACGTCTTCGGACTGGATGCGGCCGCGCGGACCGGTGCCGGGGATGTCGTCGAGCAGAAGCCCGGCGGCACGGGCCTCGGCCCGGGCCTTGGGCGTGGCGCGGCGCTTGTCAGAGAGGTCTGCCGTCGCGGCCGGCTCGGGCGCGTGGTCTGCTTTGACGGACACTTCCGACGGCGAAAGCGCGATTTCCGGCGCCGTCTCGCTGGCGCAGGACTTCTCGCAGGCGGCGCCCTGGGCACCGGCGAAGGGACGGGGCTGATCGCCCACATCCTCGCCCTCGGCATAGAGCCAGGCGATGGGCTGGCCGATCGGCACGTCACTGCCTTCGGGGGCGGTGTGGTGCAGGATGCCGCTGTCGGGGGCCTCGACCTCCATCGCGGCCTTGTCGGTCTCGATGTCGAACAGCGGGTCGCCCTTGGACACGCTCTCGCCCTCAGAGACATGCCAGCACATGATCTTGCCGCTGGCCATGTCCATGTCGACCTTGGGCATGATGACTTCGATGGGCATCAGATCCGTCCTTTGACAACATTCCGGGTGGCGTCGAGGATGTCGGGCACCTGCGGCACCACGGCCTTTTCGAGCTCGGGGTTGTAGGGCACCGGGCATTCCGCGCCGCCCAGACGCACCACCGGCGCGTCGAGGTAATCGAAGGCGTCGCTTTCGGCCACCATCGCCGAGATCTCAGAACCCACGCCCAGCGTCTTGACGCCTTCGTAGACGCAGACCAGCCGCCCGGTCTTGCGCACCGAGGCCAGCACCGTCTCGCGGTCCATCGGGCGCACGGTGCGCAGGTCGATGACCTCGGCGTCGATGCCTTCGCCGGCCAAGGTCTCGGCGGCGGCGAGCGCCTTGTGCACCATCAGCGAGGTGGCGACGATGGTGACATCGCGGCCCTCGCGCCGGATCGCGGCCTTGCCGATCGGCGTGGTGTAATGGCCCTCGGGGACGTGGCCCTTCATCTTGTAGAGGATCTTGTGCTCGAAGATCATCACCGGATCGGGGTCGTCCAGCGCCGCCAGCAACATGCCCTTGGCATCCTCGGGGGTCGAGGGTTGCAAAACCTTGAGCCCCGGCACGTGGCCCAGCCATGCTTCAATGCTCTGCGAGTGCTGCGCCGCCGCCCCGGTGCCGGAGCCTGCCGGAAAGCGCATGACCAGCGGCACCGAGACCGAGCCGCCCAACATGTAGCGCACCTTGGCGGCCTGGTTGACGATCTGCTCCATGGCGAGCGTGGCGAAATCCGAGAACTGGAACTCGAAGATCGGCCGCAGCCCGGTCAGCGCCGCGCCGACGGCGACACCGGCGCCGCCCAGCTCGGAAATCGGCGTGTCCATCACCCGGTCGGTGCCGTACTTGTGGACCAGCTCGCCGGTCACCTGGAAGGCGCCGCCGTAGACGCCGATGTCCTCGCCCATCAGGATGACGCGCTCGTCGCGCTCCATCGCGATGTCCATCGCCTCGCGGATCGCCTCGGCGTAGGAGAGTTCGCGAAGCTCAATATCGCTGTGCGCATTCATGCGGCCACCTCTTTGGTATAGACGTCGCGGGTCACCTCTTCGAGCTTCGGGGCCGGGCTTGCGGCCGCAAACTCGATGGCGTCGCGGATGATCTGTTCTGCCTCGGCCTCGATGCCGGCGACCTCGCTGTCGGCGATGATCCCGTGCTCGACCAGAAGCCGTGCCATCGCGGGGATCGGGTCGCGCTCCATCCACTCGGAGATCTCTTCCTTGGTGCGGTAGCGGTTGCGGTCCGACTTGGAATGACCGCGCCAGCGGTAGGTCTGGTTCTCCACCAGGCTGGGACCGTCGCCGTTGCGGGCACGGGCTACGGCGGCGTCCATCGCCTCGGTAACCGCCGAGAAGTCGTTGCCGTCCACGGTGACGCCCGGCATGTTGTAGGCCGCAGCGCGGGTGGCGATGTTCTTGACGGCGGTGGAGCGTTCGGTCGAGGTCGACATGCCGTATTTGTTGTTCTCGCAGACGAAGACCACCGGCAGCTTCCAGACCGCGGCCATGTTGAGCGACTCGTGGAAGGCGCCTTCGTTGTTGGCGCCGTCACCGAAGAAGCAGACGGTGACCGCGCCGGTGCCCAGCCGCTTGGCCGAGAGCGCCGCGCCCACTGCGATGGGCAGGCCGCCGCCGACGATGCCATTGGCGCCGAGGTTGCCCTTGGACGGATCGGCAATGTGCATCGAGCCGCCCCTGCCCTTGCAGTAGCCGGTCTCCTTGCCGAAGAACTCTGCGAACATCTTGCCGAGATCCGCGCCTTTGGCGACGCAATGGCCGTGGCCGCGGTGGGTCGAGGTGATCTTGTCCTCGTCGGTCAGCGACATGCAGGACCCCACGGCCGAGGCTTCCTGGCCGATGCTGAGGTGCATCGTGCCGTGGATCAGGCCGCGGGTATAGCTGTCCTCGGCGCCTTCCTCGAACTTGCGGATCAGGTACATCTGCAACAGCGCGTGTCGCAGCCGCTCGGGCGAGTAGCTGCGGATCGCGTAGGGGATGTTGGTTTCTGTCATCGTGTCAGGCATCGATCAACTCCTTGCCGTAAAGCATCTCGTCCTGGCGGCGGCGCAGCTCGACGATGCGGGTCTGGGGCAGCGTGGTGTTCAAGGCGGTGATGAGCTCACCCTTGCGGATGGGCGCTGTGACGATGGCGCCGGTCAGCAGGCCCGCCGGCAGCGCCTTGGCGGTCTGTGCACGGCTGACTTCCATCGCCCAGGCGCGGTAGGTGTATTCGCCGATCTGGTCGAGCGCTTCACCCGGCGCCAGGTCCTTCTTGGCGACGGCGCAGACCTCGACCACGGGGCGGTCAAGCGGCACCATGTCGGCCTTGCCGTAAAGCACTGCGCGGGCGCAGGTCAGCGGCACTTCCAGCGAAGTCAGGTGATAGGGCCGAATGAATTCGTAATACGGCCCGTCGCCCATCTTGAGGTCGGCCATGCGTTCGTGAATGCGCGGATGCTGCGCCTCGACGATGCAGAAGACACCGGGCGAGACGCCCCTGCCCACCGAGTAGTCGACCCGGCCGATGCCCGACAGCACACCGCCGTCGGCCTCGGGGATCAGCACCTTGGCCAGCTCCTTGGGGCCGGCGGCGGGGCCGTGCATGCCGTCGATGTCGGGGATCAGCCCGGTGGCATTGCCGATGGCGGCCATCTCGACCGCGGTCTTCGAGCCGTCGACAAATTCGACCAGCAGCCGCGGGTTCATGTGCCGCTGCCTGGCTTCGGCGGCATAGACATCCGGCGTCGCGTCGATGTTCATCGGGTTGTTCTTGCCCTTGCCGGCGCAGACCACCCGGTGGCCCATGGCGGTGACGAACTCGATCAGCTCCATGCAGGACGACGGCTCGTCACCGGCGCCAAGGCTGTAGACGACGCCCAGACGCTCGGCCTCGCGGCGCAGGTAGGAGCCGATGGTGACATCGGCCTCGACGTTCATCATCACCAGGTGCTTGCCGCGTTCCATGGCGCGCAGGCCCAGTTCGGCGCCCACGGCAGGTACGCCAGTGGCATCGATCACCACGTCGATCAGGCCCGACTCGAAGAGCGCGTCGGCATTGTCGGTGATCGCGGTCTTGCCGCCTTCGATCACGGCGTTGATCTGATCGGCGCTCGAGGCGTCCTGGCTGTGGCCCTTGCCCTGATGCGCGATTTCCACCGCCTTGTGTGCATTGGGGATGTTGAGCTCGGAGATCGCGGCAACCTCGACACCGTCCATCATCGCGGCGCGGGTGACGATATCGGTGCCCATCTCGCCCGACCCGATCAGGCCGATCCGAACCGGCCTCCCGGTGTCGGCGCGGGCGGCCAAGTCCTTGGCGAGTCCAGTCAAAGCGATGTTCGAAGGCATGTCGGTAGGCCCTTTGTTGAGGATCGGTTGCAGCCTGTATGCTGAACTTTTGTATTCGTGTCAATATTAATGTTCTAAACGGCCCAGCCATGATCGTTGACTTATTGCCTGTATTTGAACATAAGAGATGCAGAACATATCATTGTTCTTCCGATTCCGAGTATGATTGCAGGTGACATCTGCACGCTGGGAGGATGAGAATCGGATCAAACGCGCCATCAGGGAGGAACTTCGATGGACACCAGAGGAAAGCTTTCGCGCCGGACCTTCATGCGGACCTCATCCGCGTTGGGCGTCGCCGCAATCGGATCAGGCTGGGGCGGCAAGCTGCTGGCCGGCTCGCATCTGCCGGACCCGCAGTCGGTGCTCGACGAGATCTCGATCTCGAAATACGTGCGCGCCGATTACCGCGACCTGTATGACATGTCCGACGACAAGCCGATCTGGGACATGAGCAAAGACTGGATCCGCACCGTCGACTGGGAAAAGGTGCGCAGCGAGCTCTCTGGCACCAAGGTCCGCTTTGCCGTGGGCGCCGCCGACGCGGAATCGGCGCAGGAAGGCCTCGCGCCCTTCGAGAAGCTTTCCGGCATCAAGGTCGAGCTGGTGCCGATCCCCGATGACAGCTTCTACGACAAGGCGCTGGCCGAGTTCATCTCGGGCAATGCCTCGTTTGACGCGCTGCAGTTCTTCTCGCCCTGGCTGGGCGACTTCGCGGCACCGGGCTTCCTGCATCCGCTGCAGGAGTTCGCCGACAAGTGGTCGCTGCCGCTGGATGACTTCTATGACACCTACCGGCTGAACTACGGCTACTTCAACGGCGAGATGTACGGCATCCCCTTCGACTGCGACATCCAGATGGTCCACTTGCGCAAGGGCTATGTCGAGCAGGTCCTGGGCGGTCCGATCGACAAGGCCACTTCGGTACCGACCTATGACGAGCTGATCCGCCTCTCGGGCGAGCTCAACAAGGTCGAGCCGGGCGTGTCCGGTGTGGGCCTGATGGCGGCGCCGGGCTTCTGGTCGACCTACACCTGGGAACACATCTCGGCGCAGGCCGGCATGATGCTGTTCGACGAGAACTGGGAGCCGATCTTCAACGGCGACGCCGGCATGAAGGGTCTCGAGATCATCCTCGAGCTGGCCAAGAACGCCAACGAAGGTCACGCCGGTTCCGGCTGGCCCGAGAACCGGTCGGCCTGGCTGGGCGGCCAGGTGGCCACCAACATCAGCTGGCAGGACAGCGGTACACAGGCGATGCGGCCCGACCAGAGCCAGATCGTCGACGACTTCGTCACCATCTACGAGCCGCGCATCTCTGGCGGACGTTTCGCGCCGCCGAACATCGCCGGTTCGACCTCCTGCGTCGCGGCCTCGGCGCAGAACCCCGAAGGGGCCTTCCTGATGCTGGCCTTCCTCACCACCTCGTCGATCATGGCGATGAACGAGGCCAACGCCAACGGCGTGGCGCCGGGCTACAAGTCGGTGCTGACCAACCCCAACCTGCAGGAGGTGTCACAGCCCGCCAAGGTCTGGGGCGAATCGCTGGAGCACGCCTGGTGCGCGCCGCGCCTGCCCGGCGCCTTCCCGATCGAACAGGCCATCGGCAACGAGATCAACCGCGCCGTGGTGGGCAAAATCAGCGCCAAGGAGGCGCTCGACAACGCCGCCGCCGCGGTCAAGGAGATCATGTCGTCGAACGGTTTCTACCAGGGCGCCGATCCGGTCGACTATGCAGCTGCCGCTCCGGGGCTTTATGTTGGTGAAGGCAAGGACCTGCCCTTCTGAGGCGCGGATCCGACCGAAACGGACAGTCAAAGGATCTCGCAATGAGCAATCCCTCCCTGTCGGACACCGGGGCGGCTTATGCTGCCCCGGCACGGCCGACGCACCGCACGTTCAGGAAACGCAGCCGGCGCCTGAAGGCCTGGCTGCCCTACCTGCTGGTCGCACCGGCCGTGGCCTATCTGCTGTTGATCACGCTCTACCCGGGCGTCTATGCCATCATCCAGAGCTTTCACGAGGTCAAGTTCGGCCCGTGGAAACCGGTGGGGTTTGCCAATTACCTCAAGCTGTTCAACGACTACCAGTTCTGGGGCGCGCTCTGGAACACGTTTGTCATCGGCTCGATCTCGCTGGTGTTGCAATGCGTGATCGCGCTGGCGCTGGCCTTCTACGCCTACCGCGACCCCTGGGTGACCGGCTGGCGCATCATCTTTCTTGTGCCGATGCTGTTCATGCCCTCGGCGGTGGCCTTCATCTTCAAGCTGGCGTTCCATGACGCGCGGGTGTTCTCGGACCTGTTGATCCGCATCGGGCTGATCGACAGCAACCTCGCCATCCAGTCCTCGACCTGGGGCAGCCGGGCGCTGCTGATCCTTGCCGATGTCTGGCAGTGGACGCCGTTCCTGTTCATCATCTTCGTCGCCGCGCTTCAGGGTCAGGACGAAGAGATCGAAGAGGCCGCCCGCCTCGACGGGGCGTCGTGGTATGCGATCTTCTTCAACATCTCGCTGCCGATGATGAAACCGGTGATTGCCGTGGCGCTGATCCTGCGGGCCATCGACATTACCACGATGTTCACCAACGTCTTCATCATCACCAAGGGCGGCCCCGCCTTCGGCACCGAGACCATCAGCTTCTTCATCTACCGCACCGGGTTCAAGTTCTTCAACTTCGGCTACGCCTCGGCGGCCTCGGTGATCATGCTGATCCTCACCATCATCGTCGCGCAGCTCGTGGTGAAGCGCGCCTTCGTCTCGGCAAGGAGCTGATCCATGGCCTCGCAACGCAGAAAATCCCGCGGCGAAAGCCTGACCCTGCGCTACATGATCCTCGCCGGCTGGGCGCTGTTCTGCCTGGCGCCGGTGCTGTGGTTCCTGTCGATCGGGCTGCGCCCGCGGACCGAGATCATCACCCCGCAGCCGATCTACTGGCCGACCTTCAGCCTCGATGCCTGGCACATGATCTGGTCGGACTGGCCGATGGGCAAATACCTCCGCAACTCGGTCGCGGCGATCATCGGCTCGGTGCTGATCGATCTGGTGCTGGCGATCCCGGCCGCCTATTCGCTGTCGCGCTTTCAATACCGCGGGCGTGACGACATCGGTTTCTACATCCTGTCCACCCGGATGATGGCGCCGGCGATCGTGGCGGTGCCGATCTTCTTTCTGTTCCGCAACATGGGGCTGCTGGATACCATCTGGGCGCTGATGCTGATCTATGCGGCGATCAACCTGTCCTTCGTGACCTGGATCATCCGCTCCTACATGCTCGACATCCCGAAAGAGCTGGAGGACGCCGCCAAGACCGACGGCGCCGGAGAGTTGCGCATCCTGTGGGAGATCATCATCCCCGCGATCCTGCCCGGCATCATCACCGCCAGCGTTATCGCAATGATCTTTGCGATCAACGAGTTCCTCTTCACCCTCCTCATCGCGTCGACCCCCGACGCCTATACGATGTCCGTCGCGCTCGCCAATTTCACCGGCGGCTCTGACGGCGTGATCTACAACGCAATTGCACTGGTCGCCTTCCTCGCCTTCGTTCCGGTCTTTCTGGTGGTCGTCGCCATCCAGAAGCACCTGTCGCGCGGACTGACCATGGGCGCGGTCAAAGGATAACCGACATGGCTCGCATCGAACTGAACAACATCCAGAAGCAATGGGGCGCGGTCTGGGGCGTCCGGGACGTGAACCTCGACATCGCGGATGAGGAGTTCGTGGTCTTCCTCGGCCCCTCGGGCTGCGGCAAGACCACCACCATGCGGATGATCGCCGGGCTGGAGGACCCCTCCGAAGGCGAGATCGCGATGGACGGCGAGGTGATGAACGAGGTCGATGCGCGCGACCGCGACGTGGCGATGGTGTTTCAGGGCTATGCGCTCTACCCCAACATGTCGATCTACGAGAACATCCGCTTTCCGCTGCGCATGCGCGGGGTGCCCAAGGACCAGCAGGACGGCATGATCCGCCGCGCCGCCGGTCTGGTGGAACTGACCGACTATCTCGATCGCAAGCCCGGCGCGCTGTCCGGCGGCCAGCGCCAGCGCGCGGCGCTGGCCCGCGCCATCGTGCGCCAGCCGCATGTCTTCCTGATGGACGAGCCGCTCAGCAACCTCGACGCCAAGCTGCGCCAGCACATGCGGGTGCAGATCAAGCATATTCAGCGCGAGCTCAAGATCACCACGGTCTATGTCACCCACGACCAGATCGAGGCGATGACCCTGGCCGACCGCATCGTCATCATGGAAAAAGGCGCGATCCAGCAGATCGGCACGCCCGACCAGATCTACAACGACCCGGCCAATACCTTTGTCGCCAACTTTATCGGCTCGCCGCCGATGAACCTGATCGAGGGGCGGCTCGAGGCCGGCACCTTTACCGCGCCGGGCGTCACGGTCAGCGGCCTGCCTACGCGCTTTGACGGCCATGTCACGCTGGGGGTCCGCCCCGAGGATTGCACCGTCGGTGGCGGCGACCCGCAGGTCACCGGCCATGTCTACGGCGTGGAGCCCACCGGCGACCTGACCTATCTGACCGTCAAGGCCGGCGACAAGCTGATCGAGGTCAAGGCCGCGCGCGATTACCGCGCCGATCTCAACACCCCCGAGACGGTCAGCTTCGATCCGTCGCGGATTTACCTGTTCGACGGTGACAGCGGCCAGCGCCTGCGCTGAGCCGCCCGTCCCGCAGCGCCGAAGGAGCCGCCTATGACGTTCGACTACACTTCGATGGGGTTTCACACCTTCGACGCCCTCTGCCGCCCGGTGACCGAGATCCCGCCCGGCGGCAACACGCTCTTTGTAGAAGATTTCGCTCTGGCAGTTTCCGGCGCGGCGGGCTGCGCCGCCATCGTCGCCGCCAAGCACGGGCTCAGCGTGCAGGCGGTGGGGGGTGTCGGCAACGACCTGATGGGCGACTGGGTGTTGCGGCGGTTTGCGGACTTCGGCGTCGACACCGCGATGATGCAGCGCTGCCCGGACTTCGCCACCTCGTCCAGCATTGTCACCACCCGCCCCGACGGCCAGCGCCCGGCGCTCCACAAGCGGGGCGCCACGGCGGGGTTCTTCGTGGCCGACGACCAGCTCGACCAGGTGCTCGACACGAAGGTCCTGCACATCGGTGGCGTCGGGCTGATGGACGCGATGGACAAGGGCCGCAACGCCGAGGTGCTGGAAGAGGCGCGAAACCGCGGCATCACCACCACGCTCGACGTCTTTGCCTCGACACCCGATGACCTCGCGCTGATCCGGCCGCTGCTGAAACACACCAATTACTTCATGCCCTCGGAGGAAGAGGCCATGGCGCTGTCGGGCCTCACTGACCTCGAGGATATCGCCGCCTTCCTGCTCGATCAGGGCGCTGGCGCGGTGGTGATGACGCTGGGGGCCGAGGGCGCGATGTACCGCGACCGCGCTGGCCGCAAGATCGACATCCCGGCCTTCTTGATCGACGTGGTCTGCACCTGCGGCTGCGGCGATTGCTTCAACGCCGGCTTTGCCACCGGCCTGCACCTTGGCCGCGACATGGAGGACTGCATCCGGCTCGGTCAGGCCGCCTCGGCGCAGAACGCCATGGGGCTGGGGTCGCAGGCGGTGATCGAGAGCCTCGAGAAGACGTTGAAATTCGTGGAAACCACGCCGGTCCGGAGGTAGACTGGTCAGGAGATCCGATAAGGCCCATGCGACTGACCAGACCATTCCAGTTCCTGCCTGACCTGCAGATGCCGCTGCGCGATGCCTTGCGCGGCGTCTCCAACCTGTCCGAGGCCACCGAAGAGGCGCTGGAGCCGGCCCTGCGTCTTTTGCCCGAGCCGTTGCGCAGCGGCTTCCACGACGCTCTGAAATCGGTCGAGGGCGCCGGCAAGCGCCTGCTGAACGCGCCGATCGACCTGACGGACCTGACCGAGGCGCAGCGCGCCTTCACCGGCCAGACCCGCAGCCCCGAGGCCGCGCGCGCCTGCGCCAAGGTGATCTGCCACGCCTGGGAACACCTGCAAGGCGCCCGCCCCGGCCACCGCGACCTGATCAGCGAAACCATCCTCGCCGGGCAGTTGCAGGCGCTGGATCCGGCGCCAGGTGCCTCCGAGGCAGCGAATGCGGCCAGGGTGATCGGCCAGATTCTCAGCTCTTCGGCCATCGGGCGGATGCCGGGGTTTGTCGCCACCGTCACCGACGCGGAAAAGCAGGACGCCGAACTGGCGCTGATTGCCATCGCCGTCTGGCTGCTGTCGGATCGCGCCGCCCGGATGGACGAGGAAGAGGGGCTTCTCGATCTGTCGGTGGCCCTCGTCCGCGCCCTGAGCGACGAGGCCCCTGCCCCCGGCGGCAGCCCAGAGGCGCTGACCCGGTTTCTTGAAAACGCTTCGGCGCATCTTTAGGTCAATGACATGAGACCCACCGAGCTGAAGGCCACCGACCCGCCGCTGCACAAATCCGCGCAGCGCCTGCGCTGGTTTGTCGGCGCCTTCGAGGCCCAGCGCGAGCGGACCGAGACCGAGACCGGCAACCGCTATGTCGTCGATCAGGGCCGGCTGACCCAGGTCTTCACCGACTGGATCCGCGCCTTCGAGGCGCAGAAACCCAGCCAGTCGCAGGACAACCGCGCCTATGTCGGCTTTGCCGCCGGGCTCATGCTGCGCACCCTGATCAAGCTGAACCCGGTCACCCACAGCGACACCCCGACCGCCGCCGACAAGACCAACCCGGCGTATTTCTGGCCGGAGGGCTATCTCTATGTCGCCTTCTGTCTGAACGTGCGTGGTCTGGTGCTGGAAAAGGACTTTCACGCCGCCCAGACCCCCAGCCCCGCCCTGTCGGAGGCGCGCACCTGGTGGAGCTTTCGCGAGAACGTGGCGCAGGATCCGGGGCTGGCCATCGCCTTTCTCGACCTGTTTGCCGGCGACGAGCCGGAATGGTCGATGCCCGAACTGTTCAGAACCGGCAAGGCGCTGGAGCTTGCCGGGCGGTTCTATGCCAAGCAGTTGCCCGACGGCCAATCCTGAACCTTTGACAGTCGACGCAAAAAGACCCGGTTCGCAGGAACCGGGTCTTTCCGTTTGTCAGGGCTGGTGTCAGCGGCTGGGCTTCTTGCCGAAGGCCACCGCCAGGACGATGATCGCACCGGCCACCATCATCTGCTCGGACACGTCGAGGCCCATGATGATCAGCCCGTTGTTGATCGTGCCGATCATCAGCGCGCCCACGAAGGTGCCCAGGATGGTGCCCTTGCCGCCGAACAGGCTGGTGCCGCCAAGGATGACCGCCGCGATTGCCGCAAGCTCCGCGCCTTCGCCGAAGTTGTAGCGCGCGGTGCCCATCATGCCGGTCCAGAGCATCCCGGCCAGCGCGGCGCCGACGCCGGTGATCAGGAAGCAGATGATCTTGGTGCGCCGGGTGCTGATGCCCGAGTAGCGCGCTGCCACCTGGTTGCCGCCGGTGGCCAGAACCTGCCGGCCGAAGGGCGTGTAGCGCAGGACGATATGTCCGATCAGCGCCACGCCCACCGCCCAGAGAAACAGGATCGGCACGACGCCGATAGTGCCGGGGCCGAACACCGCGTCGAAGGTTTCGTTCCGCACCGGCACGGGGTTGGTATAGGTGATGCGCATGTCGACACCGCGCACCAGCTGCATCATGCCCAGCGTCACCAGGAATGACGGGATCGACACCAGCGTGACGAAGAGCCCGTTGATCAGCCCGACGATCACGCCGCAGAGCAGACCGGCGAGAACCCCGCCGACAAAGCCGTAGCCGGCTTCCATCGTCAGCGCCGAGGCCAGCGCCGCCAGCGCTGCGGTAGAGCCGACCGACAGGTCGAGCTCGCCTGACGAGATGATGAAGGTCATCGCCACCGAGATCACCGCGATCATGGCCGTGGTGCGGGCGATATTGAACAGGTTGTTGACCGTCAGAAAGCCCTTGTCGCCGATGGTGACCGCAAAGAACAGCAGCACCGCCGCGAAGCAGAGATAGACGATGTTGTCGCGCGGAGAGAACCGGCCGAGAGAGGCCACGGCCGGGCGCGGGTGAAGTTCAGCCTTGGACAGCATGGTGCAGGACCTCCTCGGATTGCACGTCTTGGCGCTCGATGTCGCCGATCAGGGTTCCGTCATAGATGATGAGCAGGCGGTCGCTGACCGCGAGCAGTTCTTCAAATTCCGACGAGATCACCAGCACGGCGGTGCCGGCATCGGCGATCTCGCGGATCTTCTGGACAAGGTCCGCCTTGGCGCCGATGTCGACGCCGATGGTCGGCTCGTCGAGGATCAGCACCTTGGGGCGCCGCTCCAGCCATTTCGCCAGCACGATCTTCTGCTGGTTGCCGCCGGACAGCAGCCGCACCACCTGATCGGGGCTTTCGGACTTGATCTTGAGGTTGCGGATATGCCCCTCGGAGGTCTCGCGCGCGGCCCGGTCACGAACCAGAAAGCGACGCGAGAACCTTGCGAGGTTCGGCAGGATCACGTTGTCGCGGAGCGTGTGATCGAGCACGAGCCCTTGGGTCCGCCGGTCTTCCGGCACCAGGCCGACGCCGGCCTCGATGGCGGATTTGTTCGACAGCACCGGCGCGCCGCCGACCCGGACCGCGCCCGCCGAGACCGGCCGGATGCCGAAGATCGCCTCGACGATCTCGGTCCGGCCCGATCCGGTCAGACCGGCCAGACCGACGATCTCGCCCGGGCGCACGGCAAAGCTGACGCCCTCGACATGGCCCGCGACCGACAGGCCGTCGACCTCGAGCACCGGCGGCACCGACAGATCGACCGCGCGCTGCGCCCAATCGAGCGTGGCGGTCTTGTCGCTGCCCAGCATGGCGCGGATCAGCTCTTCCATGGTGACCTTGCCCGTTTCGGCGGTCAGCATGTCACGGCCATCGCGCATCGCGGTGATCCGGTCGCAGATCTGGAAGATCTCGGCCATGCGGTGCGAGATGTAGACAATGGAAATGCCCTGCGACTTCAGCCGCCGCACCAGCCGGAACAGGGTCTCGACCTCGCTCTCGCTGAGCGAGGCGGTGGGTTCGTCCATCACGATGATGCGGGCATTCTTGGACAGCGCCTTGGCGATCTCGACCATCTGCTTGGCGCCGACGCTGAGGTCTTCGACGCGGGCGCGCGGATCGATGCTCTCGCCGAATTCCTCGAGGATGGCGCGGGCGCGGCGGACCATCTCGCCATCGCGGATCACCGCGTTGCCGGCCCGGCGCGGCTCGTGGCCGAGAAAGATGTTCTGCGCCACGGTGAGCGTCGGGATCAGGCTGAATTCCTGAAAGATCATGGCGATGCCGGCGGCCTCGGCATCGCGGGGCGCGTGGAAGGTGACGTCCTGACCATCCAGTTCCACGGTGCCGCCGTCACGCCGGTAGACCCCGGTCAGGATCTTCATCATCGTCGATTTGCCAGCGCCGTTTTCGCCCATGAGCGCATGGCATTCGCCCTTGCGCAGGCTGAAGCCGGCATTGCGAAGGACGGGGATGCCGTTGAAGGCCTTGTCGATTTCCCGCATCCGGAGAAGGTCGGTCTGCATCTGAGCCCCCTGCTCATGTCGGCGCAAGGCGCCGGGTGCCGTGGAAAGCCGGGCGCCTGTCGCGGCGCCCGGCGGGTGTCATCAGTTGTTCAGGTCGGCCGACATCTCCGCCGGCAGCGGGATGCGGTAGATGGTCTCGTAGGCCGCGGCGAGGTTGTCGCGCGACACCGCGAGCGACGGCACCGAGATGTAGGACGGCAGGCTCTCGCCGATCAGCGCCAGCGCACCGGCGGTGGCCTCGGTCACGCCCTGGGTATAGGGGCGCTGGGTCGAGATCCCGGCGATCAGGCCGTTTTCGGCCATGTTGGCGGCAACGATCTGGTCGAAGTTCTCGTTGACGATCTTGAAGTCTTCCGGACGCTTGCCGGAAATCCGCGCCGCCGTGGCCGCGCCCATCGCCGGGATGCTCCAGGAGCCGTAGACACCCTTCAGCGTCGGGTAGCGGGCGAACAGCGCCTGCGCCACTTCCTGACCGCGGTTCGGGTTGTCGTGACCGGCCGAGGCGACCAGCTGGATGTCCGGATACTTGGCGATCAGCCGCGCGATGAAGCCGATGTAGCGCAGGTTGGTGACATGGAAGTCAGGCGCATAATACAT
This sequence comes from Marinovum sp., assembly GCF_048263515.1. Taxonomy (NCBI): domain Bacteria; kingdom Pseudomonadati; phylum Pseudomonadota; class Alphaproteobacteria; order Rhodobacterales; family Roseobacteraceae; genus Marinovum; species Marinovum sp. The sequence continues at coordinate 83,315 of NZ_JBLXEC010000018.1, read as the reverse complement.
CGCCGCCACATCGCCCTGGCCACCGATGGCATCGGACAGCAGGTCGGCCAGATACATCCCCAGCGCCAGGTTGTCGGACGAGATCACCGAGACGTAATCCTGGCCGGGCTGCATGTCGTCGGCGGCCTGGTCGATGAAGACGATCTTGGTGCCGTTGGCGGCCAGCTTCTGATAGGCCTTGGCGGTGGTGGCGGTGTTCAGCGGGATCGAGACCAGCAGGTCGGGCTTGAGCACCGAGATGGCGTCGAGGTCCGAGATCTGGCGGGCGTCTTCCCAGTTGGCATTGGTCTCGGCGACCACTTCGATACCGAGGTTCTCGAAGGTCTCCTTCAGGCCGATCAGCTGCTGGGTCGCCCAGTCGTCGCCCAGCCAGCCCAGCGAGATGGCGGCGGTGAACTGGCCGGCACGGATCTTCTCGATCTGCGCGTCGGTCAGGCCGATCTCGGTGTAAAGCACGCCATCCTCGCCGCGCGGACCCTGGCTGACGACGGTCTGCGAGAGATCGTCGATCTTGGCCAGCTCGAGCGTGCGTTCGCTGGGCGCTTCGTACCACAGCGGGTGGCGCACATCGCCGATGTTGGACTGAGCCAGGACCGGCAGGGCGGTGCCGCAGGCCAGCATCGCGGCGACGCCGATCATCAGGGCTCTCTTGGTTGTCTTGATCATTGTCTTGTCTTCCTCCGTTGAAGTCTGTCGCTGTTCCGTCCCTCCCGGACGAGGATCAGCGGTTGAGCATGAAGTCGCGCAGCATCTCGGCCAGCCGCTCCGGCGCCTCGAGCGCCAGGCTGTGACCGCATTCCTCGAAGACCGCCGCCTTTTCGACGCCCTCCGACAGGCGGGTCATCTGCGCCTCGACCGTGGGGCCGAAGAACTCGGGCGCGCCGACGGTCATGATCGGCAGGGTCAGCTTCTCCTGCTTGAGCTCGCGCACGATCTCAGCGTTCCTGAAGGCGGCACGGTAGGTTTCCAGTGTGCCCCGCAGGCCGCCGGGAGCGGTCAGGCAGGCGATCCATTCATCCAGCGCCTCTTTCGAGATCGCATTGGGGTTCCAGGTTTCGGCCTTGATCCAGAATTCCCAGAAGGCACGTTCCTTGCCCTGGATCAGCATCTCGGGCAGATGCGGGATCCAGAAGAACGGGATGTGCCAGACCCAGACGCCGTTCTGCCGGAACTGGGCCGAGACGTTGTCCGGGGTAAAGAACGACGCCTCCTCGAGCCCCTCGCCCGACAGCAGCATCTCGCAGAACGACAGGGTCTTGACCCGGTCGCGTTCCCTGGCCGTCAGGACATAGGCAAACTCCGCGCCGCGATCCTCGCCATGGACGTGAAAGCTGTCGTGACCAAGAAAGGTCATCAGCTCGGCCAGGTCCTGCGCGTTGGTGGCGCTGTCATAGCCTTCGCTGACCGGCGGCTTGTCGGTATAGCCGAACCCCCGCAGGTCGGGTGCGACGACGGTGAAATGCTCGGTCAGCAGCGGAAACAGGCGATGCCAGTAGAAGTTGGTCTTCGGCGTGCCGTGGATCAGCAGGAGCGGCTCTCCCTGACCGGCGGTCACATAGTGCATGCGGATGCCGTTCACGCGCGCCCGGCCATGTTTCACCGGATTGCCGGCGTGATCGTAAATTTCAGCCATGAGCCTCCTCCAGATTTGCGCCCCCGATGCCGGGGGTTTCGATGTGCTCTCTGCGGGGCCTGTCCGGCTGGTTGGTGGGGTCGGACCAGGTGGCACCGCGAGCATCTGAGGGAAGTATTTAGCGCACTTTTGTGCAATTGTAAATACGAATGTTCATCAGGGCTCAGCATGACAAAGCGCAAGGAAGCGCGCAGGCGCGAGCCGGCCCTGCGCGGAAGAGCGACGAAATTCAATGGATTAGGGTTTAATTTTCTAGATAGGCTTGGGAATCCCAGCCGACCGCAACCCGAGATCGCAGGCGAGGCACTTGCATCTCACAGGGCCGGAGATACGGCATCACGAGAACATTGGCTGCGGATGTGAGTCCAATGTTCTAGCGAATTTTCGAATCGCTTTCCTTTTGAGGGTGGCGCCGCTGGGGGATGTCGGTGCCGCGAACTTGACCATATCCGGCCGCGCTTGATGCCGGCCGCGCTCCTAAGCTTTGGTCCGCGTGCGTCCGCTGGCAAGCTCAAAGATACCGGGACCTTTGCCTTCAAAGGAAAGCGAAAGCGCACCCCTGCCCTGGCTCACTTCGCCGTGCTTTCAATCGGCACGGGGCCAGCTTCGGCACTCGCCGAAAATGCAGTGAACCTTCGCGCCATCGTCTGCGCTTGGCAAACCTGCCGAAGCAGGATGCCAAGACAAACGCATTTTACGGGATTTTCACCCCGCCCCCACCCGTCTCAGCCCTGTGCCGCGCTCCATGAGCACACCCGCGCCGCCACGGACGCGAGGTGGTCGTCGAGGCTCCTCCCGGTCAGCCGTTTACGCGGTTTCAGATCGTGGTCGCCATCCTCCAACCAGAACAGCTCGACAGCTGGCGAAAGCGGGTACCGGTCGACCTCCTCGCGGGACCCGAAGTGATCGCGCGTGCCCTGGCAGATGAGCGTTGGGCAGGTGATCGCCTCGAGATGGTCGTAGCGTGTCTTCTCGGGCTTCTTCGGGGCGTGGAAGGGGAAGCCGAGGCACACCAGCCCTGTGATACGGCCCGCATCGAAGAGGTCCTGCGCGGCAAGGCTTGCGACCCGCCCGCCCATGCTCTTGCCGCCGATCAGCAGCGGGCCGTCGCAGGCCAATGCGTCGATGGCAGAGAGGTACTCGGGCACGTAGGTCTCGGCCTTTCCGGGCGGGCGTTTCGAGCCGCCCGTGCGGCGCGCGGCCATATAGCTGAACTCGAACCGCGCGACACGGAGGCCAGCCTCAGACAGCGCCTCGGCCACGGTGGTCATCCAGGGTGTGTCCATGGCGGACCCGGCGCCGTGGGCCAGCAGGAGGGTCGTGCAGCCGGGCTCATCGCCATTCAGCAGAAGTTCCATGGGTCCCCTCGAAGAAAAAAGGCGCCCGATGGGCGCCCGACCAAATTCTCTGCGGCTGTCGAGGGACGCGGATCCACCACCTACCGCATGAAGATAATCACCCCTCGCCGCACACCAGATATAGCCCCCCGGAGAAACTCAGCCCCCCCCGCGAGAATATCTCAGGTATGTCTTACACCCTCAGTGCGTCCAGGGGCTCCGGCGGTTGACGGCGAAGTTCTCGGCGTAGCCGCGCGGGCGGATGTTGAGACGGCGGGTCTTGGGGGCGCTCACCGTCACCTCGATGCCGTGGTCCTTGGCATAGTCCAGCGCCGCTTCCTTGCTGTCAAACTTCAGCCGCACCTGCGCCTGGGTATCCTCGGACGAGGTCCAGCCCATCAGCGGATCGACCTCGCGCCGCGAGGCGGGGGCGAACTCCAGCACCCATTGGCGGGTCTTGGCGACACCGGATTGCATCGCGTTCCGGGCCGGTTGGTAGATTCGTGCGCGCATGGATGTGCCTCCGGGTGTTTCGCCGGTTATCGGCAATTTCGCCCGCCGTTTCAAGCACGGACAGAGCGCGCGTCAAACCAGGGCCAGCGGTCGCATGTCAGGGAGGAGGAACAAGCACAGCTTGGCTGTCGGTCGTGTCGCGGGGAGCGAGGGGTGGGTAGGTGCAACACATTCGACAGCCAAGCCTGCTGCTTGCAAATTCAAGGTACAATTGCGCAAAGCGGCATTGCAACGCTTTTTAAGGGCGCGACACGCGGCACGGCACGACAATAGCCAGCGCGCATGAGATAACCCCATGGAATCGCTGCAACATGTCCGCAAACGGCAAAGTAAAGAATTCACTTAGACTAAAAAGCTGAATAATCTCAAAGGGCTTTGACGCGACGCCCCGTTTTCGATCTGCCGAGAATCACAGGCAATCCGGTGCCACGGCTTTACCAATTTCCGGCCCCCTGGCCAACCGGTCGCAGCCCCGCCCCTTGCATTGGCCGGGCAAGGACGCACATTTAGCGGGCAAGGAGCCTGACGCATGTACAACAACTCGCCCGAAGCGATGCCCATCCTCAATTCGCCCGCGCCCGACGTGAAGACCCGGGAGAAGCTCGAAGGCGGCAAGACCTTCGTGATGCACACCGAATATACCGCCGCCGGCGACCAGCCCACCGCGATCAAGGAGATCGCCGGCGGGCTGCGTGACGGCGACCGCGATCAGGTTCTGCTGGGCGCGACCGGCACCGGCAAGACCTTCACCATGGCCAAGGTGATCGAGGAAACCCAGCGCCCGGCGATCATTCTCGCCCCGAACAAGACGCTGGCGGCGCAGCTTTATGGCGAGTTCAAGGGCTTCTTTCCCGACAACGCGGTCGAGTATTTCGTCAGCTACTACGATTACTACCAGCCCGAGGCCTATGTGGCGCGCTCGGACACCTATATCGAGAAGGAATCCCAGATCAACGAACAGATCGACCGGATGCGCCACTCGGCCACCCGGGCGCTGCTGGAGCGTGACGACGTGATCATCGTTGCCTCGGTGTCCTGTATCTACGGTATCGGCTCGGTCGAGACCTATGGCGCCATGACGCAGGATCTCAAGGCCGGTCAGAATTACGACCAGCGCGCGGTGATGGCCGATCTTGTGGCGCAGCAGTACCGCCGCAATGACGTCGGTTTCGCCCGCGGCTCGTTCCGGGTGCGCGGCGACGTGCTCGAGGTCTGGCCGGCGCACCTTGATACCCGCGCCTGGCGGCTGTCGTTCTTTGGCGAAGAGCTGGAGGCGATCACCGAGTTCGATCCGCTCACCGGCGAAAAGACCGACACTTTCGACCAGATCCGCATCTACGCCAACAGCCACTACGTCACGCCGCGGCCGACGATGCAGCAGGCGATCATCGGCATCAAGAAAGAGCTGCGGATGCGGCTTGATCAGCTGGTGGGCGAAGGCAAGCTGCTCGAAGCGCAGCGGCTGGAGCAGCGGACGAACTTCGATCTGGAAATGCTCGAGGCCACCGGCGTCTGCAACGGCATCGAGAACTATTCCCGCTATCTGACCGGCCGCGCGCCGGGCGAGCCGCCCCCCACCCTCTTCGAATTCATCCCCGACAATGCGATTGTTTTCGCCGACGAGAGCCACGTCTCCGTGCCGCAGATCGGCGGCATGTACCGGGGTGACTATCGGCGCAAGTTCACCTTGGCGGAACATGGCTTCCGCCTGCCGTCGTGCATGGACAACCGCCCCCTCAAGTTCGAGGAATGGGACGCCATGCGGCCCCAGTCGGTCTTTGTCTCCGCCACCCCCGCCGCATGGGAACTGGAACAGACCGGCGGCGTCTTCACCGAACAGGTCATCCGCCCCACCGGCCTGCTCGATCCGCAGGTCGAAATCCGCCCCGTTGAGATGCAGGTCGACGACCTGCTCGACGAGGTTCGCAAGGTCACCGCCGACGGCTTCCGCACGCTGGTGACCACGCTGACCAAGCGGATGGCCGAGGACCTGACGGAATACATGCACGAGCAGGGCATCAAGGTCCGCTACATGCATTCCGACATCGACACGCTGGAACGCATCGAGATCCTGCGCGACCTGCGCCTCGGTGCCTTCGACGTTCTGATCGGCATCAACCTGCTGCGCGAGGGGCTCGACATCCCGGAATGCGGGCTGGTGGCCATTCTGGATGCGGACAAGGAAGGCTTCCTGCGGTCCGAGACCTCGCTTATTCAGACCATCGGCCGCGCCGCGCGCAACGCCGAGGGCCGGGTGATCATGTACGCCGATCGCATCACCGGCTCGATGGAACGCGCTTTGGCCGAGACCGACCGCCGCCGGACCAAGCAGATCGCCTATAACGAGGAAAACGGCATCACGCCCGAGACAATCAAGAAGAACGTCGGCGACGTGCTCTCGGGGCTCTACAAGGGCGATGTCGACATGAACCGGGTGACCGCGACCGTCGACAAGGGGCTGGCCGGGTCGAACCTGCAGGCCGTGCTCGACGGGCTGCGCGCCGACATGCGCAAGGCGGCCGAGAACCTCGAGTTCGAGGAAGCCGCCCGGCTGCGCGACGAGGTCAAGCGGCTCGAGGCAGTAGACCTTGCCGTCGCCGACGATCCGCTGGCGCGGCAATATGCGGTGGAAAAGGCGTCAGAGGCGGCGGTCAAGGCCAAGGGCCGGTCGACCGCGGGCCGCGGCGGTCAACGCGGCGGCAACGTGCAACGGCGCAAGCGGTAGGGATCGCGAAGGGTGGGCAGTTTGCCCACCCCGCGGTTGGCCCGGCTCAGGTGCTCCAGTCGGCCACAACGTCATACCCCTCCGGGGTCGGCATCCCTTCCAGAAACTCGGCGAAGTTGCCCCAGAGTTTCTTGACCTTCTCGGCGTTGCCGTCCGACGTTGCCTGATCCGACACCATCGAGACGATATAACCGCTGCCGTCGTCGTTCATCGCGCAGGTGAAATGCTGCATACCGTCAAGGCCGAGGATCTGGTCCTTCAGCTCCTCCATCTTGGCTTGTGCCCCCTCTCGCGAACCCGGCTTCATCTTGAATTTGGTGATACGTGCAAACATCTGATCCCCCTTTTCCGGGCCTGAATTGACCCAAGGGAAGCTTGTAGCACAGTTTCGCACAAACCCCGAGTTACAAAGGTCACACCCCGTCCAGGCCCCCTCGAATGCAGGCCGCGAAAATAATTCCGGCGGCCCCTCTTGCAGCGGGCCTTCGCCGCCCCATTTACCGTCAATCCGGGCGCGAGGCTCCGTCCGGCGGCTGCAGGGGCGAGGTCGCTCCGAGAGCGCTTTCCTCTTCCGAGACACGACACATGCGCAATCTCTTCGCCGCGGCTCTGGTGACCCTGACCGCCCTTCCCGCCTTTGCCGATGAAACCGAAGGCCTGGTGCTGGCCTACGACCGGCAGGCCAATGTCATCGTCCTGACCGATTTCACCGTCTGGGAAATTCCCGGCGCTCTGGAAGTCCCTGCCGATCTCGCCGCTGGCGACCGGGTGCATTTCGTCTACGAGACCGCCGGCGAAGACGGCATGGTTTCGATCGATGCGCTGCATCGTCTGGCCCGCGCCCTGCCCGAAGGCACCGACGGCGGCAGCTGATCCTTTCGCCCGGTCCGCCGGGCGTCCCCAATCCGAGCGTTGCAGCCACGGCCCAGCCATCCGGCAGGGCCGTGGCTGCCGTTGCGCGCTGACGCAACATCCCTGAATTTCCGATCATCACCGGGTACCATTATTGCGCGCACCACGGGTGATAGCGCAACTTATGGTTTTGTGTTAGGCTCTCTGGCATCGCCGCGATTTCCACTTAAAGGCGATTCGTGCCGTTTTTTGGCAACTCTAAATTTATTGACAGGAGAGTCTCCATGGCTGACGAAGTCCATTCATTTGACGAAGAGAAGATCCGCAACGCGATGGATGCCGCGCGGGCATTTCACGAGGAAAACGTCGCCCCCGGCGTCCAGAACCTCGACGCCTCGACCGGCCTGCCCGACACCGGAGAGATGTCGCTGGCGGCTGATTGCATCGAGGTCAAGGTCGGCAACCACAAGATCTGCCTCAAACTGCCGCTGGGCATCGGCACGGTCTGCCTGCCGATCCCGATCAACGTCCCCAACGGCACCGCCGCCAAGGCCTGCCTGAAGATCTGCACCACCTTCGGCATCCCCACCGGCATCAAGGTCACGGTCACCGTGGCCGGCGTCGAGATCCTGTCGAAAACCTTCGGCAAGTGCTGAGGCGCGGCGCGGGGGCGGCTCAGCCGCCCTCGCCCGTCACCGTCAGGCCGAGCATCCGCCACGCCTGCATGCCGCCGCGGTAGTAGGAGATCTTCTCTGGCGGATAACCCGCGGCGATGATCCGGCGAATGGCGGTCGGCGATTGTCCGCACCAGGCGCCGTTGCAGAACAGCGCGATCTCCGGCACCTCGTCGCCACAGGTAAACCCCTCGAAATCCAGGTCGCACCCCAGGGTGTCGAGCTTTTCGGCCATCCGGTCCCAGGGCATGTTGATCGCCCCGGGGATCGAGCCGCCCTCGAACCAGTCCGGCGTGCGACTGTCGATCACCACGGCATCCGGGTCGGCCAGCATGTCGAGCAGCTCGAGCTCGCCGATCGGTTTGACCCCCTCGGCCGGAGTGACGGGCTGAATACAGAACGGCGGGCAGGCGCGCGAGGTGCGCGCCCAGTCGCCATCAAGCCGCGCCTCGGGGTCGGGGTTGCGGGCGATGGTGGCGGGGCCCTCCGGCGTCTCGACGGTGACAGAGGGCAGATCGGGGCGGATGTGCACCGCCTCGGCGGCCACGGCGAGGCCGGGCAGGACAAGCAGAAGCACACTCACAGGGTGGATCAGGCGTTTCATCAGCGGTCTCCTCGAAGACAAAGGCATCGCGCTACAGAGCATCATCCAAAAGGTAGTGCGCCCCGCGCCGCCGACCAACCTGACCCCCGCGAGCTTGGTGCCGGGAACATTTTCGAAGCTGCCAACGTTGACTTGGCATCTCGACCCCGAACGCAACCAACCCGGAGCTTCGTCATGGAATATGGACTTTTTGGCCTGATCATCCTGATCGCCGACATCTACGCAATCTACAAGACCCTCACCTCTTCGGCCTCAACCGGGGCCAAGGTGATCTGGACCCTCGTCATTCTGATCCTGCCGGTGCTGGGCTTCATCGCCTGGCTGCTGATGGGCCCCAAAGGCCGCACGGCACACGTCTGACCCGCAGGGTTTTCGACCAACCTGAAACGGGGCCGATTTCGGCCCCGTTCTGCTTTGCAAGGCCCGCTTTGGCTGCTTAAGGTGCCCGAAGACACAACAGGGGCCGCGCCATGCTCATCGCCTTCGATCACGTCAATCTCCGCACTGCCAATCTCGACGAGATGATCGCCTGGTACGGCGATATCCTCGGGCTGCACCCCGGCAAACGCCCGCCCTTTGCTTTTCCCGGCGCTTGGCTCTACCTCGGCGACCGCGCGGTGGTGCATCTGGTGGGCAAGACCAAGGCGCCCGAGCCCGGTGACGACCTGTCGCTCGAGCATTTCGCCTTTCGCGCCCAGGGGATGCAGGGCTTCATCGACAAGCTGACCGACCGGGGCATTGCCCACAGCATCGATCCGGTGCCCGGCTTTCCGATCACCCAGGTCAACCTGCATGACCCCGACGGCAACCATATCCATGTGGATTTCGACACGTCTGCCGACAATCCGTAAAGGCATCCTTAATTCTGCCAAGATCCCTTGTTAGTCGGTCCGCAACCTCGCGAGGATATTTTCATGGCCGTCATTCCGATTGATCCCGAAACACTTCTCATCGATTCCAAGGCCGCCCAGGCGGCTGCCAAATCCGCAGCCGAGAGCTATCAGGCCCGCAAGCCCTATCCCTATGGCACCTTTACCGATTTCCTGCCCGAAGAGGTGCTGGACCGGGTCATTGCCGAGCTCAAGACCCTGCCCGAGGCCGAAGACAGCTTCAACCGGCCGCAGGAAAAGCTGAAGACCTCCTACCTGCCGGAACGCCTGCCGATGTACACGCGGCAGCTGTTCTACACGCTGAATTCCCGTCCCTTCGTGCGCTTTCTCGAAGAGCTGACCGGCATCAGCGGGCTGATCCCCGATCCCTATTTCGCCGGCGGCGGGGTGCATGTGGTGGCCAATGGCGGTCATCTCGACATCCACGCCGACTTCAACCACAACGCCAAACTCAACCTCGAGCGGCGGCTCAACATCCTGATTTACCTCAACAAGGACTGGAAGGCCGAATACGGCGGGTCCTTCGAGATCTGGAACGAAGACATGAGCCAAAAGGTCGAGAGCTTCGTGCCGGAATACAACCGCATGTGCTGTTTCAACACCGGCTCAGACACCTGGCACGGCAACCCCGAGACGGTGAACCACCCCAAGGGCGAGCCGCGGATGTCGATGGCGCTCTATTATTACACCGCGACCTGGGACCATACCAAGCGCAGCCACACCACGCTCTTCCGCCCTCGCCCCGGCACCCATGACCAGGCCGACCGCGAGGTGCGCCGGCTCGAAATGCTGCAGGACGTGCTGCCGCCGATCGTCTTTCGCCGCGTCATCGGCCCGCTGCGCCGGCTGGGGTTCTGAGCGGGCGCTGACGCCTCAGTTGCCGGAGCCGACGTCCTGTACGATGTCGATGATCTGCCGCGCCCATTCGCCGACGATCGGGATGAACTCGATCTGGCTCAGCGTCCAGATCACCAGTGACAGCAGCACCGTCGCGCCGACGACGGTGCCGAGGCCCATCATCAACCCGCGCGCCAGCGAATGCCAGAGCATGGTCCAGAACTTGTCGTGAATGCGAAAGAAGCGGTGGCCGTTGAGCTTTTCAACTTCCCTCCGCAAGGCTCTGATTTCACTGACGAGATCATCCGACATGGCGCAAAGCTATCCCGCGCGGCCCCCAGCCGCCAGCCCCCGGACGCTGATTTTCACGCCGACCGGCCCTGCGGCCCCCGCCCCTGTGGTGAAAAAGCCGCGATCCCGGGCTTTCGCACGGGCAATTTCCCGATGCCGTGCTAGCTTGCGCGACATGAGAGTTGCCGCCTTGCTTCGCCTATTCTGGATCGTGCTCGGATGCCTGGCCATCGGCCTGGGCGTGCTGGGCATCTTCCTGCCGCTGCTGCCCACCACGGTGTTCCTGCTGATCGCGGCCTTCTGCTTTGCCAGGTCGTCACCACGGCTGCACGACTGGCTGGTGGAACACCCCACCCTCGGGCCGCCGATCATCAACTGGCGCGAATACCGCGCGATCTCCCAGCGCGCCAAGGTGCTGGCGGTCTCGACCATGGGTGTGGTGCTGGTCGCGGGCCTCGTCTTCGGCCTCAGCGCCTGGCTTTTGACGTTGCAGGCGGTGGTGATGGCCGGGGCGGCGCTCTTCATCGTCACCCGCCCGTCGCCACCGGTGGGCTGAGCCTACTCCAGCCCCTCGGCCCCATATTTCAGGATCACCGGCACGATCAGTTCTTCCTCGTCGATCAGATGACGGTTCAGCAGGGCGGTGAAGCCCTGAACCTCGGTGTGAAAATGCCCCGCCTCGCCGCCTTGCAACACGCCGTTGGCGAATTTTGTGAACCGGTCGAGCAAGCCATCCATGGCGTGATGATCGCTGTCGAGCAGGTCGAAGCCGCGCTGCAGCCGGGTCTCGAGCCCGGCGAGCTTGGGGAAGTAATGCATGTCCTCGATCTGGTGGTGGCCGTGCAGCTGGTTGACCAGCATCGACCCCAGCCGCCCCAGCCGCTGGCCATAGGCCTGCCGGTCCATGCCGCCATCGACCCTGGTCTCGGCATCGCGGATCAGGGTCTCGGTCAGCTGGCGGAACATCAAGTGCCGGTCGAGCCAGAAGGCCACCAGCCCGGCGAAGTTCGCATGCGCCTTCCAACCCTCCCGCGGATATTCGGCCAGCAGCACGCGCAGCGCCTCCGGCAGGCCGGCGCGCTGCTCCAGCCGCAGTGCCTCATCGGTCAATCGAAGGTCGCCGCCACGTCGTACATCACCGGCTCGAAGCTGCGGCACAGCTCGTTGATCTTGCGGTTGCGGCTGCGCATCTCGTCAGAGCGCAGCATCGCCAGGAAATCCTCGCGGCTCTGCCATTGCGAGTAGTTGGCGATCCGGGTCTGGGCGTCGTTCACATGCAGCCCGGCGGCGACAAACCCCTTTTGTTTCGAGATGAAGGATTCGTAGGCATCCTGCAGGGCGTCGAGCAGATCCTGGCAGGTGCCGGGGGTCATCTCGAAGGTGGTGATCACGGTCTGAAGCTGGGCGTCGCGCTTGATTTCGGGCATGGGAACTCCTCCTGTGAACTCCACCCTGCCACGGTGCAGCCAGCAGTCAAAGCCCCCAAATCGCTTGAGAACCTCTCAGACGTTCGGCTCGCCCTGAAGCCCCAGCAGCTTGCGCATGCCGGTCCAGTATCCGGGCAGCCGCGGCGGGCGTTGCAGATGCGGCAACGCCTCGTCCGCCCAGCGCGGCATCTCGCGGTTCATGAACTCGCGGCCCCAGGCGAGGAAGGCCTCGCCATCGTCGGGTCGCAGCCGGCAGGCCGAGCCTACCAACCCGACCAGCGTCTCCGGAGGCGAATACCATTCGTCCTGAATGCCGGTCACGCGGCGGCGCAGCAGCGGGCCCACGGTGCGCATGATCGGGCTTTCCGAGAAGGTCAGCAGCATCCGGCCCATTTCGGGGCGGGAGTAGTGGATCAGCGGCGGGAAGGTGTCGAAGAAGCTGGCCGTGCCGTCGGCGACGGCGAAATTGCGGATCGAGGGGTGAAAGCCGATGCGGGTGCCGAACTGATCGGCGTTGTTCCAGAAGCGCGCGATCACCTGGCCCGCCGCCTCCATCAGCTCGAGCGCCTCGTTCAGCGGCGCGGCCTGCATCTGCGGCCGCATCATCGTCTCGGCCGGCAGCGCCTCCTGCACGATAACCGGCACCTGCAGATCGCCCTCGGGCAGCAGGTGAAACTCGGTTTCCGGCACCGGCACGCCAGTCGTGTGCAGAGCGGCCACGTAATCCGCGTGGCATTGCGCCAGCCGCGCCATCAACGCGGCGTCGGTCGAGCCGCGATAGACCTTGATCACCCGATCGGAAAACGGGCCTTGGGTGGGCCGGAACGGCGCGCAGAAATAGCCAAGTTTCGAGATCGGCTGCCCGCGCGCGGCGCTGTCTTCGCGGATCAGCCGGGCCAGTTCGGTCAAATCGGTCATGTGTCGTCCTGCCATTGCCCTGCGGTGATACCGCAGCCGGTGCGGCTTGGCCAGAAGCGGCGCGGCGGCGGGTCCCGTTAACCTCTTGTTTACCATGAGCCGCCACTCTGGGCGGTGGGGAGAGTCACCGGAAAGGTCCGCCGATGCGCCTGCTGGCCGTCATCTTTGCCTTGCTGGCGGGCATGGCGTCGGCAGGGGCCTGGCCGCGTGACAAGGGCCGATGGTTCCTCGCCACCTCGACGCAGATCAGCGGCTTCGGGGGGGCGGGGAACCTGACCGACCTCACCATCTTTAACAATCTCTACCTGGAATACGGGCTGACGCAGTCGCTCACCCTTGGGCTCGACATCGGCCAGAGCATCGGTTTCGACCCCTACTACCACGCCGCCGACCCCGATTACCGGCTCTTTGCCCGCTTGCCGCTGGTCGAGCGGCAGGGCAGCCGGCTGGCCGTCGAGGCCAGCCTCGGCAAGGTCGGCGATCAGACCTACACCGCCGTCGGGCTCAATTTCGGCCGCGGCTTCGAGCTCGGGCCCCACTACGGCTGGTTCTCGGTCGACACCCGACAGGTCATGGCCGAGGGCCCCGGCGCCGAGTTCCTGCGCCAGAGCAAGGTCGACGTGACCGCGGGGCTGACCTTTGCCAGCGGGCTCAAGGCAATGGCGCAGGTCTTTCACACCCAGGTCGGCGACGCGCCCTACTCCAGCTTTGCGCCCAGCCTCGTGGTGCCCTTCGGCGACAGGGTCAAGGTCCAGGGCGGGGTGATCTTCGACCTGCAGGACCCGGCGCCGCCCGGGGTGAAAATCGGCCTCTGGCAGGAGTTCTGACCCACACGCGGGGAATTGCTATGGCGCGACAGTTGGTTAGACTGGAGCGATCCGCCAGAATGGAAGAACCCCATGCCCCTGATCCGCCGCCTGACTTCGCTTGCCGCCCTGACCGCGGGGCTTGGCCTCTGGCTGGGCCTCGCCGCGCCCGCGCAGGCAATGGAAATCCGGCTGGTCAATTCGCACCCCGAGGGCTGCAATGCCCGCGCCACCGGCGAGATCGAGACAGGCGACCGGGCCAAGCTGGCCCGGCTCCTGCCCGGCGGCGCCGAGGATGCGCAATACTTCGATGCGGCGCCCCGGCTCTGCCTCGACAGCCCCGGCGGCGACTTCGTCGAAGGCATCGCGATCGCCGAATACCTGCGGCTCAAGGGCATCTCGTCCCATGTGGCCGAGGGCAAGAGCTGTCTTGGCGCCTGTGCGCTGGCCTTTCTCGGCGGCACCCGCGCGAGCCTGGAGGAAGGCGTGGTGCGCACCCTCGACCGCTCGATTCACGCCGCCGCGACCCTCGGATTTCAGGCGCCGGGGCTGGAGCTGCCCGACGGCACCCTGACCGAGGACCAGGTGACCGAGGCCTTCCAGGAGGCGCAGCTCGCCACCGCCGAGCTCTTCGGCAAGCTGCCGATCCTCAGCATCAGCCACAGTTTCGCGCTCGAGATCTTCACCCAGCCGCCTGGCGAACACCTGATGGTCGACACCGTCACCCGCACCATCGACGTCGGTATCCGCGTCGAGGGCGTGCGCCCCCTGCCCGACGAGATGAGCCAGGACCAGCTGCGCGAGATCTGTGAGCGGATCGACCCCGAGATGCGGCCCGATCACTTCGCGCGCCCGGAAAGCACCCGAACCTTTCAGGCCACCGCCGGCATGATGCTGGCCCCTGCGGAGACCGGCGCGCGGCGCGGCGCCTGGCTGACCGGCTACCGTGCCGAGGGCGAGCTTTACTGGACGGTCTGCGAGGTGCGCTGGTTCCAACCGCGCTCGGGCACCGGCGGCGTTTCGGCTCGAGTGTTGCAACAGGCAGCCTGGAACGGCCAGAGCGAGGCGCCCAGCGATGCGCCGCCAACGGCCCTCGAAATCGAGCGGCTGATCGAACAGGCCACCGGCCCCTTCACCTTCTTCGAGCCGATCGTGATCTTCCCCGGCGCCTCGAAGCTGGCCGATCTCGCCGGTGACGGCGAAGAGCTGCCGCCGGCGGCCGCCAACGCGCTTTGTGCGCCGGGCGCCGATCGCTACCAGGTGGTCAACGTCAACGAATTCGCCACCCTGCGGTCCGAGCCGAACTTCAGTGCCGAGATCGTCGCCGAAGCACCCAAGGCGGCCTTCGTCTCGCCCATCGCCAAGGACGAAAGCGCCTTCTTCATCTCGTCAGAGATCTGCCGCGCCGCCTGCGACCATGCGACCCGCGACGGGCTGAGCGCTACGGATTTCCAGGCCGCTGCCGAATGCCGCGAATCGAACGACGTCTGGTGGCGCATGGTCATGCCCGATGGCGCCGCCGGCTGGATGTCGGCGCGCTTTCTGCGCGTGCGCTGAGGCTTCAGGGCCGCGGCAGGTGTTGCCGCGACCCCGTGACACCGGCTCCCCTTGGTGTCGTCAGACGTCCATGCGCATGGTCACGGCGACCTGTCCGCGCACGGCCGTTTCCCAGTGCAGGTCGACCCGGTCGTTGGCCGCGCCCTGCCCCGCCTTGGTATAGGGCATCCCCCACTGCGCCACGTTGGACCCGGTCTCGATCCGGTCGGTGGCCACCAGCCCCACAACCCGCCGCGCCTCGCCGCCGAAGGCCAGGACGTCGCTGCCGCTGATCTGCCAGGTCGCCGAGGCGCTCGACTGGGTATGCGACACCACCACCGGGTTCTCGGTGGTCTTGAACACGTTGTTGAAGGTGTTGTCGGTGAAATAGACGTTCTTCATGTTGCCGTAGTTCATGTCGGCATGGGTGGTGTCGACCTTCTCGGCCTGCTGGATCACCGCGCCGACGCCGCGGAACAGGTTGCCGGTGACGTTGATGCCATTGAAGAAATGCCCGGTGCCGAAGGGTTTGACCACGATCCAGGCAAAGGACGGCAGCACCTCGCCACATAGAAAGACGTTATTGGTGATCGACAGCCCCGCAAAGCCGAAACCGCCGACGAAATCCGGCTGCACCTCGCGCTCGTTGGTCCATTCGATGAAGCAATTGTCGACGTAATTGCCCACCACCGTGGCGTTGCAGGACCGCAGCGCCAGCACCAGCCCGGCCATGCGCACGCCGTTGGGCTGGCCGTCGCCCTGGAAGAAGTGGTTGCCCTGCACCACCGAGTTCGAGCCGCTCAGAATGCAGAAATGCCGGAACTGGCTGGCGCGATTGTTGCGCAGCTTGACGTCATTGGCATTGGCATTGATCGCGATCGAGATCCGGTTCTGTGCCGGCTCGCTGCCCTCTGACGACAGAAACTGGCAACGGTCGACCAGCATCCCCTGACAGCCATAGCCGATCGAGGTGATGCCGCGGTGCTTGGGCCGGGTGAAATAGCAGTCGCGCACCTGAAACACCGTGCCGGTCTTGGCAAGCATCAGGGCGCTGGCCTTGTTGTTGCACTGAAACTCGACGTCAGAGAAGGAAAAGCTGGTGAGCTTTTCGAAGCCGCTGAAATCGATCATGTACTTGAAGCGGGTGAAGGTCAGGTTTTGCGTGCCGGTGGCCGCGCCCATAGGCTGCGACAGGGTGATCTCGCCCGCCGAGACGTTCTTGGACCGGACATAGGTCTCGCGCGCGACGCCGTTGCCGGTGATCAGCGAACCCACCGGGATATTGGCGACATTGGTCACATTGGTCAGCGTGTTGTCGTCGCTGGCGGCATAGGTCGCCTGGCTGGTGTAGACATCCGGCTCCCAGACCGCGTCGCCGGTGGCATAGAACTGGCCATTGGCAATATGGCGACGCTGGGCATAGGTGTCCTTGTTGTTCACCGCCGCCTGCATGTCGATGGGTTCGGTGATGGTGATCCGCCGTCCCCCCATGTCGAGGCTTTCGTGATCAGCGTTGTTCAGCAGCGACTGAAACGCCTTTCTGAACCCCAGCTCCTCGTTGCCGAAGGCGTCGATGTAGCTGCCGAGCTCGAAGTTCCTGGTCAGCGACAGAATGGCGCTGTCGGGCATGGTCACCGTGCCCTCGAAGCGGATGCGCGAGTTGATCGTCACGTCAGAGGCCAGCCGGTAGGTGCCGTCGGACACCAGGATCTCGCGCCCGTCGGCGGCATCGTCGGCCGCCTCGAAGGCGGCGCTGTCATCGGTGGTGCCGTCGCCCACGGCACCATAGTCGCGCACATCGACCGCAGCCAGCAACTCGCCGAGAAAGACGCCGGTGATGTCCTCGATCACCAGATCGTCGATCCGCACGATGCCACCGTTGGCCCCGGTCAGGTCCAGACCGAGATGCGCGAACACCGGCGTCGTGCCCCAGATCATGTCGACCCCGGTGCGGTTGCCCGGCCCGAGGATGGCCGAGACCTCGACGATCTCGCCATAGGTGGTCAGCGCCACCGAAGGCCCGCTGACCGTCACCCCGCTGACCTGTGTGCCGTTCGGCAGCGCCGGGTAGCCCGCAATCCGCACGCTGGGCAGGTTGCCCGAGATCGCCTTGACCCGTGCCGTCACCCGCAGGTAGCAGCCCGGCAGCATCGGCGTCTGGCCCATGTAGCGCAGCTTCTGCGTCGAACTGGATTTCTGGATTTCCAGACAGCCGGCGAAATCCTGATCCGCCGGCACGAATGCGGCATTGGCCGCGTTTTCATAGGTGTCATCCCCCGGACGGCCGTTCTGGCTCGACCAGACATCGAGCCCGACAGCGAAGGGCGTCGGCATGAAAACCACGCCCTCGGTAATCGCCTTGTTCATGAAAGTCCCTTTCCCGCATCGCGCCCAGATCGCGCATGTCACACATCAGGGCAGCCGGGCCGCCCGCCGATGGGGAAGAGGTATCAATCGGGGCTTAACGCCGGCTGAGAGCACCGTGCGCCGCTCCTGCAACGGGCGTCAGACAGAAATGTCGGGCGCCTCCAGCAGCTGCACGCCGCCAATCTTCCAGCCGGTCTCGCCGGGGATCATCTGGTAGCCGAGGTAATGGCGTTCGCCGGCCTGGTCGATGATCTCGACCCGCTGCCAGAGCGCGCCGCCGATCTCGGCGAGGTCGAGATAGGTCACCTCGCCCGGCTGCCAGACCATCGGATAACCGCGCCGCACCATCAGGCCAAAGACCTCCGGCGAGCCGAAGATGCCGCGGATCGTCGGGCTGGCATGGGAAAAGGCGCGGTCGACATCCTGCGCCTCGAAGGCGTCGAGCTGGTCGCCGATCACCGCCTCGATCTCGGGGTTCCTTGGTCGTGGCTCCTGCGCGATGGCGGGAGACAGGGCAAGGATCAGGGCGAGACCGGCAAGGATGCGGCGCAGCATGGGGAAACCTCCGATGGGTCACCCAAACCATAGCACGCCGGGGCCGCGCATCAAATCACGGCCCCGTTGACAGGGCTCAGCCCAGTTCGCCGTTCAGGCCCTTCCGGATCAGCGCCACGGTTTCCTCGACGCCGTATAGTGCGATGAAGCCGCCGAAGCGTGGGCCTTGGCTGGCGCCCAGAAGCACCTCGTAGATTGCCTTGAACCAGTCGCGCAGCGGCTCGATCTCATGCACATTGCCGACGGCGAAGACGATGGACTGCAGGAACTCCTCGTCGGCGAAATCCACCTCGGGCAGCGGCTCGTCCTTGCCGGCCATGGCGTTCTTGCGGGCGATCAGATCGCGCGCATAATCGCCATCGCCCAGCGCCTTGGCCAGGTCTTCCAGCGCCGCGCGTTCCTGCTCGGTCGGGGCCCGGAACACCTTGGCAGGTTTCACGAAATCCTGGAAATAGCGCACCGCGTGACCGGCCGCCTGATCCATGCCGGGATGGGTCTCGGCGGTGGCATCGGGGGCGTATTTGCGGATGAAGCCCCAGAGCGTTTCCTTGTCCTCCGCCGAGGACGCGCTGGCGAGGTTCAAGAGCATCGAGAAGGACACCACCATGTCAGACGCCGGCACGTTGTGGCCGTGGATGTGATACACCGGGTTGTTCAGCCGCTGCGCCGCATCCTGCGTCGCATAGGCGCGCAGCTGCTGGTGGTATTCGTCCACCGCCTTGGGGATCACGTCGAAATACATCCGCTTGGCGGTCTTGGGCTTGAGATACATGAAGTAGCTGAGGCTCTCGGTCGAGGCATAGGTCAGCCATTCGTCGATCGAGATGCCGTTGCCCGACGACTTCGAGATCTTCTGCCCCTTGTCGTCGAGGAACAGCTCATAGGTGAAATGCTCCGGCGGCCGCTGGCCGAGGATGCGGCAGATGCCGTCATAGATCGGCGTGTTGGTCGAGTGGTCCTTGCCGTACATCTCGAAATCGACGCCCAGCGCCGCCCAGCGCGCGCCGAAGTCGGGCTTCCACTGCAGCTTCACGTTGCCGCCGGTCACCGGCAGGGTCCATTCGCGGCCGTCCTCGTCGTCGAAGGTGATCTCGCCCTTGGCCGCATCGACATTCTTCATCGGCACATAGAGCACCCGGCCGGTCTCGGGGTGGATCGGCAAAAAGATCGAATAGGTCTGCCGCCGCTCCTCGCGGAGCGATTTGAGCATGACCTTCATCACCTCGTCGTATTTCTCGCAGGCGCGCAGCAGCACCTCGTCGAACTGGCCCGAGCGATAGAACTCGGTCGCCGAGTAGAATTCATACTCGAAGCCGAAGGTATCGAGGAACCGCCGCAGCATGGCATTGTTGTGATCGCCAAAGCTGTCGTGCGTGCCGAAGGGATCGGGCACGGATGTCAGCGGCTTCTGCAGATGCTCGGCCAGCTCTTCTTGATTGGGCACGTTGCCCGGCACCTTGCGCATCCCGTCGAGATCGTCGGAAAAACAGATCAGCCGGGTCGGAATGTCCGAGATCACCTCAAACGCACGACGGATCATCGTGGTGCGCAGCACCTCGCCGAAGGTGCCGATATGCGGCAGGCCCGACGGGCCGTAGCCGGTTTCGAACAACACATAGCCCTTTTCCGGCGGCGCCTTCTCGTAACGTTTGAGCAGGCGGCGCGCCTCTTCAAAAGGCCAGGCTTTCGAGGTCATGGCGGCATCGCGCAGGTCAGACATAATCAGGGCATCTCCGGTAGGCACACGCGCCCCATGCGCGCAGGCTCGCTCTCCCTATTGCGGGCGGGGGGCGGGGTCAATATTCTGCGCCGCAACAGGAGATGCCAATGACCGAAGAAAACGCCTTTACGCTGAGCGCCCAGGACTGCCTTGTCGGCCTGATGATTGCCATCTCGGCCTCTGACGAGAACATCCATACCGCCCAGCTCGTCAAGATCGAGACCGCGGTGAACAACCTGCCGGTCTTTGCCGATTACGACGTCGACCGGATGAACGTGGTGGCGCGCACGGTCTTTGACCTGTTCGAACAGGAGGACGGTCTCGACGCACTCTTCGGTCTGATCCGCGACAACCTGCCCGAACGGTTGTTCGAGACCGCCTATGCGCTGTCGTGTGACGTGGCCGCCGCCGACGGCCTGCTGCACGAGGCAGAGCTGCGCCTGCTCGAGGAAATACGTTATGAGCTGAACATCGACCGGCTGCATGCCGCCGCGATCGAACGGGGCGCCCGAGCGCGGCACCTCACGCTCTAGGCTCAGCTGTTGGCGAAGGCCTGGCCCCAGCGCTGCAGCAGCCGCTGCTGCAGCTTGCGCGACCGGGTGAGCCAGACCTGACCGCCCTCGGGGCGCTCGCGCTCGGCCATGCTCAGCGCGTCGCGCCGGGGCACATCGGCGGTGAAGATCGCAAAGGCCAGTTCGCTGCCGTCGATGGCGGTGGCATAGCCCGCCAGCGCCGAGACAAAGTTCAGGGTTCCGGTCTTGGCGTCAACGTCGACCGGATGATCGTCGATGATCTGCCGCTTCTCGTCGCGCATCGGGATCGGCTTCATAAGCTCACGCAGCGGCCCCGCGCCGCGCGCCTCGCGCAGCATCGCCACCATGTCTGTCGCGGTGATCCGGCTGTCGCCGCCCAGCCCAGAGTGATCGGCAAAGCGCATGTCGGACGTCAGGCCATAGCGCTCGCGCGCCCAGTCGGACATCGCCTGCCCCGAGGCCGGCAACCCGTCGGCCGCGATGCCCCGCGCCCTCGTCGCCGAGAGGCCCACCACCTCGGCGGTGAGATTTGTGGAATATTTCAGCATGTCGCGCAGGATGTCGGTCAGCTTGCCGGATTGCACCTCGGCCAGGGTCTCGCCCTCCGGCGCGGTCTCGACAATACGCGGCGTCTTCAGCGAGATCCCCTCGGCCCCGGCCAGAATCTGGAACACCTCGCCGGCATAGGCCTCGGGCTTGCGCACCGGCAGCCAGCGCGACCCGCCCTTGCCCAGCGCGCCGCGCGCCACGGTCCAGCTGTCGGTGCCAGCTACGTCCTCGTAGGTATAGACCGGCAGGTTGCGGTCCTCGACCTGCATCCGCGCCACCGAGACCTCTGGGGTGTAGCGACCGCTGCGGGCGTCCATGCTCACCTCGTACTCGCTGCCCTCGCGGGCCCACTGGAAATGCACGCGGTTGAAATTCAGGTTCAGCCCCGAAACCGCCGGGCTGTAGGCCACATGGTCGGGCTGCTCAACGTCGATCCGGTCGGTAAAGGGCAGCGCCCCGCCCCAAACCAGGAAGTCGCCGGTCACCTCTTTCAGTCCGGCCTCCTTCAGCGCCTTGACCAGAGCGGCAAGCTCGTCGGTGCCCAGCGTCGGATCACCGCCACCGGCGAGGATCAGGTCGCCGTCCAGAACCCCCTCGACGATGGGCGCCGTGCCCAGCACGCGCGTGGTGAACCGGTGATCCTCTCCCAGCGCATCCAGCGCATAAAGCGCGGTCACCGCCTTGGCGACGCTCGCCGGCGGCAGGCCGAGCTCGGGCTGGCCGGCCTCGTGCAACTGGCCGGTCGAGACGTCCATCACCGCATAGGTCACCTGTCCGGAAAGATTGGCCTCCTTGACCATCGTTTCGGCGGCGGGAAAGACCTTGGGAATGGGCTTGGTGCTGCCCGGCCGCGCCACCGGACGCAGAGACCGGCTGGGCGAGGCCGCATTGGCGTGAACCGCGGCAAATCCGAGCGCCGCGCCGAGAAACATGCGTCTTGAAAATGCTTGCGTCATGGATCGATTAAACCTCAGCCCTTGGTGTCAGACAAGCGCGCGATACCTGCGGTCGCGGCGAATTTAACGCGCAATTCACCTCGTGGTGACACATCGTCGTGAAGGAGCGAACAGCGCACAACCCCTGCGTGCAATGGGCCGTTTCAATCCTCAGAGGTGTCCCCGGCCCCATCATGGCGCCAGGCCCCGGTGGCGCGGATCGCGCTCGAGCTTTCGCCCTTCATCGGCACGTTGACGAAACACCAGGCCGGCGCCTCGGCCTGCGCCAGCCGAAGCGACTCGCGGCCGCGGATGCGCGCGGCGGCATAGACCCTTGCGGCCTTGGAGTTGCGGGCGCGGATGCGGTCTCCGGGACGGGCAAGCACGCCGATTGGCACCGTCTCGACGATGCGCTGCCAATCCTGCCACTGCGGCAATTGCACGAGGTTGTCCGCGCCCATCAACCATACGAATTTCGCGCCCTGGTAATCCCGTCTCAGAGCTTCCAACGTCTCGGCGGTGTATCTGGTTCCCGCCCGCGCCTCGTAATCGCTGATCTCGACCCGCGGGTGCTGCATGATCCGCCGCGCCGCCGCCATTCGTTCGTCCAGCGGCGCCGGACCATGGGCCTTGAGCGGGTTGCCGGGGCTGACCAGCCACCACACCCGATCGAGCCCGAACCGCTTGAGCGCCTCGCGGGTGATGTGCACATGGCCCTCGTGCGGCGGATCGAAGGAGCCGCCCAGCAAACCGATGGTCAGGCCGCGCCGCAGCGTCGGGATGGATGTCACGGCGTCAGCCCCCTTGGAAACGCGCCCATCTCGCGGAAACCCGGCGGGATTGTCAATCGATTGGCCGCAGAACATCGCCCAGCGCGACAGCGCCGGGCTGCAACACCCGCGCCGTCATGCCGCCATGACCGCGCACCGCCGCATAGCCGCCGGGACCGAAGTGCTCTTCCATCCGGCTGCAGGGCGCACAGGGCCCGGTGATCTCGAGCAGCGCGCCGCCCAGTGCCACCTGACGGCGGCGCAGCCCCGCGATGTTGATCCCCGAAATCACCAGGTTGCGGCGCAGCGCCTCTGGCGGCACCGTGCCTTGGCCGAGAAAGCCGCCGATCACCGCCATGTGCTCGGCCTGCACCAGCGTCACCGCCCGCTTGCCGGCGCGGCCCCGGTCGCCCTTGAGCCCCGCCTCGGTGATCTCCACCCGGTCCAGCGCCTGCATCTCGCCGCGCCGGACCGGCCTGATGCCGATCCAGTCAAACCGCCCGGGCTGCGCATAGCGCGCGATCAGGTCTGCCAGTCGGTCCATAGGTCTTTCCTTCCCTTGCCGCGTTCCGTGCAGGTGGGTTGCAAACCCACCCTACCCGTCCTGTCCGTCGTGCGCTTCACCGTAGGGTGGGTTTGTAACCCACCGCTACAACCCACTGCCTCACCGAGCGGCATTCCAACCCCATCCCTCCGCGACACATTGCACCTCGTCCCGCGCAGCGTTATCTAGCCCTCCAGGCAAACCAAGGGGCGAGCAATGGCGGCTTATCAGTACGTGTACCACATGGACGGCGTGTCCAAGACCTATCCGGGCGGCAAGAAATGCTTCGAGAACATCCGTCTCAGCTTTCTCCCCGGGGTCAAGATCGGTGTGGTCGGCGTCAACGGCGCCGGTAAATCCACCCTGCTCAAGATCATGGCCGGCCTCGACAAGGATTTCACCGGCGAAGCTTGGGCAGCCGAGGGCGCCAAGGTGGGCTACCTGCCGCAGGAGCCCGAGCTCGACCCGTCGCTCGACGTGCGCGGCAACGTCATGCTGGGCGTCGCCAAGAAGAAGGCCATCCTCGACAAGTACAACGAGCTGGCGATGAACTATTCCGACGAGACCGCCGACGAGATGGCCGCGCTCCAGGACCAGATCGACAGCGAGAACCTCTGGGACCTCGACAGCCAGATCGACGTCGCGATGGAGGCGCTGCGCTGCCCGCCGGACGATGCCGATGTGACCACCCTCTCGGGCGGTGAGAAACGCCGCGTGGCGCTCTGCAAACTGCTGCTCGAAGCGCCCGAGATGCTGCTGCTCGACGAACCGACCAACCACCTCGACGCCGAGACCATCGCCTGGCTGCAGCAGCACCTGATCGACTACAAGGGCACGATCCTGATCGTCACCCACGACCGCTACTTCCTCGACGACATCACCGGCTGGATCCTCGAGCTCGACCGTGGCCGCGGCATCCCCTACGAAGGCAACTACTCGGCCTGGCTGGAACAGAAGGCCAAGCGCCTGAGCCAGGAGGCCCGCGAGGACAAGGCCAAGCAGAAGACGCTGGAACGCGAACTCGAGTGGATGCGCCAGGGCGCCAAGGCGCGCCAGGCCAAGTCCAAGGCGCGGATCCAGGCCTATGAAGAGATGGCCAACCAGTCCGAGCGCGAGAAGATCACCCGCGCCCAGATCGTCATCCCCAACGGCCCGCGCCTCGGCTCCAAGGTGATCGAGGTCGAGGGCCTGAAAAAGGCGATGGGCGACAAGCTTCTGGTCGAGGACCTCACCTTCTCGCTGCCGCCGGGCGGCATTGTCGGCGTGATCGGCCCCAACGGCGCCGGTAAATCGACCCTGTTCAAGATGCTCACTGGCGAAGAGAAACCCGACGCCGGCACCATCGAATACGGCGACACCGTCGACCTGTCCTACGTCGACCAGTCGCGCGACGACCTCAAGCCCGACGACACCGTCTGGGAAGCGATCACCGGCGGCGCCGAGATCATCCAGCTGGGCGACGCCCAGGTGAATTCCCGCGCCTATTGCTCGTCGTTCAACTTCAAGGGCGGCGACCAGCAGAAGAAGGTGGGCCTGCTGTCAGGCGGTGAACGCAACCGCGTCCACATGGCGCGCCTGCTGAAAGAGGGCGGCAACGTGCTGCTGCTCGACGAACCAACCAACGACCTCGATGTCGAGACCCTGCGGGCGCTGGAAGACGCTCTGGTCGATTTCGCCGGCTGCGCCGTGGTGATCTCGCACGACCGCTTCTTCCTCGACCGGATCTGTACCCACATCCTGGCCTTCGAGGGCGAGGCGCATGTGGAATGGTTCCAGGGCAACTTCGAAGATTACGAGGAAGACAAGAAGCGCCGGCTGGGGGCAGATGCGCTTGAGCCGAAGCGGTTGAAGCACAAGAAGTTTTCTCGGTAAGATACAGGGTGCGCCGTCTCGGCGCACCCGATGCGGCCCGTAGGGTGGGTTTTCAACCCACCGCCTTGGCGGAAGCTCCGCGGCATGGTGGGTCACAGACCCACCCTACGGGGTTATCTCGCGGGCTTGCCCCGTGCCTAATGCCCCGCTGCGGTGGGTCACAGACCCACCCTACGGCTCTCCGAACATGTCGCGCAGATCGCCGCAGCGCCACTCCGGCTCCACCCGCCCCAGCCGCACATCGCGATGGATCGAGGAATACCGCCAATCCACCGGCCTCTCGACCAGCCCGTGTTTTACCGGATTGCCCCAGCAACACCTGATGTGGTTTTCCAAGTCGGTGCGGTCGCGGATGTGATGCTCCCAGAACCGCCGCTGCCAGATGCCGGCGTCCTGCTTCTTCACCTTACTGGCCGAGCGGCGCGCCCTCAGTCGCTCTACGTCAGAGCGGGCAGAACCGGACGACGCCGCCTCTCGTAGGGTGGGTTTGCAACCCACCGCATCCCCCCGCTTCAGCCGCACCCTCTTGGAGAACCGCGCCTTGATCGCGCCCCAGCGGTCGGAATAATTGCTATCGTCAGATGGCAGGGTCCAGAGCATGTGCAGGTGGTCCGGCAGCACCACGCAGGCCTCGATCACAAAGGGCCGGCGCGCGCGGGTGACCCTGACGGCATCGCGCAGCAGCTCGATCTCGTCGGTCAGAAGCGTCGCGCCGCGCTGTGCGAGGGCGACGGTGAAGAAGATGGTGGCCCCTCTGGCCTTCGGGCGAATGTAGTTCGGCATGCGCCGAAACTGCCCGAAAAGCGATTAACACGAGGTAACCGCGGGGTGGGTTTTCAACCCACCGCGCCCGAAAAGGTGGGTTGGAAACCCACCCTACGGGACCTCGCGCGGTCTCCCGTCGCCGTCGATCGCCACGAAGGTAAAGATCGCCTCGGTCACCTTCTCGCGCATGCCCATGCGCTCGCGGCGGACCCAGGCTTCGACCTCGATCGCCATCGAGGTCCGGCCCACCCGCGCGATGTGGCAGTAGACGCAGAGCACGTCGCCCACCTTGACCGGGCGGATGAACTTCATCGCGTCGACGGCGATGGTGGCCACCCGGCCCTGCGCCTTTTCGCCGGCGACGATGCCGGCGGCCATGTCCATCTGGCTCAGCACCCAGCCGCCGAAGATGTCGCCGTTGACGTTGGTGTCGGCCGGCATTGCCAGCGTGCGCAGGGTCAGCTCTCCGTCCGGCGCCGATTGGGTCTCTGTCATGTTGCTCTGCCTCTGAAAACTGCTGTTCGGCCCGAGGCTACACCACCCCGCGCGCCCTGCCCAGAGACCGCGCTTCCGCAAGGGAACCGAAGCCCGGCTCGCGCGTTGCCAACCTGCCGCGGACCTTGTCGCTGCGGCAAAGGCTCCGAGACCGCCATCACCCCGAACCGAAGAGGGACACCGCCATGCTCTATACCATTCTGATCATCCTTTTGATCCTTGCCCTGATCGGCGCCCTGCCGCGCTGGGGGCATTCGCGCAACTGGGGCTATGCGCCCTCGGGCATCCTCGGCGTGGTGCTGATCGTGCTGATCATCCTCGTGCTGATGGGCCGGGTCTGACGCCCCTGCCCCGCGACCAGAGGTGAGGCCCGGCCCCGCCGGCCTCACCCTGCCTCTTTACCGGTCGTCGTCCTGCGCCTAGGCTGACCTCAAGCGTCAGATCAGAGGACCGCCGCGCATGTTCGACAATGACTACCCCCTGCTCAGCACCGCCAGCCTGACGGCGCTCATCCTGCATGCCGCCGCAAGGGGACCGGTGACCATCGACAGCTGTTCCGCCCGGCTCGACGCCCTATTCCAGACCGCCGGCAAGACGCCGGGCCTGCCCGAGGATGAGCGGCGGGTCCGGCTGCTGCGACAGCTCGATCACCTGCGCATCGCCCGCATTCTGGAGCCTGCCGAGGACGGCGCCCTCGCGCTGACCGATCGCGGGCGGCAGGCACTCGAGGAGTATCCGGACGGGCTCGACCAGACGGTGCTGGTGAAATACCCCGAATTCGCCGAGCACCTGCAGAAGACGGCGCATCATTCCGCCGGGATGGACCCGCGGATGGCCGCCTATGACGAAGGCTACATCGCCCGGCAGGAGGGGGTCTCCTTCCAAGCCAATCCGTATTCCGAGAACACCGTCGATCACCAGTCCTGGGAAAACGGCTGGATGCAGGCGCAGGAAAAGGACACCAGCGCCAGGCCCTTCAGGCCCTTGTCAGAGCGCTGAGCCTCAGGGCGCGCCCAGCACCGCCACCGCGTACATGCCGATGGCAAAGACCGTATGGGCCACCAGCCCCATGCCGCGCACCTTCCAGGGGTTTGGCGTGCGCGACGCCGCCCAGCCCAGACCCATCCCGGGCTGCAACAGGAACCAGCCCGCGCCGATGGTGACCATCGCGAAAATCCACAACGGCAGAAAGCTCGGCGCTGCCAGCCAGTCCGGCCCCGACAGCAGCACGAAGATCACGCCATAGGCCAGCCCGACGCTGTAATGCACCAGCCAGCCCAGGGCGACCTCGCCCTGCACCGGGTGTACCGCGCCGATGTCGTCGTGAAAGACCCGGCCCCCGGGCAGCTGCGCCGCCCAGCGCCCGATCCGCCCCCAGGCCGGGCGCGGCTGGCCAAAGCCCCGCGCCAGCACCTCGGACCAGATGTCCATCGCCAGGGTGCCCCCCAGCCCCATGACCAACCCGATCCAGATCAACGCGCTCATC
Source organism: Marinovum sp. (assembly GCF_048263515.1). Classification (NCBI taxonomy): domain Bacteria; kingdom Pseudomonadati; phylum Pseudomonadota; class Alphaproteobacteria; order Rhodobacterales; family Roseobacteraceae; genus Marinovum; species Marinovum sp. The sequence goes on along the minus strand of NZ_JBLXEC010000018.1, from coordinate 55,681 downwards.
ACCAACCTCCTGCCTTACGCGCGGGAAGCTGTCAGAGCCTGCGCCGGCCTGCAAGGGGTGGACCCGTGATTTCAGCCGATCCAGCCCAAGATCTGGTCGGCGGTCAGCGCGCCCGACTGCCGCCCCGCCTCGCGCCCCCGGTCAAAGCGGACCATGGTCGGGATGCCGCGGATGTTGTAGCTGCCGGCGGCCTGCGCCTCGTCCTGGGTGTTGAGCTTGACCAGCCGCGCCCTGGTGCCGACCTGGCCCGCGGCCCGGTCGAACTCCGGCGCCATCATCCGGCAGGGGCCGCACCAGGGCGCCCAGAAGTCGACGACCAGCGGCACCTCGTCGTTGCGCGCGGCCTTTTTCAGCGTGGCGAGGTCGATCTCCACCGGCTTGCCCGGCATAAGCCGCGCGCCGCAGGTGCCGCATTTCGGGCCGGCGTCGAGCCGCGCCTCGGGCACCTTGTTCACCTGCCCGCAGTCGAGGCATGTCAGTTTCTTTGCGCTCATGACGCGGATTCCTTCATATCGTGCTTTGCGAATATCTGGGGACGGCTTGCCTTTGCGGCAAGACCCCGGCACCTTGCGCCGGAAAATGCACCGAATGCGCCGCATTGCTGCCCCATTTGCCGCGCTTACTGGATTTCAGACCAGAGGGACAGGAGACCGACATGGCCAGCATCGCATTCATCTTCGGCAGCACCTTCGGTGCCTTCGGCGGTTTGCTGGGCTGGCTGGTCTTCGGGATGAGCGGTCTTGCCGCCCTGAGCCTCTATTTCGGTCTCGCTCTGGCCCTGCCGATGCTCTGCATCGCGCTGTCGCTGATCACCGCGCCGCTGCGCAGCAGCCCCTCCGAGGACAGCGCCCCGGCCCGCGGCCCGATCGCCGCCTGAGCCTGCCGCTGCACTCCGTTGCACAGGGCCCACAACTTTCCGGGGTAACGGAAACCTGACTCCCGCTCACGGACCTCCTGCCATATGATTCCCCGGCTCATTGCTGGAGGGACCCCCATGATTTCGCGCCGTACGTTTGCAGGCTCTGTCGCCGCTGCCCTGGCCTTGCCGTCGCTGGCCCGGGCACAGTTTCAACTCGATCCGAAATTCGCCCCGCAATACGTCCGCGTGCGCGCCGACCTGGCCCCGGGCCAGATCATCGTGCTGCAGAAATCGCGTTTCCTCTACTTCATCGAAGAACCGGGCCGCGCCCTGCGCTACGGCATCAGCGTCGGTCGCACCGGGCTCGAGTTTTCCGGCACCGGGGTGATCCAGGCCAAGAAGGAATGGCCCACCTGGCGGCCCACCGACGCGATGATCGAGCGCGAGCCGCAGACCTATGGCCGCTTCAAGGGCAACGATTACGTCCAGCCGGGCGGTCCGGGCAATCCGCTGGGCGCGCGGGCGATGTATCTGTTCCAGAACGGCGTCAACACCTATGCGGCAATCCACGGCACCGACAACCTCGCCTCGATCGGCCAGGCGGCATCGAACGGCTGCTACCGGATGGCCAACGCCCATGTGATGGACCTCTATCCGCGGGTGCCGATCGGTACCACGGTCACCGTGATCTGAACCTTCCGCAAGGTCAATTTTGCCGGCGTGCATGGGGGCTTGGAGCCCCCCGCGCGCCGGTTTCCTTTTGCCTCTTGACCGCGCCGGGGCGAGCGGGGAAAGAGCCTGCATGTTGTTTGATCTGATTGTCATCGGCGCGGGCCCTGCCGGGGCGGCTGCTGCGCGCACCGCCGCGAAAGCCGGCCTTCGGACCGCTTTGGTCGACAAGGCCCGCTTTCCCAGAGACAAGCTTTGCGGCGCCGGGTTCACCGGCCGGGCGGCGCGCTACTACCGCGAGATCTTTGCCACCGAGCTGCCCGCCGAGTTCGACAGCAAGTCGGCGGTAACCCTTTATGGTTTCGGCGAAAAGCTGGGCGTGATCGAGGATATTCCGCCGGTCTACCTGACCATGAGGCTGTCGCTCGACGCCCATCTCTGCGCGCTGGCGCTCGACGCCGGGGCCGAGGATTTCACCGGCCAGCGCATCACCGAGCTGACCCCCGAGGCCGGCCGCGTGACCCTGGCCTCCGGCCTCACGCTTCAGGCGCCCATCGTCATCGGTGCCGATGGCGTCAACAGCGCCACCGCCCGGGCGCTCTTTGGCCGGCCTTTCGATCCCGCCCGCATCGGCTTCGCGCTCGAGGCCGAGGGCCCTCCCCTGCCGGCCGATGCGCCGCTGCGCATCGACATGGGGGCGGCGAACTGGGGTTACGGCTGGTCCTTCCCCAAATCCGGCACCCATACTGTGGGTGTCGGCGGCGTGCACAGCCGCAACCCCGATCTCAAGACGATCATGCGCGCCTACATGGCCGATCTCGGGGTGCCGCCGGGGACCCGGATCAAGGGCCAGTACCTGCCCTTCGGCCAGGCCCGCCGCCGCCCCGGGCGCGACAACGTGCTGCTGGCCGGCGATGCCGCCTGGCTGGTCGATCCGGTCACCGGCGAGGGCATTGCCTATGCGATGAAATCCGGCGAGATGGCGGCGCTGGCCGCGCGCGACGCGCTGGCGCGGCATGAACCCGACGCGGCGCTGCGGCTCTACCGCGCGCGGCTCCGCCCGATCCTGACGGCGATGCGCCATGCCAACCGGGTGCGGCTGCTGCTCTACTGGGGGCCGTTCAAGCAAGGCTTCGTCCGCGCGGTGCGCAAATCCGGCCACCTGCGGTATGACTACATGCGGCTTCTGGGCGGCGAGATCGAATATCCCGACCTGATGCGCGCGCTGGTGCGGCGGCTGCCGAGCTACCTGATCCGGGCCTTCGGTGGCTCCAAGGCGTGACACCCCTGCGCGCCCCGATTCTCGCGTGGGTCTCTCTCATTTGCCCTGTGGATCGGCGCACAGGTCGTCTGCGCTTCAAAGCGGGTGCGATAGCGCTAGCGTAACGCAAGGATAACGTGTCCCGCCTTTGCGCCGGCAACGCCTTGCCGAAAGCCCCGCAAATTCCCCTTGAAATGGCGTCGGCTTACCCGCATATCTTGCGTGCGAAGTTATCTATCGACCGCTGCTCCTTCTACGGCTCAGTCCTTCGATCTGCACTGACTAAGCCGACCTGCCGCAATCCCGCGGGCAGTAGTACTACTAGGAGTAAACACATGGCCACTGGCACTGTGAAATGGTTCAACACCACCAAAGGCTTTGGTTTCATCGCACCCGACGGCGGCAGCAAAGACGTGTTCGTGCACATCTCTGCTGTTGAGCGCTCCGGCCTGACCGGCCTCGCCGACAACCAGAAAGTCACCTTCGACATCAAGCCGGGCCGTGATGGCCGCGAAGCCGCCGAGAACATCGCGCTGGCGTAAGGCTTCTTGCCTCGAAGTGATTGAAAGGCCCCGCCATTCGGTGGGGCTTTTTGTATTTGCGGGGTGGCGTTTACGATGCGCCCTCAACCGCCGCGATCAACCGCTCCACATGCGGCCCGATCCCCTCGACGATCTGCGCCACGCCTTCCGCATTCGGGTGGATGCCGTCGCCCTGCATCAGGTCAGACACTTGCCCCGGATCGCCGCCCTCGGGCAGCAGGATGTCGAAGAAGGCCGGCGACTCAAGCGCACCATGCTCTGCCGCGAGTTCCGCATACATCCCGTCAAACGCCGCCTTGTAGTCCGGGCCGTAATTCCCCGGCGCGCGCATCGGCACCAGCAGCACCGGCAGGTCCTGCTCTGCCGCGACCTTGAGGATGCCGTCGAGGTTGGCCCGCGCCACGCCGGGATCGATGCCGCGCAGCACGTCGTTGCCGCCCAAAGCCACGATCATCGCGTCGACCTCGGGCGAGAGGCTCCAGGCCACCCGCGCGAGGCCACCCGCCGTGGTGTCGCCAGAGACGCCGCCGTTGATCAGGGTCACCGCGTGGCCCTGCTCTGTCAGCCACTCCTGCATCTGCGGCACGAAGCCCTCTTCGGCCATCAGCCCGTAGCCCTGGATCAGGCTGTCGCCCAGCGCCAGGATCTCCAACTCGTCCGCCGCCGCCGGCGCAGCCAGCGTCAAAACCGCCGCGACCGCCTTGCTCAGGCGGGCACAACCCCCATATGTCAAAAGCTGATACATTGCCCGAAAGGCCCTTTGCATGTCTGATCCCGTTCTCTTGCTTAAAGATGTGCACCTTGCGCTCGATGGCAATGCCGGCAGGGTCGAGATCCTGCATGGCATCTCGCTCGACGTGACGAAAGGCGAATCCATCGGGCTGATCGGGCCGTCGGGATCGGGCAAATCCTCGCTCCTGATGCTGATGGGCGGGCTCGAGCGGGCCACAGGCGGCAGCGTGACGGTGCTGGGACAGGATTTCGGCACGATGAACGAGGATGCGCTGGCGCGCTTTCGCCGCGATCACATGGGCGTGGTGTTCCAGAGCTTTCACCTGATCCCCACCATGACCGCGCTGGAAAATGTCGCCACACCGCTGGAGCTGGCCGGCCACCGCGATGCCTTTGACCGCGCCGCCGCCGAGCTCGAGGCGGTGGGGCTGGGCAGCCGCGCCGATCACTACCCGGCGCAGATGTCGGGGGGCGAGCAGCAGCGCGTGGCGCTGGCCCGCGCCTCGGCGCCCAGGCCGCATATCCTGCTGGCGGACGAGCCCACCGGCAATCTCGACGAAACCAACGGCGGCGCAATCATGGACCTGCTCTTCGACCTGCGCGACCGCCACGGCGCGACGCTGGTGCTGGTCACCCATGCCCCGGCGCTGGCCGCCCGCTGCGACCGCGTGGTGCGCCTGCGCGATGGCCGTCTCGACACCAGCCTGCGCGAGGCCGCGGAATGAGCCTTGCCACCGCGGCCCGACTGGCCCGACGCGAGCTGCGTGGCGGCCTGCGCGGCTTTCGCATCTTCCTTGCGTGCCTGGCACTGGGTGTCGCCGCGATTGCCGGCATCGGCATGGTGCGCACCTCGATCGAGCTCGGCCTGACCGAGAAAGGCGCCGAGCTGCTGGGCGGCGACGCCGAGGTCCGCCTGACCTACCGCTTTGCCGAGCCCGAGGAGCGCGCCTGGATGAGCGAGCGGGCGCTGGCAGTCTCGGAGATCACCGATTTCCGTTCGATGGTCGTGGTTACCCGCGACGGCGAGACCGAACGCGCGCTGACCCAGGTCAAATCCGTCGACGACGCCTATCCACTGGTGGGCCAGGTCACGCTCGACCCGGAGATGCCGCTCGACGAGGCACTTGCCGGCCAGGGCGCGGTGATGGCGCCGGTGCTGGCCGACCGGCTGGCCCTGACGCCCGGCGACACCTTCCAGCTGGGCACCGGCACCTTCACCCTGAGCGCCCTGCTCACGGTCGAGCCTGACGACGCCGGCGGCGGCTTTTCCCTCGGGCCGCGCACGCTGGTCCGCACCGAAGCACTTGCGACCTCGGGCCTGCTGCAGCCCGGCACGCTCTTCGAGACGCATTACCGCATGGCCCTGCCCACCGGCACCGATCTCGATGCCTTCAAGGCCGAGGCGCGCGAGCGCTTTACCGAGGTCGGCGGGCGATATCGCGATGCCCGCAATGGCGCGCCCGGCATCTCGCGCTTTGTCGACCGGCTGAGCAGCTTCCTGATCCTCGTGGGTCTCTCGGGGCTGGCGGTGGGCGGTGTCGGCGTCTCGGCGGCGGTGCGGGCCTACCTCGCCTCCAAGACCTCGGTGATCGCCACCCTGCGCACGCTGGGCGCCACGCGGCAGGTGATCTTCCTGACCTATTTCCTGCAGATCGGCGCGCTCAGCCTCTTGGGCATCGCCATCGGCCTCAGCCTCGGCGCTCTGGTGCCGCTGGCGCTGGGCCCGCTGTTGCAGAGCCTCTTGCCGGTGCCGGCGGTCTTTGCCGTGCACCCCGGGCCGCTGTTAGAAGCGGCGCTCTATGGCATCTTCACCGCGCTGATCTTTACCCTCTGGCCCTTGGCCCGCACCGAGGAAATCCGCCCCGCCACGCTCTTCCGCGACGCTCTGGGCGGCGCGCGGCTGCTGCCGCGCTGGCCGCATGTGGTGGTGACCCTGGCACTGCTGGCCGGGTTGATCGGTGCAGCGGCACTGTTTTCCGGCTCGTCGATGCTGACGCTCTGGACCGCCGGCGGCATCCTCGCGGCGCTGACCGTGCTGGCCTTGGCCGCCATGGCGATCCGCTGGGCCGCCCGCCGCAGCCAGCGCGCCGCGCGCCACCGCCCGGCGCTCCGCTGGGCGCTCTCGGCGATCTCGGGCGCGCAGGAAGGCGCGGCCTCGACCGTGCTGTCGCTGGGCCTCGGGCTGTCGGTGCTGGCGGCAGTGGGCCAGATCGAGGGCAACATGCGCGCCGCGATCCAGACCGACCTGCCCGACGTGGCGCCGTCGTTCTTCTTCGTCGACATCCAGAAAGACCAGATGCCCGGCTTCCGCGCCAGGCTCGACGAGGACCCGGCGGTGTCGAAGGTGCAGAGCGCGCCGATGCTGCGCGGCATCCTCACCCAGATCAACGGCCAGCCGGCGCGCGACGTCGCCGGCGATCATTGGGTGGTGCGCGGCGACCGGGGCATCACCTATTCCGCCGCCCTGCCCGAGGACACGACGCTGACCCAAGGCGAGTGGTGGCCCGAGGATTACACCGGCCCGCCGCTGATCAGCTTTGCCGCCGAGGAAGGCGCCGAGCTCGGGCTCAAGCTCGGTGACGAGCTGACCGTCAACATCCTCGCCCGTGACATCACCGCCACCATCGCCTCGTTCCGCGAGGTGGATTTCTCGACCGCCGGCATCGGCTTCGTCATGTCGATGAACGCCGCCGCGCTGGAAGGCGCGCCGCACAGCTTCATCTCGACCGTCTATGCCGAGGAAGAGGCCGAGGCGGCGATCCTGCGCGATCTGGCCTCGGCCTATCCCAACATCACCGCGATCCGGGTGCGCGACGCGGTCGACCGGGTGGCCGAGATCATGGGCGGCATCGCCTCGGCCACCGCCTGGGGCGCGGCAGCGACGCTCTTGACCGGCTTTCTGGTGCTGATCGGCGCGGCGGCGGCAGGCGAACAGGCGCGCACCTACGAGGCGGCGGTGCTCAAGACGCTGGGCGCCGCGCGGGCGCGCATCCTGCAGAGCTTTGCCCTGCGCTCGGCATTGCTGGGAGCGGCCGCCGGTCTGGTAGCGCTGGCGGCGGGGGTCATCGGCGGCTGGGCGGTGATGACCTACGTGATGGAGGTGGATTTCGCGGTGCAATGGCGCTCGGCCCTGCTGATCGTGCTGGGCGGCGTGCTGGCGACTCTGCTGGCGGGTCTGGGCTTTGCCTGGCGACCACTGGCGGCGCGCCCGGCGCGGGTGCTGCGTGCGCGGGAATAGTCAGCCGGCGTGATAGGCCGCCTCGAGCGCCGCGATGTCCAGCTTCACCATCGGCTGCATCGCCTGCATCAGCGCGCGGGTCTTTGCCCGGTCGCCCAGCGCCGTCAGTTCGGCAATCCGGCGCGGCGTGATCTGCCAGGTGATGCCCCAACGGTCCTTCAGCCAGCCGCACTGCACCCCCTGCCCGCCATCCGCGGTCAGGCTGTGCCACAGCCTGTCGGTCTCGGCCTGATCCTCCGTCGTGATCAGGATCGACACCATGTCGCTGTGGGATTGGTAGGGTCCGGCCTCGAGGATCACGAAAGGCGCCCCGGCAAGCGTGAAGGTGATCACCTTGACGCCGTCCGCCTCTCCGGTGGCCATGTGGTCGAAGGTCTGCGTGGTCAGGATCTCCGACCCGGGCAGAAGCGACGTATAGAACCGGGCGGCTTCCAACCCGTCCTTTTCGAACCAGAGGCAGGTCGCCACCTTGGCGGATGGGGTCATGGCCGTCGTCCTGTGCTGCCCCGGGAAACATACCCCGGATCGGGCGCTGCGCCAAAGCTTCTCTTGAACCCATGCCCCCTGACTGGCAAACCCCACAGAACTTCCGCCAGAATCGGAGACCACCATGTCAGACAACCTGCCGATGGCCGTGCATGCGCCGCTGACCCGCGCGCAGAAGACAGCGCTTCTCAATCTCGTCCGCCGCGCCGCCAAGGCCGAGATCCTGCCGCGGTTCCGCGCGCTCGACCCGTCGGAGATCTCCGAGAAGACATCCAAGCTCGACCTCGTCACCGCCGCCGACGAGGCTGCCGAGGCGATGATCACCCGCGGCTTGCAGATGGCCTTTCCCTCGGCGGTGATCGTCGGTGAAGAGGCGGCCTCGCGCGATCCGAAGATCCTCGATGCCCTGGGCGATGCCGAACTGGGCTTTCTGATCGATCCGGTCGACGGCACATGGAACTTTGCCCACGGGCTGTCGCTCTTTGGCACGATGGTCGCGGCGACGCGCTTCGGCAAGCCGGTCTACGGCATGATCTACGACCCGCTCAACGATGACGTGGTGGTGGCGGATGAAGACAGCCTGACCACCTGGACCGGCCCGCGCGGCCGGCGCCGCACGCTGACCACCGCCGAGCCGAAGACCCTGGCCGAGATGGTGGGCTACATTCACCTCAAGCTGATGCCCGCGGATGTGCAGCCGCAGGTCGCGGCGCTCTATCCGCGGATCGGCCGGCCGGATGCGCTGCGCTGCTCGGCGCATGAGTACCGGCTGCTGGCCGAGGGGCATTGCGATTTCGTGCTGTCGTGCAAGATGACGCCTTGGGATCACGCCGCCGGTGTGCTGCTGTGCCAGAAGGCCGGCGGTCACGTGGCGTTCCTCGACGGGCGGGAATATTCGGTGGCCGAGAAAGAAGGCTACCTGCTCTGCGCCGGCTCCGAGGCGGCCTGGAACACCGTGGCGGCAGAGCTTGGCTTCCTGCTGGGTCCGAAGCCCGAGAGCGAGAGCCTCGCGGAGTGAGCGGGTCTGCGGGAAATCCCGCCGGCGAAACCGCGTAGGGTGGGGTTCCACCCCACCGCCCCCCTTCGAATATCGTCCCGGCCCGGAACAAGGGCGAAGCCCGCCGGGCCAGCGGCTGCCCGCCCCATCGGGCTGCCGCTATGGCTGGGCTGGGCGCGTCGACCTGAACTTCTGCGGATTTGGCCGGGATAAAGCGCTGCCGAACTGCGGGGGCCGCGGCACCCCGCGGGCAGCCGCTGGCCCGGCACCGTATGGGCTATTGCAAGCTTTATGAAAAACGGCCGCCTGCTTCAGCGGGCGGCCGTTTTGTCTATCGAAGGCGCGTCGCCAGAGGCCACCGAAGCAGCGGTCCCCCGCTGCCCCGTCCCGATCACCTACTCGGCCGCCTCGGCATAGTCCTCCATCGGCGGGCAGGTGCAGACCAGGTGTCGGTCGCCGTAGACGTTGTCGACGCGGTTGACCGGCGGCCAGTACTTGTCCACCCGGAACGCCCCCGGAGGGAAGCAGCCCTGCTCGCGCGAATAGGGACGGTCCCACTCGCGCACCAGATCTTCCATCGTGTGCGGCGCGTTCTTCAGCGGGTTGTTCTCGCGGTCCATCCGGCCGTCCTCGATCTCTCGGATCTCCTCGCGGATCGCCAGCATGGCGTCGCAGAACCGGTCGAGCTCGGCCTTGGTCTCGCTTTCGGTCGGCTCGATCATCAGCGTGCCCGCCACCGGCCAGGACATGGTCGGCGCGTGGAAGCCGCAATCGGCCAGACGCTTGGCGATGTCATCCACCGTGACCCCGGCGCTCTCGGCAAAGGGGCGGGTGTCGACGATGCACTCATGCGCCACCCGGCCGCCCCGACCGCGGTAGAGGATGTCATAGGCCCCCTCCAGCCGCTTGGCGATGTAGTTGGCGTTGAGGATGGCGACCCGCGTCGCCTGAGTCAGACCTTCACCGCCCATCATCAGGATATAGGCCCAGGAGATCGGCAGGATCGACGGCGAGCCATAAGGCGCGGCAGAGACCGGCCCCTCTTCGCCCCCCACTTCCGGATGCCCCGGCAGATGCGGCACCAGGTGCGATTTCACACCGATCGGCCCCATGCCGGGACCGCCGCCGCCATGCGGAATGCAGAAGGTCTTGTGCAGGTTGAGGTGGCTGACGTCGCCGCCGAGGTCACCCGGCCGCGAGAGACCCACCATGGCGTTGAGGTTGGCGCCGTCGATATAGACCTGACCGCCATGCTCGTGGGTGATGGCGCAGACGTCCTTGACCGTCTCCTCGAAGACCCCGTGCGTCGACGGATAGGTGATCATGCAGCCGGCCAGCGCCTCGGCATGTTTCTCGGCCTTGGCGCGGAAATCCTCGAGGTCGATATCGCCGTTGGCGGCCGATTTCACCGGCACCACCTTCCAGCCGACCATCTGCGCCGAGGCCGGATTGGTGCCGTGCGCCGACATCGGGATCAGGCAGACATTGCGGTGCCCCTCGCCATTGGCACGGTGATAGGCGGCAATCGTCAGCAGACCGGCGTATTCCCCCTGCGCGCCGGAGTTCGGTTGCATCGAGAAATCGTCGTATCCGGTAATAGCGCAGAGCTTCTGACTCAGGTCGTCGACAAGATGCTTGTAGCCCTGCGCCTGATCGGCGGGCGCAAAGGGATGCAGCACCGAGAACTCGCGCCAGCTCACCGGCATCATCTCGGCCGCGGAGTTGAGCTTCATGGTGCAGGAGCCCAGCGGGATCATCGCCCGGTCAAGTGCCAGGTCACGGTCGGCCAGACGACGCATGTAGCGCATCATCTCGGTCTCGGCCCGGTTCATGTGAAAGATCGGGTGGGTCAGGTACTCGGAGGTGCGGACCATCTCCTCGGGCATCTTGTAGACCGGAGTATAATCGTCGTCCTTCCGGGTGATGCCGAAGGCGCGCCAGACCGCTTCGATGTTCGAGGGCCGGGTGCATTCGTCGAGCGTGATGCCGACGCGATACTCACCGACGCGGCGCAGGTTCACCCCTTCGTCGCGGGCCGATTTCAGCACGGCCGATTGCAGCGTACGCACGTCCACGGTGATCGTGTCGAAATAGGCCTGCGGATCGACGGTGAACCCTGCCTCCTCGAGCCCGCGTGCCAGGCGCACGGTCTTGCGGTGGATCCGCTGGGCGATGGCCTTGAGGCCCTCGGGCCCGTGGAACACCGCGTACATGCCGGCCATGACGGCCAGCAGCGCCTGGGCGGTGCAGACGTTCGAAGTGGCCTTCTCGCGGCGAATGTGCTGCTCGCGGGTCTGCAAAGACAGGCGATAGGCGCGGTTGCCGTGGCTGTCGACCGAGACGCCGACGATGCGGCCCGGCATGGCGCGCTTGTAGTCGTCGCGGCAGGCCATGTAGGCGGCATGCGGGCCGCCATAGCCCATCGGCACGCCAAAGCGCTGGGTGGACCCCACGGCAATGTCGGCACCCATTGCGCCCGGCTCCTTGAGCAGGGTCAGCGCCAGCGGGTCGGCGGCGACGATGCCGATCGCCTTGGCAGCATGCAGCGCTTCCATCTGCGGGGTGAAGTCCCGCACGTGGCCGTAAGTGCCGGGATACTGGAAGATCGCGCCGAACACCGCCTCGGGATCAAGCTTCTCGGGGTTGCCGACGATCACCTCGATGCCCAGCGGCGCGGCGCGGGTCTGCATCACGGCGATGTTCTGCGGATGGCAGTCGCGGTCGATGAAGAAGCCCTTGGCCTTCGACTTCGCCACGCGCTGCGCCATGGTCATCGCCTCGGCGCAGGCCGTGGCCTCGTCCAGAAGCGAGGCGTTGGCCACCTCCAGCCCGGTCAGGTCGCTGACCATGGTCTGGAAGTTCAGCAGTGCCTCGAGCCGGCCCTGGCTGATTTCCGGCTGATAGGGCGTATAGGCGGTGTACCAGGCCGGGTTTTCCAGGATGTTGCGCTGGATCGCCGGCGGCGTCACCGTGCCGTGATAGCCCTGGCCGATCATCGAGGTCAGGACCTTGTTCTTGGCGGCCACCTCGCGCATGTAACGCAGCAGCTCGCGCTCCGACTTGGGTTTGCCGAAATCCAGCGGCTCGGCCTGCCGGATCGCCTTGGGCACCGTCTCGTCGATCAGCGCCTCGAGGTCGGCAACGCCCAGAACCTCGCACATGTCGGCCATTTCGGACGGCGAAGGCCCGATGTGCCGCCGGTTGGCGAAGTCATAAGGCAGATAGTCGGTGGGTGTGAAAGTCATGCGCGCAGCTCCTGCGTCAACTGGCCAGGCAATCTTCCACCGGGGGCTGGCAGGCAAGACCCGCAGCCCCCGGCGGAAAGGGCTTATCCGATGAAGTCCTTGTAGGCGGCTTCATCCATGTAGTCGTCCATCTGGCTGAGGTCCTCGGCCTTGATCTTGAAGAACCAGGCGTCGCCTTCGGGATCGTCATTGACCTTGCCGGGCTCGCCGACGATGGCTTCGTTGACCTCGACGATCTCGCCGTCGATCGGGGCGAGGATGTCGCTGGCGGCCTTGACGCTCTCGATCACGACGATCTCGTCGTCCTTGTTCACCGAGGCGCCGACGTCGGGCAGTTCGACAAAGACCACGTCGCCCAGTTGCTCGGCGGCATGGGCGGTGATGCCCACGGTCACGACGCCCTCGTCATCGGCTTCCAGCCATTCATGTTCTTCGGTGTATTTCATGGTCGTCTCCTGTTGGACCTATCTCTTGAAACCTGGCGCGACGAAGGGCAGCTTGGCCACCCTGACCGGCAGCCGCTTGCCGCGTACCTCGCCATAAAGCAGCCTGCCCTCGGCTGCGAGGGCTGTCGAGACATAGCCCATCGCCACCGGGCCGCCGACCGTCGGGCCGAAACTGCCCGAGGTGACCCGGCCGACCGCCTCGCCACCGCTGTCCTCGGCAAATATCTCGACACCTTCGCGCATCGGCGCGCGGCCCTCGGGCTTCAGACCCACGCGTTTCTGCCCGCAGCCTTCGGCCAGGTCGCTGAAGATCTCGGCAGCACCGGGAAAGCCGCCTTCGCGGTCGCCACCGGGGCGGCGCACCTTCTGCATCGCCCAGGTCAGACCTGCGGAAACCGGCGTGGTGTCGCTGTCGATGTCGTGGCCATAGAGGCAAAGCCCGGCCTCGAGCCGCAGACTGTCGCGGGCGCCAAGCCCGATCGGCTCGACATCCTCATGCGCCAGCAGTGCGCGCGCCAGATCGACCGCCGCCGCCTCTGGCACCGAGATCTCGAAACCGTCCTCGCCGGTATAGCCCGAGCGCGACACCCAGCATTCGGCGCCGGCAATCGGCAGGGTCTCGACGTCCATGAATTTCATGTCTTTCACGCCCGGATGATGCTCGGCCAGCACCGCCTCGGAGGCCGGGCCCTGCAGCGCCAGAAGCGCGCGGCCGGTGATTTCCTTGACCGTGACCTCGGGCTCGAGCGCCGCGCGCATCCGCGCGATGTCGGCCTGCTTGCAGGCGGCATTGACCACGACAAACAGATGGTCGCCGCGGTTGGCGATCATCAGGTCGTCTTCTATGCCGCCGTGATCATTGGTGAAGAACCCGTAGCGCTGGCGCCCTTCGGCCAGACCCAACACATCGACCGGCACCAGACCTTCCAGAGCCGTCTTCGCCACCTCCGGGTCCTTGGCGCGCAGCACCACCTGGCCCATGTGGCTGACATCGAACAGCCCGGCCTTGGCGCGGGTGTGCTGGTGCTCCTTGAGCACCCCCAGCGGATATTGCACCGGCATCTCGTAGCCGGCAAAGGGCACCATCTTGGCGCCCAGGTCCACATGCAGATCGTATAGCGGCGTGCGCTTCAGCGCCTCGTCCTCGTCAGACACCTTCCATCTCCCGTTCCGGGCCGGAGTGTCCGTCTTTCGGATACAAACCGGCATCCCCAATCCCTGACCCGCAGGTCAGCTCGGCGATGCCCCATCTGTCCTTCTGCCTGAGATCGTTATCCCTTCGGCGCCCCGGACAAGGCCGGGATCTCTCCAGATTTTTGCGACTTCGACGGTCCTCGGGGCCTGAGAGTTTCCGGGGCGGTTGCTCCTTCGGCACCGGCATGGCCGGTTCTCCCGTCGAGTCGCGGCGACTTTATGCGATGGGCCAAGGCTTTGACAACGGCAAAACGTTCACGGATGCGCGCTGGCCTGCGGTGCAATCGCGTCCAGAAGCGCCGGATTGCCGCCGACCAGCATGTCGAGCGACAGCGCATCGAGCTGCGCATAAAACGCCTCGCAGGCCTCGGCCAGGGCATGGCGCAGACGGCAGGCCGCGATCAATGGGCAATTGCCATCACAATCATTCGTGCATTCGGTCGCCGGCACCGCGACTTCCACCGCGCGAAACACCTCGCCGATACAGATGTCATGCGGCACGCGGGCCAATTCCAATCCGCCATTCCGGCCGCGATGGGTTTTCAGAAATCCAAGCTGCCCTAATTGGTTAACTACCTGAGCCACATGGTTTTCCGACGCGCTGCAGCGGGTCGCAATTTCCGATTTGGTCACCAGTCGTCCGGAATTGTCGGCGCAATACATTAACACCCGTATGGCGATATTTGTACGCTTGGTGACACGCATAGATGAACCCCTGTCAATAACTATGTTAATACCATGCCACAGAAAGGAAATCGACTGTTTGACTTTCGTCACTGCTGACACAAAGTTACATCATGAATGATCCTTTTTTTTTCGGATACGGCTCGCTCGTCAACACCGCAACCCACGCTTTCGGTCAGGTGCGCCCTGCCCGCGCCCGTGGCTGGCGCCGGGCGTGGCGGCACAGCGATCTCAGGCCGGTCTCCTTCCTGACGGCAGTGCCGGATGATCTCTGCGTGATCGACGGGGTGATTGCCGCCGTGCCCGGCGGCGACTGGGCGGCGCTCGATGCCCGCGAACACGCCTATGATCGGCTCGCCGCCAGCGCCCAGATCGAGCATGACGCGCCGCAGGCGCTCGACATCGCGACCTATGCCATTCCCGCCGACCGGCACCGCGCGCCGAGCGCGGCCAACCCGATCCTGATGTCCTATCTCGAGTGCGTACTGCAGGGCTATCTGCATCGCTACGGCCCCGAGGGCGTCACCGGTTTCATCGCCACCACCGACGGCTGGGAGGCGCCGATCCTCGACGACCGGGCCGTGCCGCGCTATCCTCGTCATCAGGTCCTGACGCCCGACGAACGCGCGCTGTTCCGCGATCACCTTACCGATGCCGGAGCCCGTATTCTGATGAGTCTCTCATGATTTCCAAACTTCTGGTCATTGTTCAGCGGATCTGGCGCACGCTTCTGGTCAGGGTGGTGCTGATCTCGATCTTCTCGCTCCTGGCATTGGCGATCGCGCCGCTGCTGACCGGTTTCATCCCCGACAACATCAAGCTCAAGCTCGGCCGCGAGGCGATCCTGCCGGTGCTGACGATCCTGGCCTCGGGCATGCTGGCGGTGACGACCTTCTCGCTCAACGTCATGGTCTCGGCCTATCGCGCGGCCTCGTCGATGGCGACGCCGCGGGCCTACCGGCTGCTGCTGGACGACACGATCACCCAGTCGGTGCTGGCGACATTCGTGGGCGGGTTCGTCTATTCGCTGAGCGCGGTGATCCTGTTTCACGCCCGGGTCTATTCCGAGGATGCGGCGGTGGTGGTCTTCGGCTTCACCATGATTGTCTTTGCCCTGATCGTGCTGGCGATCCTGCGCTGGATCGAGCACCTGTCGCACCTGGGCTCGATGGACCACACCCTGCAGATCATCGAGGTCCGCGCCCGCGAGGCGATGCATGCCCGCGCCCGCAGGCCCTCGCTGGGCGCGCGGCGGATGCTGGAGGGCGATCTGGTGCCCGACGGCGCTGTCAGCATCCGGGCACAGAGCTCGGGCTACATCCGCTTCATCGACGTCGCCAAGCTCGACGAACTGGCCGAGGAGGCCGGCACCGATGTCCATGTCACTGCCGTGCCGGGCGAATTCGTGTTGCGCAACACCGTGATCGGCACCATCGGCAGCAGCGACGAGAGCCTCGCCGCGCCCGCCGCCCGCGCCTTCGACATCGGCGATGTCCGCACCTTCGAGCAGGACCCGACGCTGGGTCTGACCATCCTCGCCGAATCCGGCCAGCGGGCGCTGTCACCCGGGATCAACGATCCCGGCACCGCGATCGAGGTGCTGGGCCGGATCGAGCGTCTCTTGTGGGAGGAAACCCCCGACGAGCCGCAGCCCGAGGCCGAGTACACCCCGACCTTTCCGAGGGTCTCTTTGCCGGTGGTGCGGGCGCGGACGCTGCTCGATTGCGCGGTTTTGCCGATCTCGCGCGACGGTATCGACAATCCGGATGTCACGGCGCGGGTCTTCGACCTGCTGACCCGGCTGTCACGCCATCCCAACGCAGCCATGGCCCATGCCGCCAGCGACATGCACGACCAGCTGTCGCGGCACTAGCGGCGCTCAGGCCTCGCCGGTGGTGGCGCGCCAATGCTTGCGGCAGAGGCTGACATAGGTCTCGTTGCCGCCGATCTGCACCTGGGCGCCGGTGGTCATCACCTCGCCCTTCTCGTTCTGCCGCACCACCATGGTGGCCTTCTTGCCGCAATGGCAGATGGTGCGCACTTCGCGCATCTCGTCGGCCAGCGCCAGCAGCGTCGCCGATCCGGGGAACAGCAGCCCCTGGAAATCCACCCGCAGCCCGTAGCACATCACCGGCACCCGCAGGTCATCGACCACCCGCGCCAGCTGCCAGACCTGCCCGGGTTCGAGAAACTGCGCCTCGTCGATGAAGATGCAGGCCAGCGGCCCCTGCTCGAGCCGTGCCGCGAGATGGGCAAACAGGTCCTCGCCCGGCGCATAGGTCACCGCCTCGCTGCCGATCCCGATGCGCGAGCCGATGCGGCCGTTGCCGGCGCGGTCATCATGGCGCGCGGTCATCAGGTAGACCTCCATGCCGCGCTCGCGGTAATTGTGCGCAGCTTGCAGCAGCAGGGTCGATTTGCCTGCGTTCATCGTCGAGTAGTGAAAGTAGAGCTTGGCCATGGCGCGATCCTATGCCGCGCCGCGCGTGCGGAGGCAAGAGGCGGGCAGACGGGGCACGACGTGGCCAGCTGGCAATTCCGCCTCCCAAATCGGCGAACACGTCGCATCCCTGCACCCGAACCCGGCCTTGGGCCTCCGGATACTCGTGAAACCCCGTTTGGGGTGTTCCCTCAATGACAAAAGCTGCTAAACCTCTTAATGGGAAAAAAGCCGGGGATTTCCCCGACTTCGCGGTCGAAGGCGGCACAGCCAGGAGTGGGCATGAACAGCGTCGGAAGTTATCTCAAGAAGCACACCGAAGCGCTTGTAAAGGACGTGGGCATCGAGCCGGCCTGCGAGGTGACAGGCAAATCCAAGGCGACGCTGGGCCGCTATTACTCCGAGCACGAGGAACATTCCGACCGCTTCATGCCGATCGACGCGGTGGCCGCGCTCGAGGCGGCGGCCTCCTACCCGCATGTGACCGCCGCCCTGTCCGAGCTGCGCGGCATCACCCTGTCCTTCGACAGCCGCCGCAACAACGCCGAACGCTCGGGCAGCGTCAATGCCGACGTCGTGGCGCTGAGCCAGCGCTTTGCCATGTTGATGACGGAATACTCCCAGTCAATCGAAGACGGGGTGATCACCATCAACGAGGCCAAGCGCATGCTCAAGGAAACCCTGGCGCTGCAGCAGGTGCTGATCGACATGAAGCTGCACCTCGAGGACGGCTCGCACTAGGCGGTCAGCCGTCCCCAGAGATCGTATTCGCCGGCCTCGTCGACCTCGACCGTGACGATATCGCCGGGGCTCAGATCGCCCGCACCTTCATCGATGAAGAGATTGCCGTCGATCTCGGGCGCATCGGCCATGGTGCGGCAGGTGGCAATGCCGTCCTCGTCGATGTCATCGACGATCACCGGCAGGTGCTTGCCCACCTTGGCCGCCAAACGCGCCTCGGAGATCTCCTGCGCCTTTTCCATGAACCGGTCCCAGCGCTCCTGCTTGACCTCGGGGGCCACGTGATCCGGCAGATCGTTCGACCGCGCGCCGGCGACGTTTTCGTACTGAAAGCACCCCACCCGGTCGAGCTGCGCCTCGTCGAGCCAGTCGAGCAGATAGTCGAACTCCGCCTCGGTCTCGCCCGGATAGCCGACGATGAAGGTCGAGCGCAGGGTGATCTCGGGACAGGCCGCACGCCAGGCGGCAATCTCGTCCAGCGTCCTGGCCGAGGCCGCGGGCCGCGCCATGCGCTTGAGCACCTCGGGGTGGCCATGCTGGAACGGGATGTCGAGATACGGCAGGATGCCGTTCGACGGATCGGCCATCAGCGGGATCAGCTCGCGCACATGCGGATAGGGATAGACGTAGTGCATCCGCACCCAGGCGCCGAGGCTGCCCAGATCGCGCGCCAGCGGCAGGATCGGCGCCTTGACCTCGCGGTCCTTCCAGTCGGTGCCATAGGCCGAGGTGTCCTGGCTGATCACCAGCAGTTCCTTGACCCCGCTCTCGACCAGCTTCTCGGCCTCGCGCAGCACCGCTTTCGCCGGGCGCGACTGCAGCCGGCCGCGCATGTCGGGAATGATGCAGAACTTGCACTTGTGATTGCAGCCTTCCGAGATCTTCAGATAGCTGTAATGCCGCGGCGTCAGCGTCACGCCCGAGGCCGGCAGCAGATCGATGAAGGGATCGGGATCGGGCGGCACCGCGCCATGCACCGCATCGAGCACCTGCTCGTATTGATGCGGGCCGGTCACGGCCAGAACCTTGGGATGCACCCCGGTGATATACTCGGGCTCGGCCCCAAGACAGCCGGTGACGATCACCTTGCCGTTTTCCTGCAGCGCCTCGCCGATCGCCTCAAGGCTCTCGGCCTTGGCGCTGTCGAGAAAACCGCAGGTGTTGACGATCACCGCATCGGCCCCGGCATAATCTGGCGAGATGCCGTAACCCTCGGCGCGCAGCCGCGTCAGGATGCGCTCGCTGTCGACCAGCGCCTTGGGGCAGCCCAGCGAGACCATGCCGATGGTCGGCCCGCCACGGCGGGCCTCGGCCTCTGGCAGGGTCATATGGGCAAGGTCGGGGCGGAGGTTCGGGGGATTGGTTGTCATGCCCGCGCTATAAACGAGCGCGCGCGCCGTGGGAAGAGGCGCTACTCGTCCTGCATTTCCAGCGTCAACGCCTGCTGCGGCACCGGCAGATCGTCGATCCTCAGCGGATAAGTGGGCTTTGACAAGCGGTTGCGCACCACCCAGATCAGCCGCTCCTGCGCCCGGGTGATCGCCACATAGGCCAGACGTTTCCACAAGGGCTGCCCGGCCTCGACCCGCCCCATGCGCGCCGCGACATAAAGATCGGGGGCAAAGACCTGCACCGAATCCCACTGCGAGCCTTGCGCCTTGTGGATCGTCACCGCCGCGCCATGCAGGAACGTGGCGCCCATGCGGGCGGCGAAGGGAATGAAGGGCTCTTCCTCGTCGGGCATCTCGATCTTGACGATGGACGCTGCCGAGACCCTTGGGTCTTCCGCCCCCATCACATGCAGCCGGGAAAACCCGGGCCGCTTGCCCTCGCCCAGAAAGATCACCTGGGCGCCCTTGATCAGCCCGCGCGCCTCGAGATCGAGCCGCTTCTTGCGGTGCTTCAGCGGCAGCTCGATACCGTCGCAGATCAGCGGCTCGCCCTCGAGCAGCCGATCGTCAGGCGCGTCATGCACCTTGCGAAAGGCGTTGATCAGCCGGATGCGCGTGGCATTGCGCCAGACCAGCACCGGCGAGCGCGCCATCAGGTCAACCTCGACCCGCTGGCCCCAGACAACCCGTTCGTCACTCTTGGATTTCTCCTCGACCATGCGCTCGAAGTCGTGGAACTCGAGCGCCGGATCGGCCAGCGCATGGGCCAGGTCGAGGATCGGGTTGTCGGCCTCCTGCCGGTGGATGCGGCGCAGCGCCAGCACCTTTTCCTCTGGCAGCTTCTCGAACACCATGGCGCCCGACTGGTTAACCGGCGCCAGCTGCGCCGGATCGCCGAACATGCAGAGCGTCGGGAAAATCTCGCGCAGATCGTCGTACTGCCGGTCATCCAGCATCGAGGCCTCGTCGACAAACCCGATGTCCAGAGGCTCTTCCCGGCGTTTCCAGCCGGTGATGAAATCCGACCCGCGCAGCCCGGCGGCGGCCAGCGCGCCGGGAATGGAATTGTTCGACTGGTAGAACCCATGCGCCCGGTCGAGCGCGGCATCGGTCAGCCCCTCGATCTCGGGCCGCTCGCCCTGCCCGGCCAGCCATTCTGCAATCCGCTCGTATTCGGGGTCATAGACCGGGGTATAGAGAATGCGATGGATGGTCGTCGCCGGCACGCCGCGCATCCGCAACACGCTCGCCGCCTTGTTGGTGGGCGCCAGGATCGCCAGCGTGCGCCGGTCCTTCTTGCGCTTGCCCTCCCAGTCGCCGGAAACGATGTCGACCCCGGCCTCCTTCAACGCCTTGTAAAGCTCGGCCAGCAGCAGCGTCTTGCCCGACCCCGCCTTGCCGATCACCGCCAGCACGCCCGAGCGCCCCTCGCGCGGCGGCGCCACGTGGCCGGCTTCGAGGTCGACGCCAACTTCGCGCAGGGCGGCGCTGACGCGGTCAAAGGCTTCGGCCTGATCTTCGGAAAATGTCAGCGCTGGCAGTGTCATGCGCGGACACTACAAGCCCCGCCAAACAAGCACCAGAGCGATCCCCTGCTTCTTCTGTTCTCAAATACCCTCGGGGGGCGGCCGCAGGCCGGGGGGCAGAGCCCCCAGGCGCCGCCCGCCCTCAGGCGCTGGCCGCCAAAGGCTGGTCCGTCCCGCAGCCCCCGAAGCCCAGATCGAACCAGGCCGCCGACTGCGCCGCCGGAATGCCGGCGCTCTGTGCCACCTGCGCCCGCGCCGTCTCGGAAAAGCCCCAGAGCCCGACGCTGATCCTGGCGCGCCCCTCGCCCTCGCTGCCCAGCACCTCTGGCGAGGCACCGATCCGGCGGTAGATCCGCACCATGCGCGCATCGAAGACGCCGACGAAATGGCGCACCGCAAAGTTGAGCATGATCTCGCCCCCCGCCAGCATCAGCGCCGCCGCGACATGACCGCCAGCGCCGCGCGACAGGCAGAAACGGGTGCATTCCCAGATCAAAGGGCTCTCGATCCGGCCGCCGCCGGTCAGATGTCCGAAGTGATCGTTGACCATGGTCCGCCCTGTGGTCGGCAGAAACCGCATCGAGCCGCCATGGCTGCCGTCACGGTCCTGCCAGATCACGTAGAGCGGGTTTTCCCGGTCGTATTCGTCGCGCTCCTCGCCGCTGGCATCGACGGCCACGTCCCAGCCCAGCCGGTGGCGGAACTGGTCGGCGCGGTCGCGGAACATGGCGCGGGCCAGTTGCGGGTCCTGGGCCAGTTGGTCGGCATAAAGGTAACGGATCATCTCGGGCTCTCCTCTCGTGTCGAAGAGGAGGCTGCAGCCCGAGCCGTTAAGCCCGCCGGAGCAGACCGATGCCCGGGTTAACGATCAGACAACGATCAAACCGCGACTCAGCGCGCGCGCCACCGCGTGGGTGGTGTTCAGCGCCCCGAGCTTGAAGCGCGCGGATTCGATATAGACCCGCAGCGTATGTTCCGAGATCTCCAGCGCATTGGCCGCCTGTGCCCGGCTGTAGCCGATGGCGAGCATGGTCATCGCATCCACCTCGCGCGGGCTCAGCGCCTGGCCCTGTTCCGGCAGCCGCCCCGGCTCGAACTCCAGCGCTTTCTGGTTGAAGTAATGCGCCACCAGGATCAGATCGCGGCGCGAGACTTCGCAGAATTCCGCCCAGGCGGCGTCGTCGCAATTGTGGCTGACGGTGAACAGGGCGAACTGGCCGTTCGGACCACGGATCGGGATCGAATAGCCCTGGTTGCCGACGCCATGGTCTATTGCCTCCTTCTGGAAGGCCCGCGCCGCCTTGGACGACCAGTCGAGCTGTTTCCAGTCGACCGGGTGAAAGCGCTGGAAACAGCCCAGCACCACCGGATCGATCCGCAGATAGCCCTGTTCGAGATACCGCTCGACCCAGGCCGGGTCATAGGTACCGCAGCCATATTGTTCGCCATTGCTGCTGACCCAATGGTAAACCAGATGATCGACGCCGAATGCGTCGCGCAATTCCGTAATGAATGTCTGTAATTCCTCAAGCGCGTCGGATTGCTCCAATGTTGCGAGCACCGTCTCCAGCTTCGGTTGTACTGCCTCGAATCCCAATGCCACTCCCCTCCGTGGACGACGCCTGTTCGGCCATCGCAACGATCCGCGCATCGTCGAGCTGTTCGGCCAGGGCCGGCAGCCCGTTGGTCAGGGCAAAGGTTTTGAGGTCGGCAAGTACGTCGAGTATCCAGTCGTGTTGCATTGTTAACTCTCATTTCGATTGGTTAACGAAGGATTAACACAACTCTACCATGTGAGAGGTTTCCAATAAATTCACGCATTCCAACTCCCCAGAAATGGCGAGACTGAAAATCCGAAGCATTTGAAATGAAGTGTTTAGAAAGATGAACGGCGGGGCAGTCCCCGGACAGGCTGCGGCCCGCACCACCCCCTCACGGGGTGGCGCGGGCCGCAAATGTTCACGTTCTGGTTGGCTCAGCCCTTGCGGCCGGCTTCCAGCGCGTCCTCGAAGGTGCGCAGCCCGGTGCGGGGCGACTGCACCAGCACCGACATGTTGCCGGGCTTGTGCTCGTTGCGCATCATCTTCATGTGCGCTGCCGGCAGGTCGGCCCAGTCAAAGACCTCTGACATGCAGGGATCAAGCCGCCGCTCCAGCATCAGCTTGTTGGCCGCCGCCGCCTGTTTTAGGTGGGCAAAGTGCGAACCCTGCAGACGCTTCTGGTGCATCCACATGTAGCGCACGTCGAAGGTCAGGTTGAACCCGGTGGTGCCGGCGCAGATCACGACCATGCCGCCCTTTTTCACCACGAAGGTCGAGACCGGAAAGGTCGCCTCGCCCGGGTGTTCGAAGACCATGTCCACGTTCACGCCCTTGCCAGTGATGTCCCAGATCGCCTTGCCGAACTTGCGCGCCTCGGCGAACCACTCGGCATATTCCGGCGTATTCACCTTGGGCAGCTGGCCCCAGCAGTTGAAGTCCTTGCGGTTGAGCACGCCCTTGGCGCCAAGGCTCATGACAAAGTCGCGCTTGCTCTCGTCCGAGATCACGCCGATGGCGTTGGCGCCGGCGGTGTTGATCAGCTGGATCGCATAGGAGCCGAGGCCGCCCGACGCACCCCAGACCAGAACGTTCTGGCCGGGCTTCAGATCATGCGGCTCATGGCCGAAGAGCATCCGGTAGGCGGTGGCGAGCGTCAGCGTGTAACAGGCCGCCTCTTCCCAGGTCAGGTGCTTGGGCCGCGGCATCAGCTGCTGCGCCTGAACGTTGGTGAACTGCGCGAAAGAGCCGTCGGGCGTCTCGTAGCCCCAGATCCGCTGGCTCGGCGAATACATCGGATCGCCGCCGTTGCATTCCTCGTCGTCGCCATCATCCTGGTTGCAGTGGATCACCACCTCGTCGCCGACCTTCCAGCGCTTGACCTTGTCACCCACCGCCCAGACGATGCCCGAGGCATCGGATCCGGCAATGTGATACGGGGCCTTGTGGCCGTCGAACGGGCTGATCGGCTGGCCGAGCGACGCCCAGACGCCATTGTAGTTCACGCCCGCCGCCATCACGAGGACAAGCACCTCGTTGCTGTCGAGCACCGGCACGTCGACCACTTCCAGCTGCATCGCCGTATCCGGCTCGCCGTGGCGTTCCTTGCGGATCGCCCAGGCGTACATCTGCTTGGGCACGTAGCCCAGCGGGGGCATCTCGCCCAATTCATACAGGTCCTTTTCAGGCGCCTCATAGGCGGCGATGCCGCCGTGCGTGTCCAGTGCCATATGGGCCTCCTTAACAAAATCGTGCCGCAACGCAGAATCGCGGGCTGTTTGTATGAAATATCCACGCACGCGCAACATTGCAACACGGAATGTAGTCGTTTTGTAATTTTATAACCGAGCCGATGCAGAAAGTCACTGTGCGGCCGCAGCATGCTCCTGATCGAGATGGGCGATGGAATTGGCGTAGAAGGTCACCGCATCGGCCTGATCGGGCAGAATCTCGTAGCCGCCCGGAACCTCGCGGATCAGCCGGCGCGACAGCAACGCCTTGAGACCGAGGGGCACGAGGTCCTCTGCCGCGTCAGGCGCGATCTGCCGCGCGGCCCGGGTGATCTCGGCCTCGCTGCGCATGGCACCGTCGCGAAGCACCTGTGCCACCAGCGGCACCGCCAGCACCGGCATCACCTGGGCGATCCGGCCCATCAGCAGGGTGGCCAGCGCCTCGGGCTTGCGGCCGCGCTCGCGCACGAAGTCCCGCATGGTCACCGGCGGGCCAAAGCTCACCGCGGCGCAGCCGAAGCGGCGGAACCGCCCGGTGATCCGCAGCCAGACGTGGCGGCCGAGAAAGGCCAGCGCCTCGCCCAGACGGCCGCGGAACCGCCGCTCGCCGGATTTCCCGGCGGCGATCAGCACCCGGTCCTCGAGCACCCGGTCATAGTTCAGCGCCACCGGCACAAACACCACGTCGCGCCCTTCGGCGTCCCAGCCGTCGACGATGTACTTCAAAAGCCCCACCCGGGGCGTCGCCAATTCGCCGGTCAGGCTCAGACCGCCCTCGGGGAACATCGCCTGGTTGATGCCGCCGGCGGTGGCCATCGCGACATAGCGCGCCAGCACCCGGCGATAGAGGTCGTCGCGGGATTTGCGCCGGATGAAATAGGCCCCCATCGAGCGGATCAGCCCCGACAGCGGCCAGACCCGGGCCCATTCGCCCACCGCATAGGCCAGTGCCGAGCTTTCCGCCGCGAGGTAGGTGACCAGCACGTAATCCATGTTCGAGCGGTGGTTGATCACATAGACCACCGTCGCCTCGGGGTCGATCTCGGCGATGGCGCCGGCGTCCTTGCGGATCAGCTTCACCTCATACAGCGAACGTGACAGCCAGCGCGCGGCGCGGATAGCAAAGCCGAAATACGCGGTGGCGGAAAACGACGGCACGATCTCGCGGGCATAGTCGCGCGCCTTCTCGAAGGCCACATCCTCGCGCACGCCCTCGGTGCGGGCGTAATCGACGATCGCTTCGGTCACCTGCGGGTCATAGACCAGCCGCTGGATCATGTCGGTGCGCCGCGCCAGCTTGAACGGATGGATCGGCCGTTCAAGCCGCGCATTGATGCGCGCCACCACCCGTTCCATCCTGCGGCGCAGAAACCAGCGCACCGAGGGAAACAGGAAATGCGAGGCAAAGGTGATCGCTGCGAAGGCAAGGATCAACAAAAACAGCCATATCGGGATTTCAATACTGCCTGACATCCGCAGACATTTGCATTTTGCTGCATTTGCGTAAACATAAGTCGCACGCCGCAACGCAGCGAATTGACAGCGCCACTTTCTTTCGCTTATCTCACTCCCGACGAAACATTGTTGCGCAAACGAATCGAGAGGCCCGAGATGACCGAGACCAAGAAGGACAAGCCCTGGCTGATCCGCACCTATGCTGGCCATTCCACCGCAGCCGCTTCGAACGCGCTCTACCGCAACAACCTTGCCAAGGGGCAGACCGGCCTTTCGGTGGCCTTCGACCTGCCGACGCAGACCGGGTACGACAGCGACCACGTGCTGGCGCGCGGCGAGGTCGGCAAGGTCGGCGTGCCGGTCTGTCACCTGGGCGACATGCGCGCTCTCTTCGATCAGATCCCGCTTGAAGAGATGAACACCTCGATGACGATCAACGCGACGGCGCCCTGGCTGCTGGCGCTCTACATCGCGGTGGCCGAGGAACAAGGCGCCGATGTCTCGAAGCTGCAGGGCACGGTGCAGAACGACCTGATCAAGGAATACCTGTCGCGCGGCACCTATATCTGCCCGCCGAAGCCCAGCCTCAAGATGATCGCGGACGTGGCCGAGTATTGCTACACCAACATTCCCAAGTGGAACCCGATGAACGTCTGTTCCTACCACTTGCAAGAGGCCGGCGCGACGCCCGAGCAGGAGCTGGCCTTTGCGCTTGCCACGGCGACGGCGGTGCTGGACGAGCTGAAGCCGCGTATCCCCGAGGCGGATTTCCCGACGGTCGTGGGCCGCATCTCGTTCTTCGTCAACGCCGGCATCCGGTTTGTCACCGAGATGTGCAAGATGCGCGCCTTCGTCGACCTCTGGGACGAGATCTGCGCCGAGCGTTACGGCATCACCGACCCCAAGATGCGTCGTTTCCGCTATGGCGTTCAGGTGAACTCGCTGGGCCTGACCGAGCAGCAGCCCGAAAACAACGTCTACCGCATCCTGATCGAGATGCTGGCGGTGACGCTGTCGAAAAAGGCCCGGGCCCGCGCGGTGCAGCTGCCCGCCTGGAACGAGGCGCTGGGCCTGCCCCGCCCCTGGGACCAGCAATGGTCGATGCGGATGCAGCAGATCCTCGCCTACGAGACCGACCTGCTGGAATTCGACGATCTTTTTGACGGCAACCCGGCGGTCGATGCCAAGGTCGAGGCGCTCAAGGATGGTGCGCGCCACGAGCTGGCCAATCTCGACAGCATGGGCGGCGCGGTGTCTTCGATCGAATACATGAAATCCCGGCTGGTCGATGCCAATGCCGACCGGCTTGGCCGGATCGAGAGTAACGAGACCACGGTTGTCGGCGTCAACCGCTGGACCGAGACCGAGCCTTCGCCGCTGATGACCGCCGATGGCGGCATCATGGTGGTGGACCCGGCGGTGGAGCAGGAACAGATCGACCGGCTGACCGAATGGCGCAGCGCGCGGGATGCCGCGGCAGTCGAGGCAGCGCTCGCCGACCTGCGCGCCGCCGCGCGCGACGGGGCCAATATCGTGCCGCCGTCGATTGCCGCCGCCAAGGCCGGTGTCACCACCGGCGAATGGGCCGCCGAGATGCGCCAGGCCTATGGCGAATATCGCGGGCCGACCGGCGTCTCGCCGTCGCAGTCGAACCGGACCGAGAACCTCGACGATCTGCGCTCGGCTGTGGATGCGGTCAGTGACCGTCTGGGCCGTCGGCTCAAGTTCCTGGTTGGCAAGCCCGGTCTCGACGGCCACTCCAACGGCGCCGAACAGATCGCCTATCGCGCCCGCGATTGCGGCATGGACATCAAGTACGAAGGCATCCGCCTGACCCCCGAAGAGATCGTCACCGCCGCGCAGGAGGATCAGGCGCATGTGGTGGGCCTGTCGATCCTGTCGGGCAGTCACATCCCGCTGGTCGAGGACCTGATGGACCGGATGCGCGCCGCAGGCCTTGGCCATGTGCCGGTGATCGTCGGTGGCATCATCCCCGACGAGGATGCCCGCCGGCTGCTGACCATGGGTGTGGCGCGGGTCTATACGCCCAAGGATTTCGAGCTGAACACCATCATGGCCGATATCGTCACCCTCGCCGATCCGCAGTCGGTGGCGGCAGAATAAGCCGCCGCCCGCTCAGGCGGTCTTGCGCAGGCAGAGCCCCGGCGCCAGCGGCTGGTTGATCCGGGCCTGCCAGTAATCCACCGTCTCGGGGCGGCCCAGCAGGTAGCCCTGAGCGGTGTGAATGCCGATCTCCTGCAGCACCTGCAGTTCCTGCTCGGTCTCCACCCCCTCGGCGATCAGCGCAAAGCCCATGTCGCGCGACAGCGCGTGCAGCGCCCGCAGGATGCCGCGGTCGCCCTGCCCCATGCCGAGACCGCGCAGGAAGCGGCGGTCGATCTTGACGATGTCGACCTCGAAGTCCTGCAACCGCTCGAGGTTGGAGAAACCGGTGCCGAAATCGTCCAGCGCGATGCGGATGCCATGGGCGCGGAATTGCTGCAGCACCTCCCTGGCGCGCGCGGGATTGCGGATCGCCGCGCTCTCGACCAGTTCCAGCACCACCTGCGACGGGTTCAGCCCGCGGGTCAGCGCGCTGGCAAAGGCCATGTTGTCCTCGACCGGCCGCTCCAGCATCTGCGCCGAAATGTTGAAGGCGCAATAGAGCTGGTCGTTGACCGGGCAGAAGCTCTGCGCCACCTCGACAAGGGCGCTGTCTGGCGGTGACAGGTTGCGGTGCTGGCTGCGGGTCATCATGTCGATGAACTTGGCCGGCAGCACCACGTCGCCATCGCTGCGCACCCAGCGGATCAGTGCCTCGACGCCGACGGCACGGCCGGCGCGGGTGTCGTAGATCGGCTGGACGTAATAGGTGATCTCCTCGCGGCGCAGCGCCTCGGCCAGATCCTCGGCCCGCGGCCCGGTGCGCCGGGCGATCATCGACCGCAGCGTCTCGCCCTCGGTCACCCGCACGCAATTGCCGCCGGCCTGCTTGGCGGCGTATAGCGCCTCGTCGGCGTAATAGAGCGCACCCATCATGTCCTGCTTGGGGTCGATCCGCGCCACGCCGGCGCTGGCGGTGCGGCGCACAGTGACGCCGCTGACATCGACCGAGGTGTCGCGCACCACCTGCACGAAGGTCCGCGCCCGCTCGGCCGCAGCATCGAGCGGCACGCCCTGCAGGTAGATGCAGAACTCGTCGCCGCCGTGGCGGAACAGCGTCTCCTGCTCGCGGCATTCGTTGCGCAGCGCCTGGGCGATGCGCCGCAGGAAACCGTCGCCGGCGCGGTGGCCGAAGCCGTCATTGACGCTCTTGAACTCGTCGAGATCGACAAAAATCATCGCGTTGCTACCGTCCTGCCGGGTGCGGGCGAACAATTCGCGCAGGTAGCGCCGTGACCGCGCCGAGGTGAGATCGTCATACTCCACCATCCGCATCAGCCTGGCATTCTCGGCCACCAGATCCACCTGGCGCTGGCGCAGGCCGGCGATCTCCTCGGCGCGCCGCTGCCATTGTCGGAGCGCAACGCCGAGGCCCGTGAGGGCCGCTGTCCCGGCCAGAAGACCGATGATGATCGTCAGGGTCGACATGAGGCCATGCCTTCCTTTTTGCTCCCACATTCAACCTTAAGGATATGTCGCGCGCCTTCAATCGCTAATCGCGCCATTGCCGGCCACTTGTGATCCGAAAGCCCCGATGTCACTCTTGCGCCAAACGAAATCTGACGGCGGAGAGTGCCATGACCATCCACATCGGGGCCAAGCCCGGCGACATCGCTGAAACCGTGCTGATGCCGGGCGATCCCTACCGGGCGCGCTGGGCGGCCGAGACCTTTCTCGAGGATGCGGTCTGCATCAACGAGGTGCGCGGCATGCTGGGCTATACCGGCACCTGGAAGGGCCAGCGCGTCACCATCCAGGGCTCCGGCATGGGGATGGCCTCGCTGTCGATCTATGCCAACGAGCTGATCCGCGACTATGGCGCCAAGACGCTGATCCGCATCGGGTCGTGCGGGGCCATGCAGGAAGCCGTCAAGGTCCGCGACATCATCATCGCGATGACCTCGACCACCTTGTCGACGCCGTCGCGTGGGATCCTGCGCGAGCTGAACTTTGCGCCTTGTGCGGACTATGGCCTGTTGCGGGCGGCGGCCGAAGCGGCCGAGGCGCGGGGAACGCCGACCCATGTGGGCGGGATCTATTCGTCCGACGTGTTCTACGACGAGCGCCCCGACCTCAACGAGCAGATGACCCGCCACGGCATTCTCGGTGTCGAGATGGAGGCGGCCGAGCTCTATATCCTCGCGTTGCGGCACAAGGTGCGGGCCTTGGCGGTGCTGACGGTGTCGGACCACCTGCTGACCGGCGAGGCGCTGCCGTCCGAGCAGCGGGAGAAAAGTTTCGGCGACATGGTGGAGATTGCGCTGGAGGCGGCGTTCAAGGGGTGAACTGAGGTCTGGTCTCACGGCGTCATTGACGGGGGGCGGTGCGTCGATGCCGCGTCGGTCTGCGGCTTTAATCCCGCGCCTCGCCCCGTCAGACCCACCGCACAAGCCGTGTCATTGTCGGGCCGCGGCACGGCGATCCAACCTGAGGTCTGTGTGATTTATCCCGGCCACTGGCGCGCTTTGAAAGAGCGATGCGCTCAGGCCAACCAATCGCCGTGCCGGGGGGCGGCCCGGCGATGGCGCGGCGGCCTTCGGCCTTGATTCCGCGCCCCGTCTGTCAGACCCACCGTGCAGGCTGTGTCATCGTCGGGCCGCGGTGCGGCGATCCAACCTGAGGTCTGTTCGGTTTATCCCGGCCACTGGCGCGCTTTGAAAGAGCGGTGCGCGCACGTCAACCAATCGCCGTGCCGTGGGGGCGGACCGGCGATGGCGCGGCGGCCTTCAGCCTTGTTCCGCGCCAAGGGCTTCACCCCAAAGTCACTCCCGGATTTCATCGGGCGCCACGCCCCAGAGCGCGCGCTTCTCGGCCCAGCCCTTGTAGCCGCCGGAGCTTACCTCGCACCATTCCAGGTCGCAATCGCCCAGCCGCGCGATCACCCCGCGCTCGAGCCGCGCCTTGACCGGGGTGCGCCCGTCGGGGCGCACGTGCAACGCCAGCAGATCGCCGTCGACGATCACCGTGCGCGAGCCCGAGAGCAGCGCGTAATGCACCCAGCCGCCGGCGCCCTCGCGGTCGCGCACCCGGCGCCAGTGGCCGTATTCCGCCGTCACCTCGAGCGGCATGTCGCGCCGCTTGAACACCCAGTCGATGCGATGCGACAGCGACGGCCCGCGGCGCACGTTGCCCTCGCTCGCCTTGAGCGAGACGAACCGCGGCAAGGGCAGGTTCGTCACCGGACCGCGCGTCTCCTGCGCGGTGGCCATCCCCATCCAGATACTCAGAATTATTGCGCCAATAGCGCCTGTTCGCGTGACCCGCGACACCATGTCAGTCACCTTGCACTGCCTGCCAATCGTTTATTCGCCGCGGGGTTCTTGTGCCTCCGCGTGCTCTGCGGCAGTGTGCCCCCAAGACGACCCCGATGAAAAGAAGGAGCCGGGAACACATGCCATCAAAACGCCTGAGTGTTGTCGTTACGCGACGCTTGCCCGAGGTGGTAGAAACCCGGCTGACGGAACTCTTCGACGTGCGCCTGCGTGACGACGACACGCCGATGTCGCGCCAGGAACTGGCCGCCGCCATGCAGGAGGCCGACGTCCTCGTCCCGACCCTGTCGGACACCATCGACGCCGGGCTGATTTCGGGCGCCGGCGAGCGGCTCAAGCTGATCGCCAACTACGGCGCCGGGGTCGATCACATCGACGTCGCCACCGCCCGCAGCCGCGGGGTGCTGGTGTCGAACACCCCGGGCGTCTCGGCCGAGGACACCGCCGACATGGCGATGTCGCTGATCCTTGCCGTCACCCGCCGCCTGCCCGAGGGGCTGGCGATGATGCAGACCGGCGACTGGGCCGGTTGGTCGCCCTCGGCCATGCTGGGTGGCCGCGTCGGCGGGCGCCGGCTGGGCATCCTCGGCATGGGGCACATCGGACAGGCAGTGGCGCGGCGCGCCATGGCCTTTGGCATGCAGGTACACTACCACAACCGCCGCCGGCTGCGCCCCGAGGTCGAAGAGCGCTTCGAGGCCACCTATTGGGACAGTCTCGACCAGATGGTGGCGCGAATGGACGTGATCTCGGTCAACTGCCCGCACACGCCCTCGACCTTCCACCTGATGAACGCCCGGCGGCTCAAGCTGATGAAACCCACCGCGGTGATCGTCAACACCTCGCGCGGCGAGGTGATCGACGAGAATGCCATGACCCGGATGCTCCAGGCGGGCGAGATCGCCGGCGCAGGCCTCGACGTCTATGAACATGGCGCCACGGTCAATCCCGACCTGCGCAACATGCCCAACGTGGCGCTGCTGCCGCACATGGGCTCGGCCACGCTCGAAGGCCGGATCGAGATGGGCGAGAAGGTGCTGTTGAACATCAAGACCTTTGCCGACGGCCATCGCCCGCCCGACCAGGTGGTGCCCTCGATGCTCTGACCGGGCGCCTGCCTGCTCTCTGACAATCCCCGTGTACAAGCGCCGCGCTCTTTGGGCGGCGGGCTGCATCTGCTATGCTGCCGCCATTGTACCAAGGGAGATTTGACGATGCCTATTCCGATGCGCGGCCTCGCGGCCGCCCTGTTCCTGGCCTCTGCCACCCTGACAGCGCCGCCCCCGGCCGAGGCGCAGGTGGCCTTCAGCGCCCCCGGGCTCTTCGACAGGCTGGGCGCCGGCGCCAGCCCTGCCGAGGGCGAGGCCCCGACCCCGCCGATCACCGTCAGCCCCGCGCCGCCCGCCGGAGGCGACACGCCGGAACCGCCAGGAGGCGACACCCCCGGCGGCGTCACCCCGCCACCGCCACCGCCCGACAATGGCGGCGGGGCCACGCCACCGCCACCGCCGCCCCCCGATCCGGTGCTGGCGGTCTATATCGCGGTCAGCGGCGCCACCACCGGGCCCTTCGATGCCGCCCAGCTCAAGGAAAAGGTCGCCAGCGGCGCGCTGACCGGCGACACCTATGTCTGGATGGAGGGCATGGGCGAGTGGAAACGCGCCAGCGAGGTGCCGCAGCTGCGCGAGATCCTCGCCGCCGCTCCGGCAAAGCCCGAAACCCCGGACTTCGACATCATGGGCTACCTGCCCGGCACCTGGCGCTCTGACCCCGAGCAGATGCAGATCACCGGCGTCGACCGCGCCAGCATCACCGGCACCACCGAGTACCGCCGCGACAAGACCTACGAGGGCTTCGGCCAGGTCGAGATGATGGCGCAGGGCTACACCCAGCTTCTGAACTTCACACTTGAAGGCACATGGGAAGTGCAGAACGTCAGCGCCCAGGGCTTCGTGCTGGTTCTGAAAGGCCAGGCGACCTATTACCTCGACACCGGGCCCTTCGTCGAAAGCGTCAGCGGCGCCTTTCAGCTGCGCATCGCCGACCGCAACACCCTGGTCAATGACAAGGGCACGCGGATGGTGCGGCTGAACTAGCCGGGGCTTGTACGCAACAATCGGCCATCCGGCAGGTCCGGATGGCTCGACAGCAGCGCTCTGGGCGGTAGAACCTGCGGCAACACCGACAGACGCAGGACCTTCATGCCCGCCCTCACCCGCCGCTTTTTCCTCATGGCCCTGCCCGCCACCGGGCTGTCGGCCTGTGCCGTGCCCGGCACCTATGGCCCGACACTGGCCTCCCCCGACGACGAAGAGGCGCTGACCCAGGCGCTGCGCATCCTCGGGCCGCATGTCGACCCGGAAGAGGCCTACCGCGCCGCGCGGGTGGCCTATGCCGAGACCTGGCGGCTGGCGCAGCTATACGAGATCGAGGATCCGCCGCTGGTGCACAATTCCAAGGTCAACCTCGGGATCAAGTCGCGGGGACTGTGTTATCACTGGGCCGACGATCTGGAGCGGCGGCTGAAGCAGGAGCAGTTCCAGACCCTCCAGCTGCACCGCGCCGTGGCGAACTGGGACAACCTGCTGCTCGAACATTCCACTGTCATCATCTCGGCCGCCGGCCAGTCGCTTTATGACGGCATCGTGCTCGATCCCTGGCGCCGGGGCGGCACCCTGTTCTGGGCGCCCACCCGCGACGATTTCCGCTACACCTGGACGCCACGCAAAGAGGTGTTCCGCATCCGCCGCGAGCGCCGCGCCGCGCAGGGCTGACCCCGCTCGCGGCCCTTCGCAGCGACTATCGATTTGCACCCGCCCGCGCGACAGGGTTGAGTGGCCGGGCAATCATGCCATGAGGCCCAGATGTCAGACCCCAAAGCCAAGCTCGCGGCCCGCCCCTGGTTGCCCGAGCAGAGCGCCACGCTGATCGATCGGATCGCCGCCCGCACCGCCGGCGGCGAGAGCGCCCGCATCGCCAGCCGCATCTCCACCCTTGCGGCGATGAACCGACGCATCCACGAGCGCGAATGTTTCAACCTCAACCCCGCCACCAACGTGATGAACCCCGCCGCCGAGGCGCTGCTGTCCAGCGGCATCGGCACGCGGCCCTCGCTGGGCTATCCCGGTGACAAATACGAGATGGGGCTCGAGGCGATCGAGGAAATCGAGGTGATTGCCGCCGAACTGGCCTGCGAGATCTTCGACGCCAGCCATGCCGAGATCCGCGTGCCCTCTGGCGCCATGGCCAATCTCTTTGCCTTCATGGCGCTCTGCCAGCCTGGCGATTCCGTGATCGTGCCGCCGGCCGAGATCGGCGGGCATGTCACCCACCACGAGGACGGCGCCGCCGGGCTGTTCGGTCTGACGGTCTACGAAGCGCCGGTGAATGCCGAGGATTACACCGTCGATCTCGCCGGTCTGGCCGAGCTGGCGCAGGCGGTCGAGCCGGGGCTGATCACCATCGGCGGCAGCCTCAACCTGCTGCCCCACCCGGTCAAGGAGATCCGCGCCATCGCCGACCGCTGCGGCGCCAAGCTGCTGTTCGACGCCGCCCATCAATGCGGCATCATCGCCGGCGGTGCCTGGCCCAACCCGCTCGACGAGGGCGCGCATCTTATGACGATGAGCACCTACAAGTCGCTGGGCGGCCCGCCCGGCGGGCTCATCGTCACCCGCGAGGCCGAGATCGCCAGGCGGCTGGAACAGATCGCCTTTCCCGGCCTCACCGCCAACTTCGACGCCGCCAAATCCGCCGCGCTCGCCGTCTCTCTGCTCGACTGGCGCGACCATGGCGCGGCCTATGCCACGCAGATGATCGACATGGCCCGCGCGCTGGCCCGGGCGCTGGCCGCCGAGGGCCTGCCGGTGTTTCGCACCTCCGACGGGCCGACCCGCTCGCACCAGTTCGCGCTCCAGGCCGAGAGCTTCGGCGGCGGTCAGGCGGCCTCTCGCACCCTGCGCAAGGCCGGCTTCCTCGCCTGCGGCATCGGCCTGCCCGGCGAACCGGTCGAGGGTGACATGAACGGTCTGCGGATCGGCACGCCCGAGCTGGTGCGCTGGGGCATGACCGAGGAGCACGCGCCGGAGCTCGCCCGGCTGATTGCCAAGGCGCTCACCGCCGATGCGCCGGAGACCCTCGCCGCCGATGTCGCCGCCTGGCGGGCGACCTTCGACCGGCTGCACTTCATCCACGAAGGCTGACAGGGGGCGGATGCCCGCCCTCCCTCTCCGGCGCACCTGGACTCTTGACAACCCTGTCGCGCACCGCAGTCCCGGCCCCCGAGCCGGGACCTCACCGCTCACCCGACCCCATGCGTCCCGTCATAGCCATTGGCCTGCGCCGGCTGCCATCCCTCGAGCGCCGCGGCCTCGGGCGCAAGGACCTCGATCAGCAACGGATAACAGGCCGCCACATCCGAGGTGTGCTCTGCCGAACAATCCCCGCCGGGACAGGCGCTCAGCGCCCCCAGCAGGTCGATCTCGGCAAAAAGCTCGAAGTAGTCCCCCGGCCGCACCGGGCTGGCCTTCATGAAATACTGCCCGGTATCGCGGGTAAAGCCAGTGCACATGAAGACATTGAGCACGTCATGCACATGCAGCTCGGCCTCACTCAACGGCAGGCCCGTGGTCTCGGCCAGCGCCCGCGTCAGGTTGGAATGACAGCAATGATGATACTGCGCGCCTGACAACAGGTTGCCGGTGTAGGGATCGCAGCGCGTGCCGATCACGTCATGCACCGAGCCGCCATAGGCGTCGATCCCGTACCAGTCGAGCGTATCCCCGATCACCGTCGCCATCGCCCGCAGATGCGGCAGCGAAGACCAGAGCCTGTCGCCCGTCGTAACATGCGTGCCATGCAGCGCCCGGGTCTTGCCGGAAAAGAACCGCTCGCCCAGGTCCTGCGCGTTCCAGAGGTTGAGGTCACCGACCTGCGGCCCCTCGACACTGGTGATCCGCACCACCTGCCCGGCTTTGGCTTCGAAGCACCTGGCCTCTCGCGGCGGCACCAGCACTTCCGAGACCTTGCGTGCGTCGGCGGCAGCCGCCTGTTTCAGCCCCAGCTGCGCGTCAGGCAAGGTCTCTGGCGGATAGCAGATCACCGGGGCAATTGCGCGGCGGGCATCGGCGTCGGGTGGCGCTTGGGTCATGGTCAGTCTCCTTGCCGCAATCTGACCGGTCCGATGCGCAAATGACAAGGGGCGCGCCTCTCGGCACGCCCCTCAAGACTGACCTTGGGCCAATGCCCTCAGATCGCCACCACGTCCAGCGGCGGGAAGCCGTTGAAACCGATCGACGCATAGGTCGAGGTATAGGCGCCGCAGGCACGGATCATCACCTTGTCGCCGGCGCGCAGGCCCAGCGGCAGTTGAACCGGCTGCTTTTCGTACAGCACGTCGGCGCTATCGCAGGACGGACCGGCCAGGATGCAGGCACCGGTGGTTTCGTGGTCACGCTCGGTGACGAACTGGTAGCGGATCGCCTCGCCCTCGGTCTCGGCAAGACCCGAGAAGCGGCCGATGTCGAGATAGACCCAGCGGTGCAGGTCGTCCTCGGATTTGCGCGACACCAGCAGCACCTCGGCGGCAATCATGCCGGCCTCGGCCACCAGGCCCCGGCCCGGCTCTGCCATGATTTCCGGCACGTCGCCGAACCGCTCCTGCACGAGGCGCATGACCTCGGCGGCATAAAGCGCCGGCGCGTCGATCTCGCGGCCGTAGAAGGCCGGGAAGCCGCCGCCGATGTTCAGCAGGGTCAGCTCGTGGCCTTCGGCGCGGGCGGCATGCCAGACGGCGGCCACCTGGTCGAGGATCGGCGCCCACATGGCGGCGCGGCGGGTCTGCGATCCGACGTGGAACGACAGGCCGACCGGGTCCAGACCATAGTCCTTCGCCATGGCGATCAGCGACAGCGCCTTGTCACGGCCGGAACCGAACTTGCGGGTCAGCGGCCATTCGGCTTCGGTCGCATCGACGATGATGCGCAGGTAGACGCGGGCGCCGGGGGCGTTGGCGGCGATCTTCTCGATCTCTTCCTCGGCGTCGACGGCAAAGAGGTCGATCCCCTTCTCATGCGCCCAGGCAATGTCGGAGGCGCGTTTGATGGTGTTGCCGAAGGACAGCTGCGACGGCGCCGCACCGGCATCAAGGCACATCTGCAGTTCGACGCGGCTGGCAGCGTCGAAGTTCGAGCCCAGAGAGTGCAGCTTGCGCAGGATTTCCGGCGCCGGGTTGGCTTTGACGGCATAATGAATGCGCGCGCGGCCCAGGCCCTGTGCGAGGGCGGCAAACTGGCGGCCCACGGCCTCGGTGTCGATCACCAGGGTCGGACGGGCGAAATCGGTCGCGCGGATATAGGCCTCGACGCGCGAAACGGCGGGCTCATCGGTGTTTGCAGTGGTGACAAAGGAAGTGTCGCGAGCGGTGAGCCCGGTTACATATGCGTTCATGGTCATCTCCAGTCAGACCCGGCCATTCCGGGACAACCCGGCGCAGACCGCTCAGTTCCAAGGGAGACGTTACCGTCGCTACGTAACCGCGTGGGTGCTTGCCCACCTCGCCAGAGGCGCGTGCGTTGGCGTCTTGAAGCCGCATATGGAGCGGAAGTCGGATTCGATCAAGCCGAAATCGGCAGGCGTGAGCGATTTTTTTCGCGCCCCGTCAGCTGTTACCGACAGGGCACGATTTGACGGTCTCACGCCGCCAAGGGCGCGGTATAGGCCGGGGCATCCCGGGCCGGCAGCGGCTCATGGCTGTAATAGGCCCAGGCCTCGTCCAGAACGGCCAGCGCGGCTTCGGCTTCAGCCTCGGGTGTTTCGGGGATATCGTGATGCTCGGGGGTCTGCATGGGAGTGCCTTTCGTTACCTGCGAAACCTCCTCCCTGCCCGGTGACCTAGGCCGCCCGCCCCACGGTGACATCCCCCATCTGTGCAAAAGCGCCTTGCAGCTGACGCAAGGCTCCGCAACGTCACCCGGAATTGCGCAAACAGACCTTGGGCGGCACACCCGGCGCGCCGGTCACCTCGGCCCCGCAATAGGCGCAGCGCCACAGGCTCTCCTCTGTCCCGCGCCGTTCCCGCCAGCGGCAGTGTCGCAATGCCGGCTTCGAGAACACCAGCAGCAAGACAAAGGCCAGGATCAGCCCCAGAACCACGATCATTGCAAACCCGCCTCTCCCAGATCCATGCGGGAAAACCTGGCCCCGGACACCCCGCGATCCAGCCAGGGTCCCAAGGCACCCCATCTCCGCTTCTTCTCTTTGAAAATACCGCTGGGGGGTCCGGGGGGCAAAGCCCCCCGATATCCCGCCCCTCGACATGGCACGCCGGCCTCAGGCATCGCCAATAAAAAACGGGGGGCGAAGCCCCCCGCCTGTCGACGCGCGCAGGCGCGGCGAAATCCGAAATCAGACCGCGCGTTCGACCATCATCTTCTTGATCTGCGAGATCGCCAGCGCCGGGTTCAACCCCTTGGGGCAAGTCTTGGTGCAGTTCATGATGGTGTGGCAGCGATAGAGCTTGAAGGGATCCTCGAGATCGTCAAGCCGCTCGCCGGTGGCCTCGTCGCGGCTGTCGATGATCCAGCGATAGGCATGCAGCAGCGCCGCCGGCCCGAGGTAGCGGTCGCCGTTCCACCAATAGGACGGGCAGGAGGTCGAGCAGGACGCGCACATCACGCATTCATAGAGCCCGTCGAGCTTCTTGCGGTCCTCGATCGACTGGCGCCATTCCTTGGCCGGCCGGTTGGTCTTGGTCTCGAGCCAGGGCATGATCGAGGCATGCTGGGCGTAGAAATGCGTGAGATCCGGGATCAGGTCCTTGACCACCGGCATGTGCGGCAGCGGATAGATCCGGACATCGCCGGTGATCTCGTCGAGCCCGTAGATGCAGGCCAGGGTGTTGATGCCGTCGATGTTCATCGCGCAGGAGCCGCAGATCCCCTCCCGGCAGGACCGGCGGAAGGTCAGCGTCGGATCGATCTCGTTCTTGATCTTGATCAGCGCGTCCAGGACCATCGGCCCGCATTTGTCCATGTCGAGGAAATAGGTGTCGACCGTCGGATTGCCGCCCGCCTCGGGGCTCCAGCGATAGATCTGGAACTTGCGCACGTTGGTCGCGCCCTCGGGCTTGGGCCAGGTCTTGCCCGTCTTGATGCGGGAATTCTTCGGGAGGGTCAGTTGTACCATGTCGTTGCTCCTATCGCAGCAAGGCGCCGACGCCGTTGGTCAGCAGGCATTGGAGGGTCTCGGGTTTGCGCGCAATCCCGGTGATGATTTCCCAGGTCGAGGCGGTGGGGCCGGTCACGCTGTCAGTGGCCAGCACCAAGATCTGCTGGCTGCTGGCATTGTCGATGATGCAGTTGGTGAAGGGCTCGACCGGCACGCCGGGCAGACGCTCGGCGGCGGTGCGGGCGACCACCGATTTCGCCGCGCCGCGCGCCAGCTGGTCCTGTGAGGCCGGCGAACAGGCGCCGAACAGCAGCGCCAGGGCGGCGAGGGAGAGGAACTTGGGACCCATCTTGGCGCTCACCTCAGTGGCCCGGACAGATCAGCGTGCCGCGCTGCATCACGCCCATGCCCATGACACAGCCGGGCAGCACCACGGAGACCTGCCGCACCGCCACGCCCGAAACCCGCACCCGGGTGCGGGCGGCGGGTGCATAGCTGTCGGCAACCGGCACATAGCCCTTGCGGCCATAGTCCTCGGCGTGGCTCGTGCTGCCAAGCTCCTCGACATAGCCCTTGCCGCCCAGCACCTCGACATAGGCCTCCTGGGCCACGGCGGGCGCGGCCAGCAGGGCTGCGAGCAGGGCTGCGGAACATGCTTGGATCGGTTTCATCAGAACGTCCTTTCCTTTGGCGCGATCCGCTTGAGCGAAATGCCACCCTCGTCTTCCGAGGTAAGCGGATCCTTGACCACAGGACGGTAGCTCAGATCGACCTTGTTTCCATCCACCACGGCAATGGTGTGCACCCGCCAGTTGTCGTCGTCGCGCTTGGGGAAGTCCTCGTGCGCATGCGCGCCGCGGCTTTCCTTGCGCGCCTCGGCGCCGACGATGGTGGCCAGCGCGTTGGGCATCAGGTTGGTCAGCTCCAGCGTCTCCATCAGGTCCGAGTTCCAGACCAGCGAGCGGTCGGTGACCTGAAGGTCATCCAGCTTGGCCGCGATCTTGGTCATCTTCTCGACGCCCTGAGACAGGGTCTCGGCGGTGCGGAAGACCGCGGCATCGTCCTGCATGCATTTCTGCATCTCGAGGCGCAGCTCCGCGGTGGGCGTGCCGCCCTTGGCATTGCGCAGCCCGTCGAAGCGGTCGAGCGCCTTGTCGATCTCGGCCTTGGGCGCGGTGGGCACCGCGCTTTCGGGGTTCACCACCTTGCCGGCGCGGATCGCCGCGGCGCGGCCAAAGACCACGAGGTCGATGAGCGAGTTGGACCCCAGACGGTTGGCGCCATGCACCGAGGCGCAGCCGGCCTCGCCCACGGCCATCAGGCCGGGCACGATGCGGTTGGGGTCGTCCTCGGTCGGGTTCAGCACCTCGCCCCAATAGTTCGTGGGGATGCCGCCCATGTTGTAGTGCACCGTCGGCAGCACCGGGATCGGTTCCTTGGTGACGTCGACCCCGGCAAAGATCTTGGCCGACTCCGAGATGCCCGGCAGGCGTTCGGCCAGAGCCTCGGGCGGCAGGTGCGACAGGTTGAGGTGGATGTGATCCCCCTCGTCGCCGACACCGCGGCCTTCGCGGATTTCCATGGTCATCGAGCGGCTGACGTAGTCGCGCGGCGCGAGATCCTTGTACTGCGGTGCATAACGCTCCATGAAGCGCTCGCCCTCGGAGTTGGTGAGGTAACCGCCCTCGCCGCGCGCGCCCTCGGTGATCAGGCAGCCCGAGCCGTAGATGCCGGTGGGGTGGAACTGCACGAACTCCATGTCCTGCAGCGGCAGGCCCGCGCGCGCCACCATGCCGCCACCGTCGCCGGTGCAGGTATGGGCGGAGGTCGCCGAGAAATAGGCGCGGCCGTAACCGCCGGTCGCCAGCACCACGGTCTTGGCGTTGAAGACATGCATGGTGCCGTCGTCGAGCTTCCAGCAAAGCACGCCTTGGCAGGCGCCGTCTTCGCTCATCAGCAGGTCGATGGCGAAATATTCGACGTAGAACTCGGCCTTTTGCTTCAGCGACTGGCCGTAGAGCGTGTGGAGGATGGCGTGGCCGGTCCGGTCAGCGGCGGCGCAGGTGCGCTGCACGGCGGGACCTTCACCGAACTCGGTGGTGTGGCCGCCGAACGGGCGTTGGTAGATCTTGCCTTCTTCGGTGCGCGAGAACGGCACGCCGTAGTGCTCAAGCTCGTAGACCGCCTTGGGCGCTTCCCGCGCGAGGTATTCCATCGCGTCGGTGTCGCCCAGCCAGTCAGAGCCCTTCACCGTGTCGTACATGTGCCACTGCCAGTGG
Source organism: Marinovum sp. (assembly GCF_048263515.1). NCBI lineage: Bacteria > Pseudomonadati > Pseudomonadota > Alphaproteobacteria > Rhodobacterales > Roseobacteraceae > Marinovum > Marinovum sp. Next base: position 14,627 of record NZ_JBLXEC010000018.1, on the reverse strand, counting down.
TCCGGGCCCATGTTCGACAGCGAAGCGGCGATGCCACCCTGCGCCGCCACGGTGTGCGAACGGGTCGGGAAGACCTTGGTCACGCAGGCGGTGCGCAACCCCTGTTCGGCCATGCCCAGCGTGGCGCGAAGCCCGGCGCCGCCGGCGCCGACAACCACGACGTCATAATCATGCGTCTCGTAGGAATATTCAGCCATCAGAAGCTCCGGTATTCAAAGGGCCAGCTTGGCGAGGGCGAAGACGCCGGTCGCCGCAGCGGCATAAGACAGAAGGATGACGCCGAGGATCAGCACCTTGCCGGTGAGACCGTGGACATAATCCTCGATCATGATCTGCGCGCCGTCCTTGAAGTGCATGAAGCCGACGACGATTGTCAGCGCGGCGATGATCGCGGGCCAGGGCCGGGCGTAATGGGCCACCACCTCTTCATAAGGCGCGCCGAGGATGGCGCCAAAGTTGAACACGAAGAGCGGGATCAGGATCAGCAGCGCGACGGAAGAGATCTTCATCCGCCAGTGATGCATCGTGCCGGACTTGGCAGAACCCCAGCCCACGGCGCGTTTGTAATCGGTCAGGAATGACATGTCGGCGCCTTTCTCAGATGAACAGGACGGTGATCAGGGTGAGCAGGACCGAGCCGCCGATCACGCCCCAGCCAAGCATGTCGGCGGTGCGGATATCCAGCGCCACCGCCTGGTCCCAGATGATGTGCCGCACGCCGGCCAGCGTGTGGTACCACAGCGCCCAGAGCGACAGGAACATGATCACATCGCCGATGAAGCTGGTGACGATCCAGTCGACCGTGGCGAAATACTCCGGCCCCGAGGCCGCGGCGAGCAGCCACCAGACCACCAGCAGCGCGCCCAGCAACAGGGCGTTGCCGGTGATCCGGGTGAGGATCGAGGTCACTGAGTTGAGCTGAAACCTGTAATACTTGCCCAGCATGAAGGGCGAAAGCGGTCGGTTGCCGCGATTTACATCGGCCATGGCGCGTCCTTTCGGTTCTCTTGGCTACCGTGATAAGGATTTTTCGCGCGCTGTCACCGGGCGCACCGGCATTAAACCGCGGTTTTTTGGCGCAATGCAGGGATTTTTCCGACTTTGTGATCACAGGGTCGGATGCAGTGATCACAAAAATGCCGCTTTGCAGAAACAGCCGCGATTCGCCACCGACCCCACCGTCGCAATCCCGCCAAGAACTGTCGGAAATTGTTAGCGATCACGCCCGCGGGGTTTTGTGATCACGAAACGGGATGGTCGCCGGAGGGTGTTCCGGCGCCTGTCCCGAGGGCCGAGAGAGCGCGGTCACGCGCCCTCCGACGCCTCACATCGGCATCAACGCCCAGTAGTCCAGATCAAGCAGCACATGTGGCAGATACCGGCCATCCTCGCCCTTCAGCGTAAAGGCTTCGCCGCCCGAGGTCGCCACCAGCCGCAGCCGGATCGCGCCGACGCCCGGCGCCGCGGTTTCGGCCTTGTCCAGCACCTCTGACCAGGCCTTGACCGTCAGCCCGGCATAGCAGGGGTTGGCATGCGCCCCGCCGTTCAGCCCGACGATCATCTGCGCATTGGCCAGCCCGTTGAAGCTGAGCGCGCGCGCCAACGAGATGACATGCCCGCCATAGATCAGCCGCTGCCCGTCGGGCCGGAAGGTGGCATCGAAATGCACCTTGGCGGTGTTCTGCCAAAGCCGGGTGGCCAGCATGTGCTCGGCCTCTTCGATGGTGACGCCGTCGACGTGGTCGATGGTCTCGCCGACCGCGTAATCCCCCCAGCGATGCGCCTCGCCTGCCAGATCGAAATCGTAGCGGGTGAAGTCGAGGCCCTCGGGGATCACCAGATCCTCGGCCGGGATCACCTTTTGCAGCTCGGGGATCACCGTCTCTGGCGCCGGCGCATCGAGGTCGTTCTTGCGCACCATGACCCAGCGCACGTAGTCCATCACCACGTCATCACGCTGGTTCAGCCCGCGGGTGCGGACATAGACCACCCCGGATTTGCCGTTGGAGTTCTGCTTGAGACCGATCACCTCGCTCTCGGACCGCAGGGTATCGCCGGGATAGACCGGCAGATGCCAGCGCCCCTCGGCATAGCCGAGGTTGGCCACGGCATTGAGCGAGATGTCCGGCACCGTCTTGCCGAAGACCACGTGAAAGGCCGCGAGGTCGTCGATCGGCGCCGCCGGCAGGCCGGAGGCCCTGGCAAATTCGTCAGAGGAATAAAGCGCATGCCGCGCCGGGTAGAGCGCGTGGTAAAGCGCCCGTTCACCGCCGGAAACGGTGCGCGGCACGGCGTGACGGATCATCTCGCCCAGCCGGTAATCCTCGAAGAAGCGGCCCGGGTTGGTCTTGGCTGCCCCCATCACTGCGCCCCCAGCTTCATGTCCGGCGAATATTGCCCCTCGACCTCCTTGGTCACGGCCTGTCCGCAGCGCATGACGCCATTGGCATGGTCGAAGGCATAGGTCGGATCGCCGTAGAGCGACCAACCCTTGTCGAGTGCGGCCGTGACCTTGTGGCAGAACTCCGACGTGTCGTCGGCGGAAAGAAAACGATAGAGTTTCATGCAGTTACCCCGCGAATGGTGACGGGCCGATCAGCCCGTGGATATAGCCGATCATGCCCAGAAGCACGATCGAGGCCACAAAGAACATGGCGTCCTTGCCGTAGGAGCCCGGCGCCGGCGCCACCCAGTTGGGTTCCGCCCGGTTGATCACCTTGATCTCGGCAAAGGCCCAGACCAGCAGACCGCCAAACAGCACGATCGAGGCGACATCGCCGTTGACCAGCAGATGCGCCAGCGCCCAGAGGCCGAAGCCCATCAGCATCGGGTGACGCATGCCCGAGAGCAGCCGGCCTTTTTTCGGCGCCGGCGACATCATGAAGATCGCCACCAGAACCATCAGGTTGTTGAGATGCCGCGCCCAGGCCGGCGGCGACCAGACGTCGACGTAGGGGGCGGCGCGGTAGCCCAGCACCATCAGCACCACCGAGAGCACCAGCACCAGCGCCACGACCCCCTTGCCCTTGTCGCCCATGGCGGCGCGGCGTTCCGGCGCCAGGCGCTTGAAGAAATGTGCCAATGCCCAGAGGGCGAGGCCGAGGATCAGGACGAACATGAGGGTTACTCCGATGCGAGGGCTGCGATTGCCTCTGCTTTTGCCAGTATCTCGCGCGCCGTGGCAACATGCAGGTTCTCGACGATGCGCCCGTCGACGACGGCGACCCCCTGCCCCTGGCGCTCGGCCTCCTCAAAAGCGGCAATCTGCCGGCGGGCCAGGTCGGTCTCTTCCTCCGAGGGGGCAAAGGCCGCGTTGGCGATCTCGACCTGCGCCGGGTGGATCAGCGTCTTGCCGTCCATGCCCATGTCGCGGCCCTGCCGGCATTCGGCGCGCAGCCCCTCGTCATCCTTGAAGGCATTGTAGACCCCGTCGACGATCACCACCCCATGCGCCTTGGCGGCCAGCAGGCAGAGCCCGAGCGAGGTCATCAGCGGCAGCCGGTCGGCACGGAAGCGGCATTGCAGGTCCTTGGCCAGGTCATTGGTGCCCATGACAAAGCCCGCGAGCCTTGGATGGGCGGCAATCGCCGCGGCATTGAGCATACCGAGCGGCGTCTCCATCATTGCCCAGATCGGCAGGTCGCCGGTGATCTCGGCCAGGGCATCCAGATCGGCGGGGCCGTTGACCTTGGGCAGCAGCACCGCGTCGGGCTGCATCGCCACCACCGCCTCGGCATCGGCGCGGCCCCAGTCGGTGTCGAGCCCGTTGATCCGCACGATCTTCATCCGCCGGCCATAGCCATCCTCGGCCAGCGCCGTGGCCAGGGTCTGGCGCGCATTGGCCTTTTCCTCGACCGAGACCGCATCCTCGAGATCGAAGATGATCGCATCGACCGCCATGCTCCGCGCCTTGTCGAGCGCCCGGGTCTTGGAACCGGGGATGTAGAGAACGGAACGGTAGGGGCGCGCGCGCATGTCCATCGAGAGGATCCTCCTTGCAACATTGTTGCGCGGATTACGGTCAGGCTTTTGCAAAAAGTTCAAGAGGGGAAGCGCCGCAGCGCAGCAAAAAAACGCGTCTCCGGGCACCGTTCGGTGGGTTTACCGCGGTCTTAACCAATTTTCGGCAGGCTGAGGTCAGGATCGGCAGGCCCCTCCGGCGCTGCCCCCAACCAGAGGGACCGACATGAAACATGCTTTCGAACTCAGCCTCGGCCTCGGCGCCTGTCTGCTGGCGCTGGCCGCCCAGGGCGCCGCGGCGCAGGGCAACCCCAATTGCGCGCCGCGCGCCGCGGTGATCGCCCGACTGGCCGAGACCTATGGCGAAAGCCGCCAGTCGATGGGTCTAGGCGGCAACAACGCGGTGATGGAGCTGTTCGCCTCGCAAGAGACTGGCAGCTGGACCATCACCGTGACCACCGCCAACGGCATCACCTGCCTGATGGCCGCCGGTCAGGCCTTCGAGACCCTTTCGGACCCCCTGCCCGCCAAGGGCAACGACGCCTGACCGAAGACGCCCGATCCCCCTGCTTCTTCTGTTCACAAATACCCTTGGGGGGAGGCCGCAGGCCCGGGGGGCAAAGCCCCCCCACCTAAAAAAACTGCGGGCAAGGCGCCGCCCCACTCATACTCCCCCGGCGGGCGCAGCCCGCCCCCCGTCGACGCGCGCAGGCGCGGCGAAACCCTCAGGTCAAAGCGTCGAAGATCAGCTTCGACCCGGTGCAGGTCAAAAGCACATAGGTCAGCGCAAAGAACGCCCGCTCGGGGATCATGTGATGCGCCTTCACCCCCAGCCACGCACCGAGCAGCGCGGCGGGCGCCAGCAGCAGGTCGGCCTGAAGGGTCTGCAGGCTGAAGATGCCGAGAAAGCTGTAGGGCACGAACTTGAACAGGTTGATCGCCCAGAAGACGATGACCGTGGTCGCCTGATAGCGCGTCTTGTCGAGCTTGCGGCCCAGAAGAAAGACCGCCGCCGGCGGCCCGCCGGCATGGCTGATGAAGCTGGTGAAACCGGCGGTCATCCCCGCCAGATAGCCGCCGCGCACCGGCAGCGGCCGGCCGCCCAGGGTGATCCAGCCGCGCGCCAGGCTGATCTGCCAGGCGACGAACCCCAGCGAAATCGCCCCGATCAACAGCCGGATCGCATCGTCTTCGGCCGCGCGATAGAGCAGCGCGCCCAGGGTCACGCCGGGCAGCGCGCCCAGCATCAACGCCCGTGCCTCGGGCCAGGACCAGCGGCGCCAATAGGGCTTCAGGCTGGCCACGTCGATCAGCATCAGAAGCGGCAGCATGATGCCCAGCGCCAGCCCCGGCGGCAGAACAAGTGCCAGAATCGAGGCACTTGCAAATGAGGCGCCAGAGCCGAAACCGGCCTTGGACACCCCGGCAAAGGCCACCGCCGGCAGGGCGACCGCGAAAAATCCGGGGGTGAATTCCAGCATGTCCGCCTCGCCTAACGTCCCTTGTTCGCGGGTCTTTAGCGCTATCGAGCCGCCACTTCCAGCCGATCCGCAAAACCGCGCCGCAGCGCAGCGCTCTTGCACAGCGCCGCATTCCGGCTTACGCAAACGGCCAAATTCAACACCGACCGGAGAAATTTCATGGCCAGACCCAAGATCGCTTTGATCGGCGCGGGACAGATCGGCGGCACCCTCGCCCATCTGGTCGCGCTCAAGGAACTGGGCGATGTCGTCCTGTTCGACATTGCCGAAGGTACGCCCGAAGGCAAGGCGCTCGACATCGCCGAGTCCGGCCCCTCCGAAGGCTTTGACGCCAAGCTCAAGGGCACCCAGGATTACGCCGACATCGCCGGCGCCGACGTCTGCATCGTCACCGCCGGTGTTCCGCGCAAGCCGGGCATGAGCCGCGACGACCTGCTGGGCATCAACCTCAAGGTGATGAAATCCGTCGGTGAAGGCATCCGCGACAACGCGCCCGACGCCTTCGTGATCTGCATCACAAACCCGCTCGACGCGATGGTCTGGGCGCTGCAGCAATTCTCCGGCCTGCCGGCCGAGAAGGTCTGCGGCATGGCCGGCGTGCTCGATTCGGCGCGCTTCCGCCACTTCCTCGCTTCGGAATTCGACGTCTCGATGAAGGACGTCACCGCCTTCGTTCTGGGCGGCCACGGCGACACCATGGTGCCCTCGGTGCGCTATTCCACCGTTGCCGGCATCCCGCTCCCCGATCTGGTGGAAATGGGCTGGACCACGCAGGAGAAACTGGACGCCATCGTTCAGCGCACCCGTGACGGCGGCGCCGAAATCGTCGGCCTGCTGAAGACCGGTTCGGCCTTCTACGCGCCGGCCACCTCGGCGATCGAGATGGCGGAAGCCTACCTCAAGGACCAGAAGCGCGTTCTGCCCTGCGCCGCCTATTGCGACGGCGAGTTCGGCCTGAACGGCATGTATGTGGGCGTGCCCACGGTGATCGGCGCCGGCGGCGTCGAGCGCATCGTCAACATCAAGCTCAACAAGCAGGAGCAGGAGATGTTCGACGCCTCGGTCAAGGCCGTCAAAGGCCTGGTCGAAGCCTGCAAGGGCATCGACAGCTCGCTGGCCTGATCCAGCGGCCCGCAAGACTTTCAGGGGCGTCCTTTCCGGGGCGCCCTTTTTGCTGTGTCACCGGGGCCGCGCGACCTGTTGCGCGCCAAAGCCGACACCTGCCGCTCGGTTTCCCCAAGGTCCGCAAGGGACAAGCAGGCAGACTCCCAGGTGATTCGCAGCCAGCTCATACCAGCATCAACGGCCACTGACGGTTTGTGATCACACGCTGAAATCGTGTGATCACAAATGTCGGATTTTCTGCGCTAACAGTGCCCATGCGACAGTTTTACGTTTAGAAACCTGTTTTCAATATGCAATGGCACAATGCAATTGCAGCAAGACGGGACAGTTGATCCATGAACATTCATGAGTATCAGGCGAAGGCACTGCTTCGCTCCTACGGTGCGCCGGTTTCGGACGGGCGTGTCGTACTCAAGGCGGAAGAGGCCAAGACCAAGGCTGGCGAGATGGACGGCCCGCTCTGGGTGGTCAAGGCCCAGATCCACGCCGGTGGCCGCGGCAAGGGCTCCTTCAAGGAAGCCTCCGCTGGCGAAAAAGGCGGCGTGCGGCTGGCCAAGTCGGTCGAGGAAGCCGCCGAGGAAGCCAAGAAGATGCTCGGCCGCACGCTGGTCACACACCAGACCGGCCCCGAGGGCAAGCAGGTCAACCGCATCTACATCGAAGACGGCTCCGGTATCGAGAAAGAGCTTTACCTCGCGCTGCTGGTCGACCGTCAGACTTCGCGCGTGTCCTTTGTCTGCTCGACCGAAGGCGGCATGGACATCGAGGAAGTGGCGGCAGAGACGCCCGAGAAAATCCTGTCGTTCTCGGTCGATCCCGCCACCGGTTATCAGCCGTTCCACGGCCGCCGCATCGCCTTCATGCTGGGCCTCGAAGGCAAGCAGGTGAAGCAATGCGTCCAGCTGATGGGCACGCTCTACCAGCTGTTCATCGACAAGGACATGGAGATGCTCGAGATAAACCCGCTGATCGTCTCGGACGGCGGTGATCTGAAATGCCTCGACGCCAAGATGGGCTTTGACGGCAACGCGATCTACCGCCATCCCGACATCGCCGAACTGCGCGACACCTCTGAAGAGGACAGCAAGGAACTCGAGGCGTCGAAGTACGACCTCAACTACATCGCGCTCGACGGCGAAATCGGCTGCATGGTCAACGGCGCGGGCCTTGCCATGGCGACGATGGACATCATCAAGCTCTACGGGGCCGAGCCTGCCAACTTTCTCGACGTCGGTGGCGGCGCCACCAAGGAGAAGGTGACCGAGGCGTTCAAGATCATCACCTCCGATCCCAACGTCAAAGGCATCCTGGTCAACATCTTCGGCGGCATCATGCGCTGCGACGTCATTGCCGAGGGCGTGATCGCCGCGGTGAAAGAGGTTGGCCTGAAGGTGCCGCTGGTGGTGCGTCTGGAAGGCACCAACGTCGAGAAGGGCAAGGAGATCATCAACAACAGCGATGTTGACGTGATTGCCGCCGACGACTTGAAGGATGGCGCCCAGAAGATCGTGAAAGCGGTCAAAGGGTAATCGTAGGGTGGGTTTGTAACCCACCTTCGCGGATCTCGGTGGGTCGCAGACCCACCCTACGACAACGACAAGGAGACTCCTTCAAATGGCAGTCCTCGTAGACGAAAACACCAAGGTGATCTGTCAGGGCCTCACCGGCTCGCAGGGCACCTTCCACACCGAACAGGCCATCGCATACGGCACCAAGATGGTCGGCGGCGTCACCCCCGGCAAGGGCGGTCAGACCCACCTCGACCTGCCGGTCTTCAACTCGGTGCACGAAGCCAAGGCCAAGACCGAAGCCAATGCCTCGGTCATCTACGTCCCGCCGCCCTTCGCCGCCGACTCGATCCTCGAGGCGATCGACGCCGAGATGGAGCTGATCGTCTGCATCACCGAAGGCATCCCTGTGCTCGACATGATGAAGGTCAAGCGCGCGCTGGAAACCTCGAAGTCGCGGCTGATCGGCCCGAACTGCCCCGGTGTCATCACGCCCGACGCCTGCAAGATCGGCATCATGCCCGGCCACATCCACCGTCGCGGCTCTGTCGGCGTGGTCTCGCGCTCGGGCACGCTGACCTACGAGGCGGTCAAGCAGACCTCCGACCTCGGTCTCGGCCAGTCCTCGGCCGTAGGCATCGGCGGCGACCCGATCAAGGGCACCGAGCACATCGACGTGCTGGAGATGTTCCTTGCCGATGACGAGACCCAGTCGATCATCATGATCGGCGAGATCGGCGGCTCTGCCGAAGAGGAAGCGGCACAATTCCTCGCAGACGAAAAGAAGAAGGGCCGCTGGAAGCCCACCGCCGGTTTCATCGCCGGTCGCACGGCGCCTCCGGGCCGTCGCATGGGCCACGCGGGCGCCATCGTCGCCGGTGGCAAGGGCGGTGCCGACGACAAGATCGAGGCAATGCGTTCGGCCGGAATCGTCGTGGCCGACAGCCCGGCAACCCTGGGCGAAGCGGTCAAGGAAGCCATCGACAAGGGCTGACCCCCTGTCAGAGGCCGAAAACAATCCTATGGTATGGCGGGGTCACCCCCGCCCTACCGATGAAAGACAACCGGTTCACGTCCGCCAAAGGTGCAAAGATGACCGACCAAAGCCCCAACGACATCTTCAAGGCCTCGAGCTTCATGCAAGGCCACAACGCGGCCTATCTGGAACAGATGTACGCGCGCTATGCCAGCGATCCGACCGCGGTCGACGAGTCCTGGCAGGAATTCTTCCGGCAGCTCGGCGACGATGACCTGGACGTCAAGAAAGAGGCGCAGGGCCCCTCCTGGGCGCGCGCCGACTGGCCGCCGCAGCCCGGTGACGACGTCACCGCCGCGCTGACCGGCGAATGGCCGATGACCCCGCCGGCCGAAGCCAAGGCCGCCGGCAAGAAAATCTCCGACAAGGCCCGTGCGCAGGGCGTCGAACTGACCGACGACCAGATCCAGCGCGCCGTGCTCGACAGCATCCGGGCGCTGATGCTGATCCGGGCCTACCGTATTCGCGGCCACCTGGCCGCCGATCTCGATCCGCTGGGCCTGCGCCAGGACAGCCCGCACCCCGAGCTCGACCCCAAGACCTACGGCTTCACCGCCGCCGACATGGACCGGCCGATCTTCATCGACAACGTTCTGGGGCTGCAGATCGCCTCGATGCGGCAGATCGTCGAGATCGTGAAGCGGACCTATTGCGGCACTTTCGCGCTGCAGTACATGCATATCTCCGACCCCGAGCAATCGGCCTGGCTCAAGGAACGGATCGAAGGCTATGGCAAGGAAGTGCGCTTCTCGCGCGAGGGTCGCAAGGCGATCCTCAACAAGATGGTCGAGGCCGAGGGCTTCGAGAAATTCCTGCACGTCAAGTACATGGGCACCAAGCGCTTCGGCCTTGATGGCGGCGAGAGCCTGATCCCGGCGATGGAGCAGATCATCAAGCGCGGTGGCGCGCTGGGTGTCGAGGAAATCGTCATCGGCATGCCCCACCGCGGCCGGCTGAGCGTTCTGGCGAACGTGATGAACAAACCCTACAAGGCGATCTTCAACGAATTTCAGGGCGGCAGCTTCAAGCCCGAGGACGTGGACGGATCGGGCGACGTGAAATACCACCTCGGTGCTTCGTCGGACCGCGAGTTCGACGGCAACAAGGTGCACCTGTCGCTGACCGCCAACCCCTCGCACCTCGAGGCGGTGAACCCGGTGGTTCTGGGCAAGGCCCGCGCCAAGCAGGACCAGCGCAACGACACCGAGCATTCCACCGTGATCCCGGTGCTGCTGCACGGCGACGCGGCCTTTGCCGGCCAGGGCGTGGTGGCGGAATGTTTCGCGCTCTCGGGCCTGCGCGGTCACAAGACCGGCGGCACCATCCACATCGTGGTGAACAACCAGATCGGCTTTACCACCGCGCCGCACTTCTCGCGTTCGTCGCCCTATCCCACCGACAACGCGCTGGTGGTCGAGGCGCCGATCTTCCACGTCAACGGTGACGACCCCGAGGCCGTGGTGCATGCCGCCAAGGTGGCGACCGAGTTCCGCCAGAAGTTCCACAAGGACGTGGTGATCGACATCTTCTGCTACCGCCGCTTCGGTCACAACGAAGGCGACGAGCCGATGTTCACCAACCCGATCATGTACAAGAAGATCAAGGGTCACAAGACGACCCTGTCGCTGTACACCGAGCGGCTGGTCAAGGACGGCTTGATCCCCGAGGGCGAGATCGAGGACATGAAGGCCGCCTTTCAGGCCAAGCTCAACGAAGAGTTCGAGGCCGGCAAGGACTACAAGCCCAACAAAGCCGACTGGCTCGACGGCAAGTGGTCGCATCTCGACCGGCAGTCGGAAGAGGACTACCAGCGCGGCGAAACCGCGATCAAGCCGGAGACCCTGCAGGAAGTGGGCACAGCGCTGACCCGCCTGCCCGACGGCTTCCCGGTGCACCGCACCGTCGGGCGGATCCTCGACGCCAAGAAAGAGATGTTCGACAGCGGCAAGGGCTTCGACTGGGCGACCGCCGAGGCGCTGGCCTTTGGCTCTCTCCTGACCGAAGGCTACCCGGTGCGTCTGTCGGGGCAGGATTCCACCCGCGGCACCTTCTCGCAGCGGCACTCCGGCATCATCAACCAGGACACCGAAGAGCGCTACTACCCGCTCAACCACATCCGCGAGGGCCAGGCCCGCTTTGACGTGATTGACAGCGCTCTGTCGGAATACGCGGTGAGCGGCTTCGAATACGGCTATTCGCTGGCCGAGCCCAACGCGCTCGTGGCCTGGGAAGCGCAGTTCGGCGACTTTGCCAATGGCGCGCAGATCATGTTCGACCAGTTCGTCAGCTCCGGCGAATCCAAGTGGCTGCGGATGTCGGGCCTCGTCTGCCTGCTGCCGCATGGCTACGAAGGTCAGGGCCCCGAGCACTCGTCTGCCCGGCTCGAACGCTTCCTGCAGATGTGTGGCCAGGACAACTGGATCGTGGCGAACTGCACCACGCCGGCGAACTACTTCCACATCCTGCGTCGTCAGCTGCACCGGACCTTCCGCAAGCCGCTGATCCTGATGACGCCGAAATCGCTGCTGCGTCACAAGCTGGCGATCTCCGAGGCCGAGGATTTCATCACCGGGTCGTCCTTCCACCGCGTTCTCTGGGACGATGCGCAGAAGGGCAACTCCGACACCGAACTGGTGGCCGACGACAAGATCAAGCGCGTGGTCATGTGCTCGGGCAAGGTCTACTACGACCTGCTCGAGGAACGCGACAAGCGCGGCATCGACGACATCTACCTGATGCGTTTCGAGCAGTTCTATCCCTTCCCGGCGATTTCCGCGGTCAAGGAGCTGGAACGGTTCAAGGATGCCCAGATGATCTGGTGCCAGGAAGAGCCCAAGAACCAGGGCGCCTGGACCTTCATGGAGCCCAACCTCGAATGGGTTCTGAACCGGATCAACGCCACCCACAGCCGCCCGGTCTATGTTGGCCGCGCCGCCAGCGCATCGCCTGCCACCGGCCTTGCCTCGCAACACAAAGCTCAACAACAGGCGCTGGTCGACCAGGCGCTGACGATTGAAGGAAACGACTGATATGCCGACCGAAGTACGCGTGCCCACGCTGGGCGAATCCGTGACCGAGGCCACCGTTGCAACCTGGTTCAAGAAACCCGGCGACAGCGTTGCGGTGGACGAGATGCTCTGCGAGCTGGAAACCGACAAGGTGACGGTCGAGGTCCCCTCGCCCGCCGCCGGTGTCCTGGCCGACATCGTGGCGCAGGAAGGCGAGACCGTCGGCGTCGACGCGCTGCTGGCCAATATCGCCGAAAGCGGCGAGGCCGGTGCGGAAGAGCCGCAGGAACGTCCCTCCTCTGCCAAGAGCGACGACAAGCCGGCAGCTGCATCCGGTGGCGGCGACAGCGTCGACGTCATGGTGCCGACGCTGGGCGAAAGCGTGACCGAGGCGACCGTCTCGACCTGGTTCAAGAAGGTCGGCGACCCGGTGGCCCAGGACGAGATGCTCTGCGAGCTCGAGACCGACAAGGTCAGCGTCGAAGTGCCCTCGCCCGCGACCGGCGTTCTGGCCGAGATCGTCGCGAAGGAAGGCGACACCGTCGAGGCCTCGGCCAAGCTGGCGGTGATCTCCTCCGAGGCCGGCGCAGGTGCCGCCTCTGGCGGTGACGTCGAGCACCCGGGCGGCGGCAGCCAGTACACCACGCCCCCCGCCGGCCGCGCCCAGGAAGACATCGAAGATGCCCCCTCGGCCAAGAAGATCATGGCTGAAAAAGGCATCTCGCGCGATCAGGTCGAGGGTTCCGGCCGCGACGGTCGGGTGATGAAGGAAGACGTGGCCAAGGCCGTGGCCGCCGCCACCGGCCCCAAGGCCTCTGCCCCCGCTGCCCCTGCCGCGCCGCGTGCGCCTGTGGCCGCCGAGGACGCCTCTCGCGAGGAGCGGGTCAAGATGACCCGCCTGCGCCAGACCATCGCCCGCCGTCTCAAGGACGCGCAGAACACCGCCGCGATCCTGACCACCTACAACGAGGTCGACATGACCGAGGTCATGGCGCTGCGCAACGAGTACAAGGACCTGTTCCTGAAGAAGCATGACGTCAAGCTCGGCTTCATGTCCTTCTTTACCAAGGCCTGCTGCCACGCCCTGCGCGAGGTCCCCGAGGTCAACGCCGAGATCGACGGCACCGACATCGTCTACAAGAACTTCGTGCACATGGGCATCGCCGCCGGCACGCCGCAGGGCCTCGTCGTCCCGGTGATCCGCGACGCCGACCAGATGTCCTTTGCCGAAATCGAAAAGGCGATCGCCGAAAAGGGCAAGCGCGCCCGTGACGGCAAGCTGTCGATGGCGGAAATGCAGGGCGGCACCTTCACCATCTCCAACGGCGGCGTCTACGGCTCGCTGATGTCCTCGCCGATCCTCAACCCGCCGCAGTCGGGCATCCTCGGCATGCACAAGATCCAGGACCGGCCGATGGTGGTGAACGGCGAGATCAAGATCCGCCCGATGATGTACCTGGCGCTGAGCTACGATCACCGCATCGTCGACGGCAAGGGCGCCGTGACCTTCCTCGTGCGCGTCAAGGAAGCGTTGGAAGACCCGCGGCGCCTGCTGATGGACCTGTAACCTGGCGCCGGGCTTCGGCCCGGCCGCTGACGGACCTGCAACCGGGTGAGGCGCGTTCCTCACCCAACGCCCCGCCCCGGGGGCCGGACACGAGGAGTCACAGATGCAAGTGCTTTGCCGTTACGACCTGGACGATTTCGCCGGCTGGAAGACGCAGTTCGATGCCGACACCGAGGCCCAGCGCAACGCCGGCCTTTCGCTGCTGCAGATCTGGCAGGAGCACGGCAATCCGACGCGGGTGTTCTGCCTCTTCGAAGCCAATGACCTCGACAAGGCGCGCGACTTCATCGACAGCCCGCGCGCCAGGGCCCGGGCCGAGAAGGCCGGGGTGCGCGACGCGGCCTGCCATATCCTCGAGACGGTATGACCTCCGCGCACGCCGCCCCGGACCTGCTCCGGGGCCTCTCGCCCGCCCCCAGCCAGGAGGTCCCGGGTCACGCCCGGGACGCGCAGCACCCGTGACCCCCGAGCTCACCGCCCTCGCCCTCGCCGCACTTCTGCAGATCGGCCAGATCGCCCTCATGGCGGTCCCGGCCAACCGCGAACTGGGCTTCGGCAAGACCCTGGGCCCGCGCGACCGCGCCCGGCTGGGCGGCGCGCTCGAGGATCAGGTCAGCCTGCGCACCGCGCGGCTCTACCGCGCGATGAACAACCACTTCGAGAGCCTCATCCTCTTCGCCATCGCCACGCTCACCGTCACCTTCGCCGACAAGGCCAGCGGCGTCACCGCCCTGGCCTCTGGCCTCTACCTGCTGGCCCGGCTGCTCTACATCCCGGCCTATGCCTTCGGCTGGGTGCCCTGGCGCTCCGTCTTCTGGGCGCTGGGCCTGCTCTCCATCCTGATCCTGCTCCTGGCGGCCCTGCTATGAGCACGACCCGCTTCTTCTTCTGTTCGAAAATACCCTCGGGGGAGTCGCCAGAGGCGACGGGGCAGAGCCCCCC
>NZ_JBLXEC010000017.1:0-100496 GCF_048263515.1 Marinovum sp. | reverse complement strand
ATCCACATCAGTGTAAGGGGGTCATTTTTGGACGCCGATCACCCCGTTACGGGGTCAAAATTGCACGCCTGTTCACAACCAATTCCCCCGACATTTGATTGACGCAAGCAATCCGGGATATTGGTCTGTTGTGTCTGTAGCATATTCCTCACCGTTGATGAACACACGATGCCCTTGACCCCTGCCATTCGGGGTCGCCGGTACCTCTGCAACCTGTTATCGCCCCGTCTGCTGGCCGATCTCGACAGGGCAGGGTCCCTTCACTGCACGCCAAGCCGGCTCCAGGACTTCTCGCTCCGGGTCACGGCAACGCGCTTGTCGCCGGCTTTCGTCAGCAGAAGATGCTCGGCGGGAATGATCGGCTCGAGCCCCGAGCCTGGCACCACGTCGCGTGGCAACAGCGGCCGCCCGGTCAGGCGGGACGCGATTTCCGACGCGACAAGCCTGTGGCGGCCGTCACGCACGACAAACCTCCCCGGCGAGACTTCGTGCAGCATCACCGGCCTGTTGTTGCCCGAGGCGGGAAAGCGGCCCTGTTGCAGGATCGTCCGGACATGCCCGTTGATCGTGTCGACAAAGACCTCTGGTTGGGTCGGTTGAAACCGCGTGTCGCCCATGATGCTCCCGAGGTAGTCCTTGTCACCGACCACCAGTTCGCGCTGCGGCAGCCTGCCACCGTTCACGTGCTGCTGTGACCGCCCGGCCTGACGGCTGCCGGCGGGAATTTCGTGCCGGCCGGCCCAGGCCTGCCGTTCACGCAGGGCGAGCCGGTCGCGAAACGCCTGACCGCGGCTCTGCACGATGCTGCGCTCGTGTCTCAGGAAGGTGCGCTCGGCCAGATGCGCGGTCTGGTGTGTGTCGGGAACCATCTCGATCTGATTGTCGACAATCCTGCGGTTGAGGTCCTCGATGCGCAGCCGTTCCGAGGCGAGAAGACCGTCCGGGGACTGGGCGCGTTCTGCCGCCTCGGCGGTCTGAAACTCGCGCTCCGGCGGCAGGTTCGGGTTGCGCCGCTCCTGCGCCGCCGTCGGTCGCGGCGTGCGCGCTGGCGGCGGGGCGCCTTCGAGATTGGTGATCTGTTGCCGTTGATCGGGTGTCAGGCGCAGGGTGTCAGAGCGTTCGGCGACGGCACGCAGCTCGGTCGGCGACATCCGGACCGTTTCACCGGAGCGGGCCATCTGCTGGACCTGTCCCTCTGTCAGGGGCACCGAGGGGGCGCCGTCGGCCGCCAGGCGCTGCTGCTCTGGCGTCAGGCGCAGGGCATCGGTGCGCTCGGCAACGGCGCGCAGTTCGGCCGGAGTCATCCGGATGGTCTCTCCGCTCGCGGCCATCTGGGACATTTGCTCGGGCTCGAGCGCAACGCGATTGGCCTCGGCATTGGCGCGGCGCACCTGATCAGGCCTGTAGCGGGCCTGGTCGGGGGCGCGGTCGGCCGACTCGAAGGGTGACCGTGCACCGCGTTCAGGTGGCGGGGTGGACCGGTCGCCACGCGGCGTCTGGCTGCCCGGTGGCGGCGGGCCGTCACCCGGCGGACGCGACGGCCCTCGGGGCGCTGCGGACCCCGTCTCCGGCGGCAGTTGATCGAAATAGGCCTTGGCCTCGGCCCGTGCCTGCGCCGGGCTCAGGTTGCGGCTCTCAAGGTAGCGGATGACATGCGCCTCGCCCTCGGCCCGCGTCAGGCCGCTGCGGTTCAGATACTCCTGCGGCGGGACTTCGTTGTGGTGGGCTTGGCCGGCAACGCTTTCTTCCAGGGTCAGGCCACGCTCCTTGTCAAAGGCCGCGCGAACCCTTGCGTCCTCTGCCGCGTTGCGCGGGTTGCGCTGCGGTGACATCTCGGCCAGCTGACGTTCATGCGGAGTCAGGCGCTCGTAGTGGGGTTGTGGCTCGATGAGCCTGACAAAGCCGTCCGGACCGACCTGCACCCGGTGCGGCGCGCCGCCCCGTTCGACGAATCGCGCTTCCAGCAGGCTGCGCATCTGCTGCGGGCTGACCCCGGCTTCGCGGGCCAGCGATCGCAGGTGGATGCCCAGGTTGGGGGCGGCGCTTCCTTCTGCCAGTCCGACATCCATCGCCACGTTGGCCAGTTGCGCGGCGGGCGAGGCATGCGGGTTGTGGCCGGTTTCCATGGCACGCTGGAATTGCCTTTGCGGATGGCCGAGAGGATCAGCGCGTTGAAGTCGACGGAAGGTGTCATAGGCCGCACGTCGCTGTGCCGGAGACATGGCGTGCCAGCGACCGCGTGCCACCGACATGTCGTGACTTGCGACAGCGCGACGGCCGAAGAGCGTTTCGACGACAAGGTCGAAGTTTTCGCTGGGCGTGCGCTGGTTCGGCGGTCTGTTTCGCGGCGGCTGCGGGCCGGGATTTCCGTCAAGCGATGCGCCGGACCGCGGGTTGGTGCCACGGGCCGGCTGGTCGACAATCGTGCTGCCGGAGCGTCGGCCTTGCGGCACGTCGACGATGGTGCTGCCGCTGCGACGTCCCTCTGGCGGGCGCGCGCTGTGGCCGCTGCCGGCGCGGCTGCCGCTGGGCCGTCCGCTGGTGCCCTGACCGACCTCGGGCGCCGAATTGGGGGTGACCCTGGCATAACGCCCACCCTGGGCCGAAGGGCGCGGCGGCATCGATTGCGGCCGTGCCCCCGAGGGTGGCGGGGTCCGTCCGCTTCCTCTGGCGGCCGCCGAGAGGCCCGCCCCGGAGCCGATGCCGAGCGTGGCTGCCAGCCGCGGCCCGAAAATACGCACCAGGGTGAAAGCCCCGGTCAATGCGACGGCCAGACCCAGGCAAAGAATGAAGTCGGCCCTTTGGCGGGCGGGGCTTCGGGGGTCCTCCAGCGGGCCGCCGGGCTCGTTCGCCATCCAGGCCGACGCCTGGCTGAGATAGGGCGTGGCGACATGCATGGCCGCACAAACACCGACTGCGATCCCGGCATGGATCAGCAGAGTGACCCATTTGGCGCGCTGCGCCGGCTCGGCGTTGACCACGGCTGTTTCGGACCCGGCGGCACCGCCATGAGCCCCACGGCCCAGGGTCTCGCCGGTGACCGGATCAATGCGCAGCCAGGCAAACCGGGGGCTGTCTGCGATCGTTTGCGCCCGGGGGGGCGCGAGGATGGAATATCCCCGCGACAGATCATCCGCCAGCATGCGGCGCGTCGTCGGATCGAGATCGGCGGCGGCCAGCGCCTCGCTGTCTTCGGCGGTCCTCAGGCCAAGCGCTGCGCCGGCATCCACTGCCGCCACCAGCTGACGGTAGAAGTTCGCGGCATCCCCGCCGCCGGTGCCGAGGTATTCGATCAGGGTGTCGGCGATCCCGAACCGGGCGTGTTTCAGCGCAGCGTCGGGGCCGTCGACAACCAACCCGTTGGACAGGATGTCGAAGCTCTGGCCAAAGCCGGAGGGGCCGGCCTCCGGCAACCCGCCGATCCGCTGGGCGAACATCTGCGGGAAACCGACGTGCACTTGGGTGCCGAGGTCGCGCATGGCGGCCTGTTCGACAAGCGCGCCGCGCAACCTGGCAAACTCCAGCAGGCCGACATTCGGCAGATCAAGGTCGGTGATCAGAGCTTCGATGTCGTGCGAGGGTGCCTCATCACCTTGAGCGTCGAGCAGAATTTCCAGCGTTGTCCGCGCTTCGAGCAGGGCGTCCAGTTCAACCGCGTTCAGGTAATCCGTCTCGATGCGGCCCCCCCAGATCACCGCCTCGTAGGATTGCGACATCTGGCGTTGCAGGTCAGCCAGCGCAGCCTCGGCGTCGAGCCCCGGGTGGTGGCTGGCCAGGACCCGTTGCTCGGTGACCGTATCGCCGGCGGCGTTGGTCAGGCCGATGGTCATGGTAAGCCCGAGCAGACCCTGCGCCAGTTCTGGTGTCTCGGGCTCGGCATCGGCCTCGGCCTCGGGCTCCGGCGGCGGGGTGCCCCCACCCAGAAGACCGCCACCGCCGAACAATCCACCGCCGCCCCCCTCCGAAGGGGGCGGGTCCTCGCTCGGGCACCCGAAGAGGCAGTCAATCGTTCCTCCGATGACATCCATTGCGGAGGGCGGCGCCGCCAGCTCTGGCGGTGGTGCATTGCCGGACAGATCAAACGGCGCGCTGGTCGCGGTGCGGCCGTTGAGCGAGGCCATCAGCGAAAAGGCGGAATGGCCGCCTTCTGGATCGGGCGCGCCTTCTTCGAGGAGCGTCGGGATCACCACGAGCGAGAATTCGTTGACCTGCCGAAACAGCGAGGAAGAGACATCGAGGATCCGTATGGTCCCCGGCGTGCCGTCAGCCCGGATGCGCTCTACCTCGATGACAACCGAGAGTGTCGGCGCCAGATCGAGGGGCAGCCCCTCGGCGTGGACCTCTGCTGCGGTCAGGGCGGCCTGCCCTTCGGGCATCCACCAGGCAGCGGGGTCGAGGTCGCGCCAGTTGTCGCCGGACTGGTGCTGCACCCAGCAATGGGTCTGCTGGACCGGCCGCGCCGGCCTCGTGGCGCCGGCCAGAGCGGCATCGAGCTGCGGCCCGATCAACTCTTCACTGATCGCAAACAGGCTGTCGAGTTCCTGGCTGAACGCGTAGGTCTGAAAGACGCTTTCCGCCACCGCCTCGTCGATCATCTCGTCGGAATACCCCAGCCAATAAAGGTCGTTCTGGTCCTGGAAGCTTGGCAGCTCGAAGGCCGCAGGGGCCGTCAAGGCGGTCGCGGGCAGATGCGCCAGCGCCATGAGCCGCTCCTGCACCTCCGGCGTCATCGGCGCGCTGGCGTAGCGCACCGTCTCGCCTGCCGCGTCCAGCATCTCGCCCAGCAAGAGCGCCTGGTCGCAGGTGTTGCCGGCCAGGTTCATCAGGGTGCCACTGCCGAACCGCAGCAGGCCGGGGTAGGGGTGATAGGCGATCTCGTTCTGAACAAAGTCGAAGAGCGCCCCGGGATCGTCGCCCAAGGCATAGGCCATGGCATCGGGATCGAAAGCGCTGTCATCGACCCGCCGCCGCATGTCATCGATCTGCAGGAACACCGCCGCCAGCGCGGCTTTCGCCTCGTCGCGGTCGGGCGTGGCGGGCTGGGCGGGGAGCGGCGTGGAGGACAGGACCAGGCTTGCGCTGGAAATGGCTGCAACGACGAGGTTCAGCGTTCTTTTGACCATCACTCAGCTCCTGTCAATTCGCAATGAAATCCAAGACTTGTTGAAATATCGGCTCCTGCGGGAACCGCGCGAGCCCCCGCAACGCGACGGCGCGGGCTTCCTCGGGACGACCGCCGTTGGCGGCTTCCACCGCCCAGTTCGCCAGAACCACCCGATGCAGCGCTTCGAGTGATACGTCGGCGCCTGTTATGGCCAGAGCCTTGAGGAGGACCTGTTCTGCCGCGTCGAAATCTCCCGCTTCCATCAGAGCGATGCAGCTGTTGTTGCCGATCACGCGGGCGGCCTCGGCCAGCGCGGCGCCGACGGCTAGGGTGGTTGTCTGCGCGGCGATGAAGTCGAGCGCCGCGGTTGGCCCGTCGCGGTCGGCGATCTGCATCGCCTTTTCCTGGTAGGCCCAGACGAGAAAGTCCTCAGACTGCTGTGTCGGCGCCACCTCGTGCAGGGCCCTGACAGTCGCCAGCGCAGAATCGATGTCGCCGCGCGCGATGGCCTCTTGTGTTTCCGTCAGAAAGGCGGCCTCGACCGCGGTGGCCAGGTCGACCTGGTCGCCGAACTCGTCGTCGAGCTCCCTGAAGCGGGACAGCACCGTGCTGATATGGCCATCTTTGACTGCCGCGAGCGCAAAGGCCTGAAAGGAGGCCGCCAGAATGTTGCCCGCGTCGGCACTGGGCTGCCAACGGTATAGCTGCGCGGCCATCCCCATGGCGCGCTCGAAAGCGCCGGTATCATAGGCCTCGATCGCGGCGTTTGTCAGCAATACCCCCGCAACCTCGAGGATCGTGTCACGGTCACCCGGCTGCGCCCCGATCTCTTTTTTGGTCCAGGCCAGCATGGCGTCGACGCCCTCGGCCTCGAGGATCGCGCGGGCCTCTTCCTGGTAGCTGTAGAGGATGTTTTTCAGGGCCACTTCGTCGCCCGGCTGCCGCTCGCTCAAGCGGCGATAGAGCCGCCGGGCCCCGGCGCGGTCACCGGCTTCCAGACGCGTGAAGGCGACCTGAGCCAGCATCGCGTCGAACAGGCCATCGGCCCCGGGCAAAGGCGGATCAAGGGCCGCGATGTCCTGGTAGAGCAGCAGCGCACCGTCGGTGTCATCCGCGGCCATCAACGCCTTGGCCCAGGCGTCGCCGCTGTAGAGGGCAAGATCGGCGAGGATGCGGTCGGCCGGGCTGAGCTCAAACGCCGCGTAGCTTTCGGCAAAGGCGCGGCCGGGATCACCGAGGTCGATCAGCGCGTCCACAAGGCTGCGCAGTGAGCGATGCAGGGTGTGGCCTCCGAGACGCGGCAGCGCAGCGCCCCGGCCGATGGCGCGCGTCTCCAGCGTCAGCAGGCCGGACGAGGCGAGCCCCTCTTCGGGGGTGTCGAACCCGGGCTCGAACGACAGTCGGACCTCGGCGACGCTGGCCATATCCGAACCGGTGACAGGCAGGACCGCCGTCGCGCTCTCGCTGCCGCGGGTGCAATGAAGTGTCACCGGCCTGTCGTGCAGCACCACGCCGTAGCCCGGCGGCAGATCGCGCGGCGCGCGGATCGGCGGATGATCGAGGCTGGCCAGAGCCAGGCAGCGCAGCCGGGGGTCGTCGGTCACGATCAGCCGGAGGGTCGAGGAGGCGGTGCCATTGCGCAGGTCGACGACGCTCCAGCCCATCCCATCCGGTCGGCTGATGTTCTGAAACCGTCCCTCGGTGAAGTTCAGCAACGGCGGATCGTTCTCCGCCACCAGCGACGCGGCCAGGTGATAGGACACGTCCGGCGCCGGGTCGACGGGCTCCGCCGGCGTGCCACGATTGCCGATCAGATTGACATAGGACTGACCGTAGCCTTCGGGGCGGACCTCGAAGGGGCGCAGCCGGGCCGCGATGTCATTGTCGAGCAAGGTCACGGGTTGGGCGCGATGCGCGCTGACGCCCAGATCGACATCCGCGATCCGGGTCCCGGTCATGAAGAAGGCGGTGTTGGTCAGGTGAACAGCCGTCTTGGCCCCCCGGATTTCGCTTTCAATGACCGAGATATCCGAGGTCTGCGCCGTGATGCCGGTATCGACGTCCGAGATCGAAACCTGCGACAGCGAAACGGAATAGGCCCGGTCAAAAACCAGCGGAACGGATTGCAGATCGAGGTCATGCAGCGCCAGATGTACCGCCGACGTCACCCTGAGCGGCGCTCCGTCCACGCTCTGGAGTGTGCCGCCTCCGGTCAGTGTCAGGTTTGCCCCGGTGATCGGATCGGTGGCAGCATCGATCGTCAGTGTCCCGGGAATTTCGACGATGCCGCGGCCCGCGCCCGCCAGTGCAGCAATCGCCTGCGTCAGGTCGGCGCCGGTGGCGGTGTCGGGCAACCGTTGGGTCCTTGGCTCGCCGGGCTCTTTCACCGGGAGCGGGGACTGGCGGTACGCGTGCTGGCCGAAGGCGTCAAAGAGCGCCTCTTCGAGCATCAAGAGCTGGCCGCGTATCTCAAGGATGCCACGCGTGCCCGAGACCGGCCGTGGAAAGACAATCCGGCCCCGGCTGAAACTGCGCGGCGGATAGGCGACCGTGTCTTCGATCATCGCCTCGATCTCGGTAAAGCCGGGGCCGTTGCCGGTCGCGTCGAGGACATTGATCCGGAAGCCGAAGAAATCCAGCCCGGGGTCGATCTCGATCAGGTCCTCGACGCCGTCAGACGCGACCTCGGTCGACCAGAGCTCGCGGCCATATCGGTCGGTCAGCAGAAAGGCGTAGCGGTGCAGCGTGCTGCCTTCCTGCAGATGATGCAGCCGAAAGGCGCTGCTGCGCATCGGTCGCAAACCTTGCACGCGCATGAATTCGCGTTTTGGATCGCCTTTGAAGTCCCATTGGAAATAGTCGCCGTCCAGCCCGTCGTAGACATGGCGCGGCCAGCGCTGGTCGGATTGGCCGTGACCGAAAATGTGAAAGAGATCGTAGCTCGAGGTCTCGGCTTCCAGGCCCTGCACCTCGGTCAGGGGGATGGGATCGGGGCGCCTGACAAAGAGATGCGTGTCGCCGCCCGGCCGCAACCAGCCTTCGACAATCGTGTCATCGGGGGATCCTGCGGTGCCCGACAGCAGGGTGATCCGCGTGGTGTCAGTCCGTGCGATCGGCTCGACAAAGCCGTCGATCACGGCGTCGTGGGTCGCCATGGCATCGCTGAACGCGCTGAGCGATGTGGCGCCGCCAAGCAGCAGTTCCGCGCCTTCGGTGGCATGAAAGCCGACCAAGCCGCCCTGGGCCGAGACGGCAGAGGCCGTCATGGTGCCATCGCCAGTTGCCAGCAGACCGATGTCGAACCCATCCAGTACCAGGTTCTCGGCCCGGGTCATGGGGTGCAGCGTCAGTCCAGCCCCGCGCACCTCGGTGCCCGGGTGGGGGGCAATGCTGGCCAGCCCCGAGGGGCCGGTGAGGCTGTCACCGGCGTCCGACAGGGCGGGAAGCGGTCGCTCGACGGTGACGACCGGGGCCTCGCCCTGACCGGCGATGGCGAAGACGATCTCGTCGGCATGGCCGGCGCCCGGGGTGCCCTCGATCCGCGCCTGGTCGGTGCCCTGCGGCTGGCGCACGCCCGAGGCATAGAGCAGCGCCTCGCGCAGGGTGATCTCGCCGTCGGCGGCGGGGTCGCGGTCGTCAGCGACGGTGACCGGGATGCGCGCCGGAGCCGGAGCCAGCTTGGCCATGACCGTGCCGGGCAAAGCGGCGAGGTCGAGTTCGCGGGTCCACGTCTCGAAGCCGGGGTGCAGGATGACGAGGTCCGCACTGCCCGATCCGGACGGCAGCATCACCTTGCCGGGCGCAAATCCAAGAAACTCGGTCCCCAGAAAGACGCTGGCCCCCGGCGGATCGCTGTCGACCGCCACTTCGCTGTACGCCTGCGCCGCCACCGAGCCCCCGGCGAGGGAGATGACAAGCGCAGCGATGGCGAGGCGGCGACGCATCAGAAGAGCCCTCCGAGCAATCCGCCGGGTTTTCTCGGCTGCCGGGGGGTCGGTGTCGGCGGGGCAATGGGCGGTTCCGGGGCGGTGCCGGCGGGCTTTGGCGGCGACATATGCCCTGACACGCCCCCCGGTCGCGGAATGCGGTCCGGCTGGCGGGCCTGTTCGCGCGGGGTGGGCACCGGGGCCTGCACCGCCAGCTGGTTGCGGAAGATATACCGCAGGCGATCACCGCGCCGGCCCTGCACCCGGTGGTCGCCGCCGAGGGTGGCGCGCAACAGCCCGTGGGGATCGCCGGGGCTGCCTGAGACCGGGCCGGTGGCATGCTCTCCCCAGGGGACCTCGTCATCCTTCCAGAGACGGGGGAACGACCGGGCAAAGACCTCGTCTGCCTGCAGCCAGCGTTGCGCGATGCCCTCGGGAAGCACGTGGCGCGCATGTCCGACATTGCGCTTGAACGCTGCATTCGCAGCACGGTCGCGCGCTTCTTGTTCGGCGATGTTGCGCTGCAGATCGCTGAGCGCGGCTTGCCGCAGGGCCTCGCGTTCGCGGCGCTGGCGGCGTTGTTCCGGAGTTTCCGGTGGCGACGGCGGGACAGTATAGCTGTCCGGTCCCGGCTGGCGGGCGCGCCGTTTCTCGCCCTGGCCGGGCGGTGTGCCGCCGGCCTGCCGGTTGCGCCTGCCAGGGTCGGCGTCAGCCATACGCCCGTTCAGCTCTTCTTTGAGCTTATTGGGAACCGCGTTAAGCGCATCCTGCCCTGCCGTGACAAAGCCTCGGGCCGCGTCGCCGTCGGTGTTGGTCTGCATCGACCCGCTGCTCTGAGCGCCGGTGGCATCGCGATAGGTGAAGGGATCCCCCTGCGCGTAGAGATAGGGATGGACCGAGGCCAGCGGCCCGAGCGGTTCCGGCGCGAGGAACTGGGCGAGTTCAGGCAGATAGGCCCGGTAAGGCGTCAGGTAGAGCGCCTGTCGCGGATCGAAGAGCATGCCGTGGAACAAGGGGCGCGGCATCTCGGGGGGCAGGGCGCTGAAACTGCCGTCGAGGATCCGGCCAAAGGGCGAGAGATAGGTCCGTTCGGTGATCGTCCCGTCGCCGTTGACTGCCGCAATCGGCGCGCCGCCGTAGTCGAGCGCCAGAAGCTCCGTCGTGCCACCTACGTGACGCGCGATCAGCAGGCCGTTGGCGTCGGCGATGTATGTCACCGGCCCCTGATCTCCGCCATGCACTTCGGCAATGGTTCCGCCGTCGTAGAGGATGTCATGGCGCAGGCCGGCGCCGGTCAGAGAGACAACCCGGCCCTGTGCGTCGCGCAGATATCGGCTTTCGGTGCCGCCGGTCTCGGCGCCGCTCACCTGACCAAAGGCATCGCGCCGGAAGCTCCGCTCGGTCATGCCAAGCACCCGTCCGTCGGGGTCCAGCGCCGCCGCATGCGTCATCTCGCCATGCCCGGGCAGCATCGTCTCGCCAGAGGTGCCGAGCGGCGAACCCAGGGCGTCATAGGCGAACCGGTCCGCCGACATCCAGTCAGGGCCCGGCACAAAGGCGGCCGTCAGCCGTCCGGCGGTATCATGCGCGAACGGTCTGACCTCGTCGCTGATCGGATCATGGATGCCGCGCACGCGGCCGGTGTCGATCTGAAGCGACTGGAGTACCATCCCGTTGACCGCGACGGAAAAGCGACCGTCCCGAGCCTGGGCCGCCGGATAGGCATAGGTGATCTCTGCCGTGCCCAACGCAGCACGGGTGAGGGCGCCGGAGCCGTCGTAGGTGAGGCTCAGCACATCGTCGTTGACCGACAGCTCAACCTGGTCTTCATCCGGATAGTGGAAGGTCAGGGCAAGTCCCGACGGCAGCACACGCTCGACCAACCGGCCCCGGTCATCGAGGCGCCGGGTCAGGTGATAGCGCGCACCGTCCGGCAGCGTCAGGGTCTCGCGGGTCGCGGACCCGTCGCCGAATTCTCGCTGCCACCTGACGCCATCGCGGCTGTGTGCGATCATCCGACCAAGCGCGTCCCGCTCGAAATCAAGCGTTTGCACGGCCTCACCCAGTTGAGCGGTCCGGCTGATGAGGTTGCCGAAAACATCCTGACGGTCGCGGAGGATCGCCCCACGGCCGTCGATGGTGACGACCTCACCCCCGTCACGGGCAATCTGACGGGGTGAGAAACCGTAGAAATGCAGCGAGGTGGGTGTGTCTGCCGCGTCGAAGCTTGCGCCGAAATATTCGATGCCGTTCCGCGCCAGCGAGGCCATCTGCCCGGTCGGCGTGTATCTGATCTGCCATTCGGCCCCGTCCTGCAGCTTGAACCGCGTCAGCCGGCCGTCGACCCCGATGTCGAGATCGGAGAGCGCATAAGCCGTCAGGGCAGGGGCGGCGCGACCGGGCGGCCCGCTCCAGATCGCGGCCTCGCCCAGCGCCTGCGCGACCCCCAGCGTCGCATCGCCGGGATCGATCAGCAGGTCTTCGAGCAGCCTGCCGTCGGCCGAAAAGCTCTGTTGGCGGACCGGCAGCCCGGCGGCATGGTCAAAGCTGGTGCGGGTGCCGTCGTGGAACAGCGTCTCGATCCGTCGTCCGTCGCGGTCGTGGCGGTGGGTCAGCCACCATCCCTCGCCTTCCTCGCGCACCAGCGCCCCCAGGACGTCATAGGCAAATCGCCGTTCCGGCCGGTCCGGCAGGCGCTCGGCGATTGTCCTGCCTAGGGGGTCTTGGTCACGCTCCCAGCGCCCGGCCGGGTCCTCCATGGCGATCAGGCGGCCAAAGGCGTCGTGGACGTAATGCTCTTCGACGGGCTCGCCTTCGGCGCGAAAAAGCCGGCGCGTCTTGAGCCGGCCAAAGGCATCATAAGCGTACTCGGCCCGCCGCGCGCCGTTCAGGTCTTCTGCGATCACCCTGTCGGCGCCGTCATGGTGGAATTGGCGTTCGGTACCGTCGGCCCCGAGGCTTCGGACCATGCGCCCGTCGGCGTCCCACTCGAACCCGGTAAAGACGCCATCCCCCTGCTGCGCGCCGATCAGCCGACCGGCGTCGTCCCAGTCATAACGTGCGATGGTCCAGGCGCTGCCATCCTGAAGGTGATCCGTCACCTCCTGCAGGGCGCCCGATGTGTCATAGGCATAAGTGCGGCGGGCCGTTCCCGGCAGGCGCATCTCGGCCAGAGACCCGTCCTCGTTCCAGCTGTACTCGATCCGCCGGGTGGTGCCGTCTGCGCCTTTCCGCTCTTCGCTCACGATCCGCCCGAGACTGCCGCCGCCGTCGCTCTCGTAGTCGAAGACGCGCTGCATCTGCAGCGCCGGGGCGGCCTCGGCCAAGGTCGGCACGGTGCCCGAGAACGGCCCGTAGATCGCCCGCAACTGGCCGAAGCGCGGCTCCGACTGATAGAGCCACAGCCTGTCTGTCGCCCCGGTCTGCGTCTCGGCGGGTGTTTCGCGCAACACGCTGACATCCGGATCGGAGCCGGGCAGGATCTCGATCCGCGATCCATCCGCGAACTGCTGCCCGCTCCGCCGCCCTTCTGCGTCATACAGAAACA
Source organism: Marinovum sp. (assembly GCF_048263515.1). Taxonomy (NCBI): domain Bacteria; kingdom Pseudomonadati; phylum Pseudomonadota; class Alphaproteobacteria; order Rhodobacterales; family Roseobacteraceae; genus Marinovum; species Marinovum sp. The sequence continues at coordinate 87,919 of NZ_JBLXEC010000017.1, read as the reverse complement.
GCGTCTCCAGAAGGGTCTCGTCCGGGAGGACATAGCTGGTGCCAAGGTGCCGTCCGTCCGGGGCAAAGACATGCTCTTCGGTGGCGCGCCCCGGGGCCTGTAGGGTGGTGGCAAAGGTCTCCTGCTCCGGGTCCGCGCCCCGCCGATAGGCGAAGGTTTCGACAAGCGTGTCGGTCTGCTGCCAGATCACCCGGTCGAAATCGAGCGCCTCGGGGTCCGCGCCGTATTGCAGCCGGATCACGCCCCAGCCGCCACCGCTGCCGGGCGACAGCCTGATCTCGGTCAGGTTGTGGCGCAGCGCGGCCTCGGCCGCCTCATCAACCGCGGCATATCCAAACCGGGTTTCCGCAAGCGTGTCGCCGGTGACCGCCGAGACCTGCGCGACCCGCGTCAGGTTGCCTTGGGCGTCATGGTCGAAGTGCACCGCGCGGCCATCGGGCGCTGTCACCCCGACAAGGTAGCCGCGATTGCTGTCATAGCTGTACCGCGCCTGCCGCCCGGCGGGATCGGTCACACGGACAAGTCGCCCGAGCAGATCGTAGTCCATCGACATCCGCGCCCCGGTCGGGTCTTCGATGGCCTCCAGATACGAGCGGTCGGGATCTTCGGTCACCGGCTGGAAGTCGTAGACCCGGCCCGAGGGAAAGGTGATCCGGCGCCGGGTCTCGCCGATGTCGAGCCGCGATCCGTCGGCAGTTGCAAAGCTGCCATCGCCCGACGCCACATAAAGCGCATGCGCGCCGTTTTCGTCGCGCAGCCGCCAGCCCTCTCTGTCGCGGGTCAGGGCGAGCTGATAATTGTGCGTCCAGCCATGGCCCAGGCTTGTGTGGTTCAGCGACTGGCTGCGGTATGTGCGTTGGAACCGCCAGCCCAGGCCCAGCGGCGCCGGCCCTTCGAGATCGGTGGCGGTCTCGATGAACTCGCCACTGGCCAGGATCACCGGGTCGCTGCTGACGGCGGTCTCGCCGCTTTCGGCGTCGCGGTTTCGCGGCGTGCCATCGCCCGGGACGCTCCGGTCGCTGGTGTCATAGGCAATCTGGGCGAAATCACGGGTGGCGCCGATGTTCTCGCGCGCAATCGCACGGGCCTCTTCCTCGGTAATCCGGGTAAAGACCGCGGGGCGGATGTCGTCGGCGGCATCCGAGGCAACACATTCATGCGGGCGGTCGCTGTAATCGCCGGCGGCCCGCATGATGGAGATCAGGTGGTTGACCCAGGCGATATTGCCGACAATCCCGGGCGACCCCGGCGGCAGGCCGAGCCGCGCATGGGCCCGGTCGCTGCGGGTGGTGTAGCTTGCAAAGGTCACCGGGCCGGAAATCGCCGTCGCCTTGCCGGCCGGGTCGTAATTGATGTGAAAGGCGTATTGCCCCCATTGATCGGGGCAATCCTCATCGCGAATGAGATAGGTGCCGCCCGCGATCTGCACCGGATGGCTTTCGTAGAACCGGCGGCGCGGGCTGTCGGGATTGTCGGGATCGAGCGGTCGAAGTGCTGAATAGGCCCGGTTGGCAAAGGCGCCGCGCGCAAGGACCGTGTGGATATCGTATCCCTTGCGCGCCTGATCGACCGTCGGCGCCCGCATGATCGCCTCGAAGGAGCCGCCCTGCTGGACAATCTGAACGACACCGCCATCGTGGGCATAGAAGGTGGGCCCCGCGTCGGCCAGATTTGCCGGTCGGACCGTGACGGTTCTCAACTCGCGGTGGCGCCGGCCGTTGCGGGTGATCACACGCAGCTCGAAACGGTAGGTGCCGGGCTCGGTCAGGGTGAGGCGCAGGTGGCCCTCGGCGCGGCCGGTGATGGCCTGGGTCCCCAGAATCTCGCGCCCGTCCTGCAGGACGCCGGCGCGCTGGACATCGCCCCGCGGGACATTGGCCCGGAGCGTCACTTCGACCGGCGCCACACCACTGGCGGGCGCCACGGTGAACCGCAGCCGCGCCTGTTCAGCGACCGTGATCACCCGCAGCGCCCGTGCGCGGTTGCCGCGATCCCCCCGAATGTCGAGACGCGCCGCATAGCGCCCCGGCCGGGCATAGCTGTGGGTCACCGTTTCATGCGGCATGACCCATATCGCTTGACCGTCGCCAAAGCTGAGCCGGCCCCTGCGCGCGGTAAAGGGCAACGTGGCGCCACCGATCTTGAAGGTCACCTCATGCGGGGCATCGCCGGTCACCGGCGTGGCCGTCAGCAACTCAGAAGGATCGGCCGGGGTCGCTGGCAGGACCGTGATCCTTGTGCGGGTGGTCAACCGCTGGCCGTCGTCCGTCAGCATGGTGAGCCTGGCCGAATAGGTGCCCGGCGTTCCATAGGAATGGCGCGGTCGCGGCCGGAACCAGCCACGGCCGGTGTGCAGCACGATCGCGCCGGAGCCGTCGCCGGGATCGATCTCGACCCGGGCGATCTTGCCGGCCGGATAGGTGCGGGCGAGCGGCCTGAACTGCACGGTCAGGGGCGCATCGCCGCGCCGGACATCCGTGCTCAGGCGAAGCGCCGAGCCGACCTCGGCAAGCGCGGGAAGGGCGAGGAGCAGGGCGAGGCAACAGGCCGCCGTGGCTATCAGACGGACAAGGGCAGTTCGGTCGAGGGGTATGCGTAAAGGCATAAAAGCCACTCTGTGGCGCCTGAATAGCGCTTGCCCAATCTACCTGAAATGCCGATTCGGGACAAATTGGCGGCCCGAGCCGGCGCGCTGCGGAGGTCGTGGAACTCTCAGCTCTGGGCGGTGGCATTCGTCAACTTGCGCGCCTGACGGGAGGGGCCCGGGGCGTCGGATTTCGGCGAAGTGACTGGATTGGCTGGCTTTCTGCAAGGGCCAGGTCTCCCGAGTTCCTTGGTCCGGTTTCACCCTTCACTGACGGCTGGCGACCGGGTGAGTTGGCCCCCGCTCGTCTGGCGCATTCACAGGCCGCCTGTCCCCGTTAGCCTTCTGGCAACCATTCCGGGCCATGCTGCGCAGGTCGCATCAATGAGCGCGGCGCAGGGCGTTGACATGCGGTCGGGGCCGGGCCGCGTGTGGAGCCTTGGAATGATTTCAGATGAACCGCGCAGCGCACCCATGGGGGCGCGCGCATGAAGCTGGGCTGTGTGTCGGATTGCATGGCGGATCTCTCGCGCGACGCCATGCTAGACCGGGCGGCGGCGCTCGGGCTCAAGGGTGTCGAGGTAACGACGGGCGGCTGGTCGCAGGCGCCCCATGTCGATCTGGCCGAGCTGAAGGGCAACCCCAAGGCGCGGCGTCGGTTTCGCCGCGCATTCGAGAGCCGGGGACTGGAGATCGTCAGTCTGAATGCCAGCGGCAACCCGCTGCATCCCACCGACCGGGCGCAGGGCGATTGCCTGCTCGATACCATTCGGCTGGCCGGCGAGATGGGGATCGGCACGGTCTGCACCATGTCGGGCCTGCCCGCCGGCACCGCCACCGACACCATGCCCAACTGGGTGGTCTCGTCCTGGCCGCCGGAGACGCAGGATATCCTGCGGTTCCAGTGGGATGAGGTGCTTCTGCCCTTCTGGGAGGCGGCGGTCGCCGTCGCCCGCGACAGCGGTGTGCGGCAGATCGCTCTGGGGCTGCACGGCAACCAATGTGTCTACAACGTTCCCAGCCTGCTGAAGCTGCGCGAACTGGTCGGGCCGATGCTGGGCGCCAGCCTCGATCCCGGGCAACTGGCCTGGATGGGGGCCGATCCGCTGGTCGCGGCCGAGGCGCTGGGCGAGGCGATCCACCATGTGCATGCGGGCGACGTGATGCTCAACGCGTCGGTGCTGGCCACCACCTCGCGGCTGGAGACCGGTGCGCTGGGCGATGTGCCGGCGCGAGCCTGGTCTCCGGTGACGCCGGGCTATGGCCATGGCGCGGATTGGTGGCGGCAGTTCTGCTACCGGCTGCGGATGGCGGGCTATGACGGCTGGCTCAGCATCCAGCCACAGGACCGGTTGATCGACGCGGGCGAGGGGCTCGAGTCCGCGGTGACGCTGTTGCGCTCGGTGATGCCAGCGGTGCCCTGCGAGTGGCTGCCGGACGACGACTGACCGCGGCAGAGGTCGGATTCGGCCGCCAAACCTTCGGTTTTCGGCCCGGGATCCGCCGGTCTCGCCCGCACACTCGGGGGCGATGACAGGGAAAGTGATACCATCTAGGCAGCTGCGGCCAGCAGGCGTCGGGGCCAGGGCCGCGCCCGCCGAAGGGCACCGGCGCGCCCTCTCCGACGAGCCCGCGCTGCGCTTCGGCCGTGGCGCGGCACCGGGCCGCTTGGTTGCAAGCCGGTGCTCGGCGTGCGAAAACGACATTTCTGTCGTTTCCGGTTCATTTCGCGCAGGCTGGCCCCGGGGCCTGTCTGCGAAAAAGACAAGAGATTTCGAGAATTTGAGTGGATTAGCGCCGGTGATCATGTTTCGATGGAGGTGTCGTTTTCGCACAAGCGAACGTCGCACCGGAGACCGGCCCGCGTGGCACAAAGGCCGGCGTGATGATGCGCGCGCCTGGGCGGATGCCACGCAGGGAAACAGGAAAAAGCATTTCGGAATGCGTCGACCGACCGACCTGTTCTGCCGCCACGGCGGCCCGACAGCCAAGACCTCGGTCGATGGCCCCGCAGGGGGCCACGGCATGACCCGCCGCAAACGGCGGGCCCTCGCATGACAACAGGGAGAACACACCATGCGTAACAAAAAAGACCAAAGCCTGATGGACCGGCTGACGCACGAGGCGCGCCTCGGTCGCCTGTCGCGGCGCGACTTCATGCGCCATTCGGCCGCCGCCGGCGTGACCGCCGCTGCCGCCACCGGTCTCTGGACCACCGAGGCCAAGGCGCAGCCCAAATCCGGCGGCACCTTCCGGGTGGGCATCCATGACAACAACTCGTCCGACACCCACAATCCCGGCACCTATCTGTCGATCCAGCAGATCTTCCTGGCCCACACCCACCGCGCCTATCTGACGCTGATCAACACCGATCAGACCCTGGGCGGCGACGTGGCGGAAGAGTGGACCGGCTCCGAGGATGCTTCGGAATGGACCTTCAAGATCCGCGACAACGTCACCTTCCACGACGGCCGCAAATGTACCGCCGATGACGTAATCGCCTCGATGAACTTCCACCGCGGCGAAAACTCCACCTCGGCGGCCAAGGCACTGCTCGCGGATGTCGAGGACATCACCAAGACCGACGATCTGACCGTCGTCTTCAAGCTGACCGGCCCGAACGCCGACCTGCCCTGGCTGATGACCGACTATCACCTGACGATCCAGCCGGCGACCGAGGACGGCATCGACTGGCAGAGCGGCATCGGCTGCGGCCCCTACAAGATCGTCGATGGCGAGTTCGGCGTCGGCTTCAAGCTCGAGCGGCATGACGACTGGCACGGCGAAGGCGCCTATTTCGACGCGGTCGAGATGATCGCGATCAACGATCCCAACGCCCGCCAGACCGCCCTAGTCACCGGCGATGTCGACGCGGTCTCGGCCATCGACCTCAAGACCATGGCGCTGATGCAGCGCAATCCGCAGCTGATCGTGGAAAACGTGCCCTCGGCCTCGGCGATCACCATGCCGATGCATTGCAACACCGCGCCGTTCGACAATGTCGACGTGCGCATGGCGCTGAAACTGGCGATGAACCGCGAGGAGATCGTCGAAAAGATCGCCTTTGGCGCCGGCACGCCCGGCAACGATTTCCACCACTCGCCGGCGCAGCCCTATTACCCCGAGGGGCTCGACCAGCTCAGCTACGACCCCGACAAGGCCAAGGCGCTGCTCAAGAAGGCCGGTCACGAGAACCTCAAGATCAACCTGTCCTCGGCGGAATCGATATTCTCGGGCGCGGTCGACATGTGCGTGCTCTACTCCGAGCAGGCCAAGGCGGCGGGCATCGACATCACCGTCGTGCGCGAGCCCAACGATGGCTATTACTCGGACGTCTGGCTGAAAAAGCCGTTCTGCGCCGTGGCCTGGGGCGCGCGTCCGACACCGGACGTGATGTACACCCTGGCCTACAAGAACGACGCGGCCTGGAACGAGAGCTTCTGGGACAACGAGCGCTTCAACGAGCTGTTGCTGCAGGGCAAGTCCGAGCTGGACGATGCCAAGCGCTCCGAGATCTACCGCGAGATGGCCGAGATCGCCCGCGACGATGGCGGCACGATCATCCCGTTCTTCCGGAACTTCGTCTACGGCCGCCGGTCCAACGTCCAGAACAGCGGCGAACTGGCCGCGAGCTGGGAAATGGACGGCTGCCGCGCCGCCAGCCGCTGGTGGTTCGACGGCTGAGCCGACCCTGACAGAGGTGGTGGCCCGGGCGCGTCCCGGGCCATCGCACCGGCCCCTGACCGGGCCCAAAGACCCACGCCTGGCGCGGGATAAAAAGCAAAGGGAGAGCCTCAATGGGGGACATTCTGAGCCTCGTCCTGAAGCGTCTGGGCTTTGGCCTCATCACGCTTCTGGTCATATCCGTCATCATCTTCTTCATGGTCGAACTGCTGCCCGGTGACATCGCCGAAGCGGTTCTGGGCCAGGGTGCCACGCCAGAGAACCTGGCCGCCCTGCGCGAGGAGATGGGACTGAACAAACCCGCCTTCGTGCGCTATTTCGAATGGCTGGGCGGTGCCGTCGTCGGCGATTTCGGCAATTCGGTCGTGTCCGGCGAACGTGTCAGCTCGATCATCACCGAGCGTTTCGTCAACACGCTGTTTCTCGCGGCCTATGCCGCGGTGATCGCCGTGCCCTTTGCCATCACCCTGGGCGTGATCGTGGCGCTTCTGCGCAACACCCTGTTCGACCGGGTCGCAAACGTGCTGACGCTGACCTCGATCTCTAGCCCGGAGTTCTTTCTCGGCTACATCCTGATCCTCTATCTCTCGGTCAAGACCGGCATGTTCCCGGCGATCGCCAGCCTGCGCGCCGACATGTCCTTTCTCGACCTGCTGCACCGCACCTTCCTGCCGGCGCTGACGCTGGTCCTGGTGGTCACCGCGCACATGATGCGGATGACCCGGGCGGCGATCATCAACCTGCTGGCCTCGCCCTACATCGAGATGGCGCGGCTGAAAGGCACGCCGCCCTGGAAGGTGATCGTGAAACACGCGCTGCCCAATGCCTGGGCGCCGATCATCAACGTCATCGCGCTGAACCTGGCCTACCTGATTACCGGCGTGGTGCTGGTCGAGGTGGTCTTTGTCTATCCCGGCATCGGCCAGGCGCTGGTCGACGCGGTGTCGAAGCGTGACTTCCCCATCGTTCAGGCCTGCTGCCTGATCTTCGCGGCGACCTTCATCCTGCTCAATCTGGCAGCCGATGTCGGCGCAATCCTCACAAATCCGCGCCTGCGGCATCCGAAGTAAGGGAGAGAGACCATGAGCGTATTCGTCATTCTCTACTTCGCCTGCCTGATCATCGCATCATGTCTGGCGGCGTTCTACGAAAAGCGGGGGCCCTTCATCCTGCTGTTCTCGCTGACTTTGATCAGCTTCATCCTGGGCATCGTCGGCGGCACCGGCGCGCTGCGCTTCGTCGCCACCGCGGCGGCGGCGCTGGCATTCGCGGCGGGGGTGTCCTACAGCTTCCGCGAATTCCTCGTGCTGCTGGTGCCCACCAACCTCGGCAAGGAGCTCAAGACCGCGCCGCTGACCGCGGCCTTCGGCATGTTCGTGATCTTCACCTATGCCATCGCCGCGATCTTCGCGCCCTGGATCGCGCCCTTCGGCGAGAGCGAGGTCATCGCCTCGTCCTTTGCCCCGGCGGACGAGAACATGCTGCTGGGCGCCGATCAGCTGGGCCGCGACATGTTCAGCCGGATCATTTACGGCGCGCGCAACTCGGTCGGGCTGGCGCTGGCGGCGACGATTGCCGCCTTTGCGCTTGGCGCGATCGGCGGTCTGCTGGCCGCCACCAAGGGCGGCTGGTTTGACCAGGCCATGGGGCGCTTTGCCGATGTGATCATGTCGATCCCCTCGCTGATCTTTGCCCTGCTGATGCTGTCGATCTTCGGGCCGCACGTCTATGTCATCATCATTGCCGTCGCGATCATCTATGCGCCGCGGGTCTTCCGCCTGACGCGGGCGGTGGCTGGCAACGTGGTGGTGATGGATTATATCGAGGCGGCGAAGCTGCGCGGCGAAAAGGACAGCTACCTGATCCGCAAGGAAATCCTGCCCAATTCCACCGCGCCACTGATCGCCGAATTCGGGCTCGAGTTCTGCTTTGTCTTCCTGCTGGTGGCGGGCCTGTCGTTCCTGGGCCTCGGCATCCAGCCGCCGACCGCGGACTGGGGCTCGATGGTGCGGGAAAACGCCACGCTGATCTCGTTCGGGGACATCACCCCGCTGATCCCGGCGGCGGCGATCGCCCTGCTGACCGTGGCGGTCAACTTCGTTGTCGACTGGATGCTGTTCCGGTCCTCCGGACTGAAGGAGTAAGCTAGATGGTACACGACAAATCCGTTCTGCTCGAGATCAAGGACCTCAAGATCGAGGGCTACACCGGCGAGACCTGGGTGCCGATCATCAAGGGCGTCGACCTGACCCTGCACCGCGGCGAGGTGATGGGGCTGATCGGCGAATCCGGGGCCGGCAAGTCCACCATCGGCGCCGCCGCCATGGGCTATGCCCGCGACGGCACCCGCATTGTCGAAGGCTCGAAGATCGAGTTCGACGGCATGGAGCTGACCACCGCCACCGAGGGCGAGCGGCGCGCTTTGAGGGGCAGCCGTATCGCCTATGTGGCGCAGTCGGCGGCCGCCAGCTTCAACCCGGCGCACAAGATCATCGACCAGCACACCGAGGCGCCGCTGCACTACCGCATCCAGAAGCGGATCGAGGCGCAGGAAGACGCGATGGACCTCTACGAGCGTCTGCGCCTGCCCAACCCCAAGGAGATCGGCTTTCGCTATCCCCACCAGGTGTCCGGCGGGCAGTTGCAGCGGGCGATGACGGCGATGGCGATGTCGTGCCGGCCGGACCTGATCATCTTTGACGAGCCGACGACGGCGCTCGACGTGACCACCCAGATCGAGGTTCTGGCGGCGATCCGTGACATCGTCGACCAGTTCAACACCGCCGCGATCTACATCACCCATGACCTCGCCGTGGTGGCGCAGATGGCCGATACCATCAAGGTGCTGCTCAAGGGCGAAGAGGTCGAGCAGCAGCCGACCGAAGAGATGCTGGACAATCCGCAGGAGGATTACACCAAGTCGCTCTGGGCGGTGCGCAGCTTCGAGCGGCCGCAGAAGCCGCGGCCCAAGGGCGAGACGCCGCTGATCTCGGTGCAGAACGTCGACGCCTCCTATACCGGCGGCGTCAAGGTGCTCGATGACGTGTCCTTCGACATCTACAAGGGCATGACCGTCGCCGTGGTGGGCGAAAGCGGCTCTGGCAAATCGACCACCGCCCGGGTGATCACAGGTCTGCTGCCGCCGTCGAACGGCCAGGTGCTGTTTCAGGGCGAGCCGCTGCCGCCGCGCTATCAGGACCGCTCCAAGGACCAGCTGCGCCAGGCGCAGATGATCTATCAGATGGCCGATACGGCGCTGAACCCCAAGGTGCGGATCTCCGAGATCATCGGCCGGCCGGCGCAGTTCTATTCCTGCCTGTCGGGCGCTGATCTGAAGCACCGGGTGGACGAGCTGCTCGACCTGATCGAGCTCGATCCGTCGAAGTACTACAACCGTTATCCGCCAGAGCTGTCAGGCGGCCAGAAGCAGCGCATCGGCATCGCCAGGGCGCTGGCGGCAGAGCCCACCTTCATCATCTGCGACGAGGTCACCTCGGCGCTCGATCAGCTGGTGGCCGAGGGCATTCTCAAGCTGCTCGACCGGCTGCAGAACGAGCTCGACCTGGCCTACATGTTCATCACCCACGACCTCGCGACCGTGCGTTCGATCGCCGACGAGGTGGTGGTGATGCAATACGGCAAGGTGGTGGAGCAGGGGCCCAAGGACGAGATGTTCACCCCGCCGCACCATCCCTACACCGACCTGCTGCTCAGCTCGGTGCCCGAGATGGACCCGAACTGGCTGACCACGCTGCTCGAAGAGCGGGGTGTCGACAACGTGGGTGAAGCGGCCGACGTCTGACGCCATGCGCGACGCGCGCCCCGGACCTGATCCGGGGCCTCCACGGCAGACGCGTCCTTGCAACGCCGTGAGGTCCCGGGTCAGGCCCGGGACGGCGGTCTGCGGTTGAAGCCCGAAGGCGCAGGGGGTAGACAGGTCGCGGCTGACCTCAGGTCATCGCCATCCCGGTGGCCACCATGGTGGCCAGAAGGACGCCATAGACGATGAACACGGCCGGCAGGGTGCCGGCGCGGCTGCGCGCATCGCGGATGATTTCGTCACGTGTCATCATTGGTCCACTCCTCGGGGGTTGAGCGGTTGGCATCCAATGGCGCTTGGCCATGAATCGCAGGTAGGCGATGCATCCGAGTCGGACAAGCGCAGTTTGTTGAATCTCAATGTGAAATTTGCATACCCGGATTGCGTTTTGCGCATACCGGGGTGGGGTGTGACGCTTCCGGAATAGTTCGGTCGCAAACAGGCGTCGACAGCCTGTCAGACGCGAAACGGGCCATGGCCGATCTGTTGCAAAGCCCCGGCCAAATGCCACGGTGCGGAATCAAGGCCGCAGGCCGCCGCACCATCGCCGACCCGCCCCCCGGGGCGGCGATTTGGCTGCCTTGAGCGCACCGATCAGATCATCTTCGGATTTGGCTGAGATAAACCGCCGCCGAACCGAAGTCGGATCGCCACCCCACGGGTCGGCGATGGTGCGGCTTGCGCCCGTATCAAAAAAGGCGGCGGTTTTCACCGCCGCCCCCGGTTCACTCGGCGGCCCAGCCGGACACCGCCTTGACCTCGAGAAACTCGTCCAGCCCGTGCTTTCCGCCTTCGCGGCCGTTGCCGGACTGCTTGTAGCCGCCAAACGGCGAGCCCTGGGCAAAGCCCTGACCGTTGGTCTCGATCATCCCGGCGCGCAGCCGCCGTGCCACCCGGCGACGTTTCTCGTCGTCCTCGGTCTGCACGTAGTCCGCCAGCCCGTAGGGCGTGTCATTGGCAATCGCCACCGCCTCTTCCTCGCTGTCGAAGGGCAGGATCGACAGCACCGGGCCGAAGATCTCTTCCCGCGCGATGGTCATGTCATTGGTCACATCGGCAAAGACCGTCGGCCGCACGAAATAGCCGCGGTTCAGCCCCTCGGGCCGCCCCGGGCCGCCGGCGACCAGCCGCGCCTCCTGCATGCCGGTCTCGATCAGCTTCTGGATCTTCTCGAACTGCACCTCCGACACCACGGGGCCTATGAACTTGCCGGGCTCCGAGGCCGGTCCGACGCGGGTGGCTTCGGCCACCCCGGCGGCGATCTCCACCGCCTGGTCATAGCGCGAGCGTTCCACCAGCATCCGGGTCGGCGCGTTGCAGGACTGGCCCGAGTTGGCAAAGCAATGCCGCGCGCCGCGCTTGACCGCGTCTTCGTCGGAATCGGCAAAGATGATGTTGGCGCCCTTGCCACCCAGCTCCAGCGACACCCGCTTCAGGCTGTCTGCCGCCGCCTTGGAAATCGCGATGCCGGCGCGGGTCGAGCCGGTAAAGGAGATCATGTCGACATCCGGGTGCACCGAAAGCTGCGTGCCGACGCCGGGGCCGTCACCGTTGACCAGATTGAACACCCCCTTGGGGAAGCCCGCCTCGTCGACGAACTCGGCAAAGAGCAGCGACGACAGCGGCGCCACCTCGGACGGTTTCAGCACCACGGTGCAGCCCGCGGCCAGCGCCGGAAAGACCTTGAGCACCACCTGGTTCATCGGCCAGTTCCAGGGCGTGATCAGCCCGCAGACGCCGATCGGCTCTTTCAGGTGCTTCTCGGTGGCGGTGAAATCGCTCTCGAAGCTGAAGCCCTCGAGCGCCTTGAAGAAACCGCTCATGTGCCAGGTGCCGGCGCCGACCTGGTTGGCATTGGCATAGTCGATGGGCGCGCCCATCTCCTTGCTGATGGCTGCGCCCATCTCCTTGGCGCGGGCCTTGTAGACGTCGTAGAGCTTGCGCAGCAGCGCCACCCGGTCGTCGAGCGGGGTCGCGGCCCAGCCGTCGAACGCGGCGCGGGCGGCGGCGACAGCGGCATCGGTATCCGCCTGATCACCGAGCGAGATCACCGCGCAGGGCTCTTCGGTGGACGGGTCGATGACGTGAAGATCCTTCGGTGCGGCGGGGTCCACCCAGGCACCGTCAATGTAGAACTGGCGTTTCTCGATCATTGGTTGACCTCCCTTGGATTAGCGGCACTGTGTCACCACATCAGTACGGTCACAAGAGACCGCAATCATAATTTGATCAAATTATCCGGCGCTGCCGGAGCGTCAAACCGAAGGAGCTGTCATGGGACTGCGCATCAACGATACCGTGCCGAATTTCACCGCCGAGACCGACCAGGGAACCATCACCTTTCACGACTGGATCGGTGACAGCTGGGCGATCCTGTTCTCGCACCCGAAGGATTTCACGCCGGTCTGCACCACCGAGTTCGGCGCCGTGGCGCAGCTCTCGGACGAGTGGGAAAAGCGCGGCACCAAGGTGATCGGCATCTCGGTCGACGGCGTCGAAGAGCACAAGGGCTGGAAGAAGGACATCGAACTGGTCGCCGGCACCAAGGCCGGTTTCCCGATCATTGCCGACAACGGCCTCGCGGTCTCCAAGGCCTTCGACATGCTGCCGGCCGAGTTCTACCTGCCCGAGAACGCCACCCCGAATGACAGCGCCACCGTGCGCGTGGTCTATATCATCGGGCCGGACAAGAAGCTGAAGCTGTCGATGACCTATCCGATGAACGTCGGCCGCAACTTCGCCGAGGTGCTGCGCGCGCTCGACGGGTTGCAGACCGCCGCCAAGCATGGCGTCGCCACCCCGGCAAACTGGCAGGTGGGCCAGGACGTGATCATCCCGACCGCGGTCAACGACGAGGCCGCCAAGGAGAAATTCGGCGAGTTCGAGACCGTGCTGCCCTATCTGCGCAAGACCAAGGCGCCGAGCTGATCCTGCGCTGATCTCGGGCCCGACAGACCCCCGAAGCCCGGCTTCGGGGGTTTTTTGTGGCCTCGCTGCGGCGGTTGCCGCTGCCGTGCGGCCAATCCGACCGCCGCAATGGACAAGCCCGCCGGTTTTTCCTATCGCCGAAAGACAGCAGCGGCGGAGGGCGATCATGACCAGGCGCGAAGCATTCGAAATCGGCGGCACGCGGATTGAACCGGGCAGCGAGGGGATCGTCGAACTGCCAGTCAGCCAGATGCCCGATCACACGCCGGTCACCATGCCGGTGCATGTCTTTCACGGCAAGCGCCCGGGCCCGGTGGTCTTTGTCTCGGCGGCGATCCACGGCGACGAGGTGATCGGCGTCGAGGTGGTGCGCCGCCTGCTGCGCGCCAAGCCGATCGAGCGGCTGGCGGGCACGCTCCTGGCGGTGCCGATCGTCAACTCCTTCGGCTTCATCAACCATTCGCGCTATCTGCCGGACCGCCGCGATCTCAACCGCTGTTTCCCGGGCCATCCCTCGGGCTCGCTGGCGGCGCGGCTGGCGCATATCTTCATGACCGAGATCGTCGCCCGCTCCGACTTGGGCATTGACCTCCATTCCGCCGCCATCCGCCGCGAGAACCTGCCGCAGATCCGTCTGACCCCCGGCAACCCGCGGCTGGCCAAGCTGGGTCAGGCCTTCGGCGCGCCGGTGATGCTGCAATCCAAGCTGCGCGACGGCTCTCTGCGCCATGCCGCCGAAGAGGTGGGCTGCGACATCCTGCTGTACGAGGCGGGCGAGGGGCTGCGCTTTGACGAATATGCCGCCCGCGCAGGCCTGTCGGGCATCCTGCGGGTGATGCATCACCTCGGCATGATCGGGTCTCGCGGCGTGCCGCAGGTCAAGACACCGCCGCTGCTGTCGGAGCGGTCAAGTTGGCAGCGCGCGCCCTTGGGCGGGTTGCTGCGGACCTATCGCACCATCGGCGATTACGTCACCGAGGGCGAGGTGCTGGGCGTGGTGGCCGACCCCACCGGCGATGTCGAAGAAGAGGTGCTGAGCGAGATCGAGGGCATCATCATCGGCCGCACCAATATGCCGGTGGTCAACGAGGGCGACGCGCTGTTCCATATTGCGCTCACGCCGTCGACCAAGGTGGCCGAGGCGGTGGTCGACGGCATGTCGCACCAGCGCGAAGCGGCGCCACTGTTTGACGAGGACGAGATTATCTAGGCGGCCGGGCAAAGGGCGGGAATACCGGGCTTTTCGTTGGCCGTGCCTCGGGTCTAGGATCGGGGCAGGGGACTCATGAAAGGACCTGGGCCATGCAGTGCCACGAGGTTGACTACGAGGTTTTCGGCGACGACATGCAGATCGTCGAGGTCGAGCTCGACCCCGGCGAAACGGTGATCGCCGAGGCCGGTGCGATGAATTACATGGAAGACGGCATCACCTTCGAGAGCCGGATGGGCGACGGATCGACGCCCACAAGCGGGGTGATGGGCGCGCTGATGAACGTCGGCAAGCGGGTGCTGACCGGCGAATCGATCTTTCTCACGCATTTCACCAACAAGGGGCAGGGCAAGCGCCGGGTGGCCTTTGCCGCGCCTTACCCTGGGCGGATCGTGCCGATGGACATGGCGCAGCTGGGTGGCGAGGTGATCTGCCAGAAGGACGCCTTTCTCTGCGCGGCCTTCGGCACCCGCACCGACATCGCCTTTCAGAAGAAGCTAGGCGTCGGGTTCTTCGGCGGCGAGGGCTTCATCCTGCAGCGGCTGACCGGCGATGGCATGGCCTTTGTCCACGCAGGCGGCACCCTGATCCGCCGCGATCTGCAGGCGGGTGAGGTGCTGCGCGTGGACACCGGCTGCATCGCCGCCTTCACCGCCGGTGTGGACTATTCGATCGAGCGGGCGGGAAACCTGAAGTCGATGGTCTTTGGCGGCGAGGGGCTGTTTCTGGCCACCTTGCGGGGGCCGGGCACGGTGTTCCTGCAGAGCCTGCCGTTCTCGCGCCTGGCAGACCGGGTGCTGCAGGCGGGCGGGATCGGCGGCAACAAGGGCGAAGGCTCGGTTCTCGGCGGGCTGGGTGACATGTTCGGGGATCGTTGAGCGGCTGCTGAGCCGCGCCATCGCCGACCTGCGGGGTGGCGATGCGACCTTCGTTCGGCAGCGCTTTATCCCAGCCAAATCCGGAAGACCTCCGAGCGATGCGCCTACCTAAACCAATCGCCGCCCCGGGGGGCGGGTCGGCGATGGCGCGGCGGCCTGCGGCCTTGATTCCGCGCCGGGGAAGTTGCTCCTCCGTTTCGGCTTAGTGGCGACACGAGTCTCCAAGGCCCATCGCGTCCCGGACTTGATCCGGGACCTCGTCCCCGCCCCCAGCCCATGAGGTCCCGGATCAAGTCCGGGACTGCGGCGCGCGAAACCCTACACACCACAAAAGCAAAAAGCCCCGGCGTCTCCGCCGGGGCTTTCCTTGTCCAAAAGACAGTCGGATTACTCCGCGTCTTCCTCTTTCTTCGCCGGCTCGCCGGTCTCCTGATCGACGACCTTCATCGACAGGCGCACCTTGCCGCGATCGTCGAAGCCCAGCAGCTTGACCCAGACTTCCTGGCCTTCCTTCAGCACATCCGACGGATGGTTCAGGCGGCGGTTCTCGATCTGGGACACGTGCACCAGACCGTCACGCTTGCCGAAGAAGTTCACGAAGGCGCCGAAGTCGACGATCTTCACGACCTTGCCCTTGTAGATCTTGCCTTCCTCGGGCTCGGCCACGATCGAATGGATCATGTCATATGCGCGCTGGATGGCTTCACCGTCCGGCGAGGCGATCTTGATGATGCCGTCGTCGTTGATGTCGACCTTGGCACCCGACTGCTCGACGATCTCGCGGATCACCTTGCCGCCGGAGCCGATCACTTCCCGGATCTTGTCGGTCGGGATCTGCATGGTCTCGATGCGCGGCGCGTGGATCGAGAATTCCGCAGCGCCGGTCAGCGCCTTGTTCATCTCACCCAGGATGTGCAGACGACCGTCCTTGGCCTGGGCCAGGGCGTTCTTCATGATTTCCGGCGTGATGCCGGCAACCTTGATGTCCATCTGCAGCGAGGTGATGCCGTTCTCGGTACCCGCCACCTTGAAGTCCATGTCGCCGAGGTGATCCTCGTCGCCGAGGATGTCGGTCAGGATGGCATAATCGCCGTCATCTTCCAAGATCAGGCCCATGGCCACACCGGCAACCGCCGATTTCAGCGGAACGCCCGCGTCCATCATCGACAGCGAGCCGCCGCAGACGGATGCCATCGAGGAGGAGCCGTTCGATTCGGTGATCTCGGACACCACGCGAATGGTGTAGGGGAAGTCGGTCGGCGCCGGCAGAACCGCCTGCAACGCGCGCCATGCCAGTTTGCCGTGACCGATCTCACGACGGCCCGGAGGGCCCACGCGACCGGCTTCGCCAACCGAGTACGGCGGGAAGTTGTAGTGCAGCAGGAAGTTCGATTTGAAGTTGCCGTGCAGCGCGTCGATGAACTGTTCGTCATCGCCGGTGCCGAGCGTCGTCACCACGAGACCCTGGGTCTCGCCACGGGTGAACAGCGCCGACCCGTGGGTCCGCGGCAGCAGGCCTGTTTCGCATTCGATCGGGCGGACGGTGGTGGTGTCACGGCCGTCGATGCGCTTGCCACCCTTGACCACGTCGCCACGCAGGATCGAGGCTTCGAGCTTCTTCATCGCCGCGCCGAGGTTGGAATCCTCGAGCTGCTCTTCGGTCAGCTTTTCCTTGATCGCGGTGCGGGCGGCGGAAACCGCTGCGGTGCGCTCCTGCTTGTCGGTGATGGCAAAGGCTGCGCGCATCTGCTCTTCACCGGCGGCTTTGACCGCGTTGTAGAGCTCGGAGTAATCCGGCGGCTGGAAATCGAAGGGCTCTTTCGCCGCTTCTTCGGCCAGCGACACGATCAGGTCGATCACCGGCTGGATCTGCTCGTGCGCAAAGGTCACCGCGCCGAGCATTTCCTCTTCGGTCAGCTCGTAGGCTTCCGATTCGACCATCATCACGGCGTCCTTGGTGCCGGCGACGACAAGGTCGAGACGCTGTTCGGGGTTGAGGCGCAGGTCATGCATGTCCTCGACCTCGGGGTTGAGGATGTATTCGCCATCCACGTAACCCACGCGGCAGCCGGCGATCGGGCCCATGAAGGGCGCGCCGGAAATCGTCAGCGCGGCCGAGGCGGCGATCATAGCGACGATGTCGGGGTCGTTGACCAGATCGTGGCTGAGCACGGTGCACATCACCAGCACTTCATGCTTGAAGCCGTCGACGAACAGCGGGCGGATCGGGCGGTCGATCAGGCGTGCGGTCAGCGTCTCTTTTTCGGTCGGACGCGCCTCGCGCTTGAAAAAGCCGCCGGGGACCTTGCCGGCAGCGTAGTATTTTTCCTGGTAATGCACGGTCAGGGGGAAGAAATCCTGACCCGGCTTCGGCTCCTTGGCGAAGGTCACGTTGGCCATGACCGAGGTCTCGCCCAGCGTGGCGATGACCGAGCCGTCGGCCTGACGGGCGACCTTGCCGGTTTCCAGTGTGAGCGTCTCTTCGCCCCACTGCATGCTTTTCTTCGAAATGTTGAACATCATCGTATCCTGTATGGGGCACTCCCGGGCGTATCCCGGGTCCCCGTTTGAATGGCGGCCCCATTGCCGCCGACCCCTGTCATCATTCCATGCGCCGGGGTCCCTGCGTCACGTCTCAGATGGCCGGGGACATACAGGGTTTCTGGTCACATTGGAAGACGGCATGTGGATAACGCCCCGTTCCCGGCCGCCGCTTGCCTGTCGGGCTTAAGCCTTTCGTAAAGCCACGGTGCTAGGACTTGGAGGACCTCACCGCAAAGGGGGGCGGGCGGCCCGGCAAGGATTGGCCGCCGGTCGCCGGCGTGCCATCCGGCGACAGGGTTCACAGGGGCGATACGGGGCTGACAGGGCGCATGTCCGATTTCAAGATCACACTCGCCGCCGGCGCTTTGCTGGCCTCCTCCACCGCGGTTCAGGCCGCCGAGGACAGTTGCCGCTTCGAGGAATGGCTGCTGCGCATGGCCTATCAGACCGAGACCGTGGTCGCCGATTTCGCGGCGGGGGGCAGGTCGCGCCACCAGACCAGCTTTGCCACAACGCTCAAGGCGATCGAGGGGCCGGGATTGCGCCGCGCCATGGTGCAGGACGGTTACGAGGATTACGAAACGCTGGTCGGCCAGCATGTGGCAACGGCCCGGGCGCTCTTGGGCGGCACGACGCGGGGCAGTACGCGGGCGGAACAGGTGCGGGCCTTGACCGCCAGCACCGCGCAACTGCTGGCGGCGGTCACCCGCATCGACTGTGCCTCTCGCAACGCGCAGCAGGCCCGCGCCGCAGCGCTCGATGGCAGCAAGACCGCCGGCGCCAGCGGCGGCAACGGCATGCGGCTGAGCATTGACTGGTCGGTGATGCTGGCGCTTCTGCTGGGCGTCGGGGTGCTGGCCGGGCTCTTGCTCGCCGAGCGCTGGACCCGGTTCCGCAAGCGCAACGACCAGCGCTTTGTCTGCGACATCCCCTGTCAGGTCACCCAGAAGGGCGCCACCCGCGACAGCCGCATCGTCGACATCAGCGCCGCCGGTGCCAAGCTGCAGATCGGGCTCGAGGGCAATTCCGAGCAGGTCGACATCAAGGCCGCTGGGTTCGAGACCGCCGGGCGGGTGGTCTGGGCCAACAGCCACTACTGCGGCGTGATCTTTGACCGGCCGCTGTCACAGGGCGTGCTGCAAGAGGCCGTGGCGGGGCGGGTTGCCGTGGCCTGAGCGGCTGACAGACCGGGTCGGTAAACGAAAAACGCCCGCCGGTTTGCACTGGCGGGCGCTTCGGGTCCTTGCGGAGCCTGAAACCTTAGCGGCGAATCTCGAGGCGCTTGATCAGGTCCTGATACCGCGCTTCTTCCTTGCCTTTGAGGTAGTCGAGCAGTTTCCGGCGCTGTGCGACGAGCTTCAGGAGACCACGACGGGAGTGGTTGTCCTTCTTGTGGGTCTTGAAGTGCTCGGTCAGCGTGCGGATGCGCGAGGTGAGGATGGCCACCTGAACTTCGGGCGAACCGGTGTCGCCTTCTTTCGTGGCGAATTCCTTCATCACACGGCTTTTTTCTTCCACAGTAATCGACATCGGGGTCTCCTTTCGGAAATCTGAGGGTTATGGCGCAAGCCGGGATGTCGTCCAGCAGGGCCCGTGGAGATGGCAGCGCGACCGAAAGGCCGGGCCAAGAGCGCCCTATAGGGCAATTTCGTCGTTTTGGAAAGAGGCCGCGTCGGGCGGCCTATGCGGCAGGGGGAAGCACCTGCCAGGAGGCCGCCTCGGCCTCGGTCACCAGCAGGATATCGGCCATGGTCATGCCCTCGGCGCCGCGCAGCAGGGCCACTTCCTCGCCATCGACGGTCATGTGCAGCAGGTCGGGGTCCTCGGCGTCCGGCAGCAGTTCGACATCGACGCCAAAGCCCGGATCCTCGGCAATTACCAGGATCTGATCCTCGCCGGGGGAAAAGTCGATCACCGTGACCGGCCCGCCGCTGGTGTCGCCCAGAACGATGTCATCCGCGCCTTCGCCACCGGTGACGATATCGCCGCCATCGGCCAGGATGGTGTCATCGCCGGCGTTGCCGTTGAGGTAATCGACCCCGTCCCCGTGGCCGCCGTGACCGTCGAGCAGGTCATTGCCCTGGCCGCCGAAGAGCGAATCGCCGCCCAGCCCGCCCGACAGACTGTCGTCGTCATGCCCGCCCAGCAGCCCGTCATCGCCGGCGCCGCCGTAGAGCGTGTCCTCGCCCATGCCGTCGGTCAGCAGGTCGTCACCCGCGCCGCCTTGCAGCAGGTCTCCGCCGACATGGCCAAAAAGCTCGTCATTGCCGGCATCGCCGGACAGGCTGTCATTGCCCGCCTCGCCATGCAGTGTGTCGTCATCCTCGCCGCCGGACAGCGTGTCATCCCCGTCGCCGCCCCAGATCCAGTCTTCACCGGCCTCGCCCATCAGCAGATCGTCGCCGCCCTGGCCGTCGATCGCATCGCTTCCGGCACCGCCGGAAATCACCGAAGGCCCATTGCCCCCGGCGAGGGTGTCATTGTCGTCGCTGCCGACGAGTTCCGACTCATCCGCGTCACCGACCTCCGGCTCTTCCGCCGGCTCGATCATGCCGGTTGTTCCGAGCTCGTCCTCGGTCAGCTCGGCCGCCCGTGCGGGACCGGCCGCGTCATCGTCATCTTCGCCACCTGATCCGATCATCATGACCGAACCCATGGCCGCCATGCCCAGCAGGCCTGCGATCAGCAACATGGTAACTCACCCTCTTTCCCGGGGTCAGTATCCCGCGACAGGGCAGTTCGGGCAAACCAATTCGAGGTAAATGGTTAACGGAAACAGGTGTTTACCTGCCATTAACCACAAAATGCCGTGGTTTCTGGGCGTAGGAGACATAAAGCGGATGCCGTGGCAGCCCGTGCCGGGTGAGCCCGAGGGTAAAGAGTTTTGCCTGCGCCCGCGCCAGCAGCGCCAGCGCCTCGGTGTCGCGGGCGCGGTGGGCGCCGTGCACGCCCCAGGCCGCCAGCACCATGTCGGCCTCGTCGCAGGCGCGGCTCAGAAAGGTGTCGTTCTCGGGCCCTATGGGCGCCTCGGCGGCGCGCAGATCCTCGGGCGCTGTGGCGCGAAAGGCAAAGAGATTGACCACGTCGAGCGCGCCATAGCCCAGCAGCCGCGCACGTTTCTCGCAGCGCGCGATGGTCGGATCGTTGACCTTTTCGCTGGCGGTCGAGGGGTTGAGCATGACAAAGGCCAGCCGCCCCGCCGACTCATCCCAGACCCGGGTCAGGCGATAGCGGTAGAGCCCGCAATCGCTGTAGATCGCCTCCGAGCGGCACTCGGGCGTGTCATGTGTCCGGGTGACGAGCATCAGCCCTGGTCGAGAACGAAGACGCGCGAGGGTTGCAGCTTGCCGCCGCGATATTCACCGACCGCCACCGGCGTGCCCTGGTGGCTGACCCAGGCGGTCTCACCAAAGTCGACATCGCCGCCGCCGGTCACCTCGGCCGGGTTGCCGTTGCGCAGACGGGTCGCCGCCTCGACACCGCAGTGCAGCTCTGGCAGCTCGCCCAGACCGGTCTCGAGCGGCAGCAGCAGCGCGTCGAGCTCTGGCGTCTGCGCCAGTTCCTCAACCCGCGCCAGCGTCACCGCGTTGTCGAGGTCGAAGGGCCCCGACCAGACCCGCCGCAGGGTGACCACATGACCGAGACAGCCCAGAGCCCGACCGAGATCGCGGGCGATCGAGCGGACGTAACCGCCCTTGCCGCAGGTCATTTCCAGAACCGCGGTATCGGCATCGGGCCGGTCGACCAGCAGCAGTTCCTCGACCCAGAGGGGCCGCGCGGCGATCTCGACATCCTCGCCGTCGCGGGCCAGCTTGTAGGCACGTTCGCCGTCGATCTTGACCGCCGAGAACTGCGGCGGCACCTGCTGGATGTCGCCGACGAACTGGCCGAGCGCGGCCTTGATCTCGTCGTCACTGGGGCGCAGGTCGGAGGTCTCGATCACCTCGCCCTCGGCGTCGTCGGTGTTGGTGGCCGCGCCCCAGCGCACGGTGAACTCATAGGCCTTCATCGCATCGGTCACGTATGGCACCGTCTTGGTCGCCTCGCCCAGCGCCACGGCCAAGAGGCCGGTCGCCTCGGGGTCGAGCGTGCCGGCATGGCCGGCCTTTTTCGCCTGGAACGCCCAGCGCACCTTGTTGACGACGGCGGTGCTGGTCGGCCCGGCGGGCTTGTCCACCACCAGCCAGCCCGAAATGTCGCGCCCCTTGCGTTTGCGTCCCATGATGTCCCCGCGATGTGATTGAAGCGCGGGGGATAGGAAACGCCGGCGCAGCCGTCAATAGGGGCCGAGAAAAACGGCGGGTCGCGGCTGATCTGTGGTAGACTGGAGACCTGCCTGACAGGAGGGGGGAGACTCCGATGGCGGAGAGCGACAAGGTCTTTGCCGGTTCGATCCCGGATGTCTATGACGCCTGTCTCGTGCCGCTGATCTTCGAGGCGCATGCAAGGGACATGGCGCGCCGCGTGGCGGCGCTGGCCCCGAATGACGTGCTGGAGACGGCCGCTGGCAGCGGCGTGGTGGCGCGGATGCTGGCGCCGCTGCTCAAGCCCGGCACGCGCTACGTGGTCTCCGACCTCAACCCGCCGATGCTGGCCCGCGCGGCGGCGCGACAGCCCGAGAGCACCGGTCTGCACTGGCAGCCGGCGGATGCGCTGCACCTGCCTTTCGGCGATGCCAGCTTTGACGTGGTCTGCTGTCAGTTCGGGGTGATGTTCTTTCCCGACAGGGCAATAGGCCATGCCGAGGCCCGGCGGGTGCTGCGGCCGGGCGGGCAGTATATCTTCAGCACCTGGGACGAGATCGCGCGCAACGGCTTTGCCGCCTGCGTGACCGAAGCGCTGGCCGAGGTCTTTGCCGAGGATCCGCCGCGCTTCATGGCCAGGGTGCCGCATGGCTATCACGACCCGGACGAAATCCGGGCCGACCTGAGACGGGCGGGTTTCGAAGACGTGGAGATCGAGACCATCGAGGGCGAGAGCCGCGCCCCCAGCGCCCGTGACGTGGCGCTGGCCTATTGTCAGGGCACGCCGCTCCGCTCCGAGATCGAGGCGCGGGGTCCGGCGCGGCTGGAAGAGGCGACGGCACGGGCCGAGGCGCTGGTCGCCCGGCGGTATGGCGAGGGAGAGGTGGTGGCGCCGATCCGTGGTCACGTGGTGACCGCGCGGCGCTAGGCCTCAGGCGTCAGGTTCGACGACGGCAATGATCGGCCCCATGGGAAAGCCCAGATCGCTGCGCCCGATGTCTGGCGCATGCAGCCGCGAGACATTGCCGTCGAGAAACAGCGCCTGCGGCGTGCCCAGCACGTCGCGGAAGAAGCTGGCGAATTCCCAGAAGGTCACGGTATTGTTGGAGATCACGAAATAGGCGGTGTCGCCGGTCTCGGAGGTGCCGACGCCGTTGCGGATGTAGCGCGAGGTGCCGTCGGGCAGAAAATCCGGGTGCAGCGCGCCGTCGATCACCAGCATCGGGCCGGATTGCGTGGCGTATCGGCATTCCGGCGTCTCGTCGAGGTACTTGCGGGTCTCGATCACGTCCGCCCGGCCTTCGCGCAGGCAGAGCACGCCATTGGGCAGCAGGCCGAAGTTGCCGGGGCCCTCGTTGGCGATCACCCGCATCTGCTCTTCGCCGTTCTCGATGTAATGGCCGACCGGCGCGCGGTCGTCATGGTACATGCCGCCATTGGTGGCAAAGCGCAGCTGCTTGCCCTCGGCCTGCACCGCGCGTTCGAGATTGGCGAAGGTGCCATAGGGCGCACCGGCCTCGTCGGCGCGGTAGAGCCGCAACTCCTCCTCGCCGGGCTTCACCTTGCAGACGGTGAACCGGTTGCCTTCGTGCCGCTCGTCCGAGCAGGTCACCGCCATGGCAGGCGCCGCCAGCCAGAGCAGCAGGGCTGTCAGTCCGCCACGCAGCATCATTCGTCCAGATCGCGCCGGACACTGTCCTGGGCAAACATCCGGCGGGTGTCTTCGAGCCGGTCGAAGGTGTCATCCAGCCGGAACCGCAGGTCGGGCGAAAACTTGATGGTCAGCTGCTTGTTGACCAGCCGGCGGATCTCGCCCTTGTTGCGGGCGAGCAGCGCCACCACATCCTCGCCGCCCTGGCCACCCAGCGGGCAGACATAGGCCGTGGCGATGCGCAGGTCGGGGGACATGCGCACCTCGCCCACGGTGATCGAGACGCGGTTGAGATCGGGGTCATGCACTTCGCCGCGCATCAGAAGCTCGGAGAGGGTGCGCCGGATCAGTTCGCCGACCCGAAGCTGGCGCTGCGAGGCGCCCTGACCGTCTGGTATGTTGTTCTTTGCCATCCTTCGCAGATACGCCTTCGCGCGGGCTTTGCCAAGACGGGCGGCAGGCGGTATGTGAAGCCAAACCGCAGGAGACAGAGACATGAGCGCACCCCTTCCCGGCATTGTGATCACCGGCGCATCGGGCCGGATGGGCCAGATGCTGATCCGCAGCGTGGCGGAACACGACCGGATGCGGCTGGCGGGCGCGGTCGAACGCAAGGGCCACGACTGGGTCGGCCGCGACGTGGGTGAGGCCATGGGAGGCGCGGCGCTGGGCGTTCAGGTGACCGACGATGCGCTCGAGGCCTTTGCAGGGGCGCAGGCGGTGATCGACTTCACGGCGCCTGCCGCCACGGTGGAATTTGCCCATTTGGCCGCCCAGGCGCGGCTGGTCCATGTGATCGGCACCACCGGCATGGAAGAGGAACACCTGGCCAAGATCCAGGCCGCTGCCCGCCACGCGGTGATCGTGCGGGCCGGCAATATGAGCCTCGGGGTGAACCTGCTGACGCTGCTGGCGGAGAAAGTGGCAAGGGCGCTGGACGAAGATTACGACATCGAGGTGATCGAGGCGCATCACAACCGCAAGGTCGACGCGCCCTCCGGCACCGCGCTGATGCTGGGCGAGGCGGCGGCGAAAGGACGTGGCGTCAAGCTGGGCGAGGTGGCCGATCGCGGCCGCGACGGCATCACCGGCGCGCGCAATCGCGGCGACATCGGTTTCGCGGTGATTCGCGGCGGCGACATCGTCGGCGAGCACGACGTGATGTTCGCCGCCGAAGGCGAGCGCATCACCCTGCGCCATGTCGCCACCGACCGCCGGGTCTTTGCCCGCGGTGCCCTGAAGGCGGCGCTCTGGGGGCAGGACAAGGCGCCCGGCGAATACGACATGATCGATGTGCTTGGGCTGCGCGAGTAGGGCTTTGGCGGGGCGCTGACGCGCGCAGGTCGGTTTCCGTTCACGCCACGGAGGCGTTGGGGGCGGGGCCCCCAAACCCCCGGCTTATCCTTCAGGCGTTGCGCTTATGCTCTTCTGTGGATCGGGGGCTCTGCCCCCAAACCCGCACCTTGAATTGGGGGCTCTGCCCCCAAACCCGCAGCTTGAATTGGGGGCTCTGCCCCCAAACCCCCGAGGGTATTTTCAAACAGAAGAAGGATCAGGGGTGGTCTGACTCTCGGAGCGGGGTCAGAAATCGATGGCGAGGCCCTTCTTTTCCCAGTCGCCGTAGCGGACGGGTTCGGGGCCGTCGCGGCCGCCAAGCTCGGTGGGCAGTGGCGCTTTTTTGGCCTCTTCGATGCGGCGGGCGTCGGCCTCTTCGAGGGCGCGGCGGGCGGCCTCTGGCAGGGCGGCGCGGCGTTGGGCTTCGGTCTGGTCCATCGGGCTTTCCTCTTTTCCTCCCTCCAGATATACGCCGGAGCCTGACGGGTACAAGCGGTCTGGAGGTCGCGGGATGGCAGCAACGGCACGCATGGGGGCGCTCTGGCTTCTTGGGCAGGTTCTGGCCGAAGGGCGGCTCTTGTCCGAGCTGACCGGCAGTGCGCAGCATCTCAAGCTTGATCCCGCCGAGCGCGCAAGGGCGCAGCGGCTGGCGCTGGAAACCCTGCGCGGGCTGGAAAAGGCCGACAGGGTGTTGAAGCCCTATCTGCGCAAGATGCCGCCGCTGGCGGTGCGCAACGTGCTGCGGCTGGCCACGGTCGAGCTCTGCCAGGGTGGCGACGCCCATGGGGTGGTGAATGACGCCGTCGATTACGTGCGGCGCGGCAAGCGGACCGGGGCCTATGGCGGCATGGTCAATGCGGTGCTGCGCAAGGTGGCTGTTGAGGGCGCGGCGAAATGGGCCGAGCTGCGGGTGCCGCATCTGCCGAAATGGTTGCGCCAGCCGCTGGCCGAGGCCTGGGGCGGTGACGCGGTGGCGGCGATGGAGGCGGTGCATTTCGCCGGTGCGCCGCTCGATCTGACGGTAAAGCAGGATGCCGCAAGCTGGGCGGAGCGGCTGGGGGGCGAGGCGCTGCCCAGCGGGTCGGTGCGGCTGACCGCGCCGGGGCAGGTCTCGGCACTGCCGGGGTTCGACAGTGGCGACTGGTGGGTGCAGGATGCGGCCGCCGCCATGCCGGTGCGCGGGCTGGGGGATGTTTTGGGGCGCGCGGTGCTGGACATGTGTGCGGCGCCGGGCGGCAAGACTCTGCAGCTGGCGGCTGGCGGCGCGCAGGTCACGGCGCTCGACATCTCCGAAGGGCGGCTGGCGCGGGTGCACGAGAACCTGACACGTACCGGGCTGGAGGCCGAGGTCGTGGCGGCGGATGCGCTGGAGTACGACGGCGGGCCGTTTGATGCCATCGTGCTCGATGCGCCCTGTTCGGCCACGGGCACCATTCGCCGGCACCCCGATCTGCCGCTGGTGCAGCGCGGCGAGGCGATCGGCGGGCTGATCGAGTTGCAGGCGGCGATGATCGACCGGGCGCTGGCGCTGCTGAAGCCCGGCGGGCGGCTGATCTATTGCACCTGTTCGCTGCTGCCCGACGAGGGCGAATGCCAGGTTGACGAGGCGCTGGTGCGGCATGACGGGCTGCGGGTGCTGCCAGAGGCCTTTGATCTGCCGGGCGTCGCGCCGGAGTGGCGCAGCGCCGAGGGGGGGCTGCGGCTGCGGCCGGATTACTGGGCCGCGCGCGGCGGCATGGACGGCTTCTACATGGCCTGCCTCACCCGCTGAAAGCGCAACAATCGGGTCGGCTTAAGCGACGCAACCGGCGAACACTGAGGCCCCTGACCGGAGCCGCCCGATGACCGACCTGACCCTGGCGCTGATCCTGTTCCTGCTGCCGCTGGCCTATTCACCGGGGCCCGGCAACCTGTTCTTTGCCGC
Organism: Marinovum sp.; assembly: GCF_048263515.1. Classification (NCBI taxonomy): domain Bacteria; kingdom Pseudomonadati; phylum Pseudomonadota; class Alphaproteobacteria; order Rhodobacterales; family Roseobacteraceae; genus Marinovum; species Marinovum sp. Next base: position 61,117 of record NZ_JBLXEC010000017.1, on the reverse strand, counting down.
CTATGGCGCACGCTTCGGGCTGCGCGCGACCCTGCCGGCCAATGTCGGCTACCACGCCGCAACCTGGGCGGTGACGCTGGCCATCGGCCTCGGCTTTGCCGAGATCGGCGCGCGGGCGCCTCTGGCGCTGTCGGTGATGGCCTGGGTCGGCGCGGGTTATGTGCTCTGGCTGGCCTGGGGGCTCTGGCACGCCGGGGCGGCAGAGGAGGCCCGGGCGCAACGGGCCGGGTTCGGCAGCGGCGCGCTGCTCCTGCTGCTCAACCCCAAGGCCTATCTGATCATCGTGCTGATGTTCACCCAGTTCACTGCGCCTGAGACCGGTGCCTGGGTGGTGGTCTGGATCGCCTCGGTCTTTACCCTCAACAACCTGCTGGCCTTTACCCTGTGGTCGCTGGCCGGGGCGCGGATCGGCGCACGGCTGCGGCAGGGCGCGGCGGCGCAGATGGCAAACCGCGGGCTGGCACTGATGCTGGCCTCGGTGGCGCTCTGGATGGCCCTGGCGCGGTGAGCGACCCGGGGCAGGGGGGCAGTCGGGGGGCCGGTCGGGGCCCCCCGCTTTGATTGCGAGGTGACTTTGCACGTTGGCAAGGCTATGATCGGCCTCCTATAACGCATGTGAAGTGCGGACAGAGGCAGTGCAGATGACCGAGAACGACAGCTGGTCAGCGCGTCACACGCGCCTGATGCACCGCGTTCATGCGCGGCTGGCCGCGCGGGCGCGGGCGGCCACGGCGTTCGTGTCGCAGCCAGAGCTCCGCACCATCGGCAGTTTCAACCGCGGACGGCAGCTGATCGCCGGCAACCTGATGTTTGCCGGTCACCTGATCGAATCCCGCGATGCCATGCTCTGGGACCTCGATCCGCCGGACCAGGCCTTTCTCGAACAGATCCACGGGTTTGGCTGGCTTGACGATCTGGCCGCCGTGGGCGACCTGCGGGCGCGCAGCGTGGCGCAGCGCTGGCTCTGGGGCTGGATCGATCACTACGGGCGGGGCCAGGGGCCGGGCTGGACGCCGGACCTGACCGGGCGGCGGCTGATCCGCTGGACCCACCACGCGATCTTTCTGCTCAGGGCGCTCGAGCCGGGGCAATCGGCGCGCTATTTCCAGTCGCTGGCGCACCAGACCCGGTTTCTCGGCCGGCGCTGGCACAAGGCCGCCCCCGGCCTGCCGCGGTTCGAGGCGCTGACCGGGCTGCTATATGCCGGGCTGTCGCTGAGCGGCATGGAGCAATACCTCGGCATGGCGCGGGCGGCGCTGGCGCGGGAATGCGCCAGCCAGATCGACGAACAGGGCGGCATTCCGACCCGCAATCCCGAGGAACTGCTCGAGGTCTTCACCCTGCTGACCTGGGCCGCGGCGGCGCTGGAGGAGACCGGCCACAGCGTCGAACCGGGCCACCGCGACGCCATCACCCGGATCGCACCCACGCTCAGGGCCCTGCGCCACAGCGACGGCGGGCTGGCGCGGTTTCACGGCGGCGGACGGGGCCTTGACGGGCGGCTCGACCAGGCGCTGTCGGCCTCTGGCGTGCGCAAGGGGGCGCAGGGGCTGGCGATGGGCTTTGCGCGGCTCTCGGCCGGGCGCACCTCGGTGATCGTCGACGCCAGCCCGCCGCCCGAAGGACCGGCCTCGTTCAATGCCCATGCTTCGACCCTGGCCTTCGAGCTGACCTCGGGGCGGCGGCCGTTGATCGTCTCCTGCGGGTCGGGGGCTTATTTCGGCGAGGACTGGCGCCGCGCCGGGCGCGCCACGCCGTCGCATTCGACGCTGGCGCTCGAAGGTTATTCCAGCGCCCGGCTGGGCCGCGAGGGCCGGGTGGCCGGTGCAAGACGCGAGATGCTCGAGGATGCGCCCGAAGAGGTGCCGGTCGAGATCGGCCATGCCTCTGACGGGCTCAAGCTCGAGGCGGGCCATGATGGCTATGTGAACACCCACGGGCTGACCCATGCGCGCATTCTGGAGCTGACCTTCGACGGTCGCGGGCTGGTGGGCGAGGACATGCTGCTGGCGCTCAAGGCCGCGGATCGCAAGCGATTCGACCGGGTGCGCCACGCGGCGGGCGCCGCCGGCATTCCCTATCACGTGCGCTTTCACCTGCACCCGGATGTCGATGCAGAGGTCGACATGGGCGGCATGGCGGTGTCGCTGGCGCTGCGCTCCGGCGAAGTCTGGGTGTTTCGCCACGAAGGCGGGCTGGAAATGACGCTCGAGCCCTCGGTTTACCTCGAAATGGGGCGTTTGCAGCCGCGCGCGACGAAACAGATCGTTTTAACTCACCGGGCAATGGAGTATGCGACGCGCATTCGCTGGTCTCTGGCCAAGGCGCATGACACCGCGGTGGCGGTGCGCGACCTGACCACGGACGACGAATACGATTTTGACAGCTGACCGCAGGACCCAGACGATATGACCGATGACACCCGCCTTGTGCCGATCCGGCGCGCGCTTCTCTCAGTTTCCGACAAGACCGGCCTGACCGAGCTGGGCCGTGCCCTTGCCGAGCGCGGGGTCGAGCTTCTGTCGACCGGCGGTTCCGCCAAGGCGCTGCGCGACGCAGGCCTCGAGGTTCGCGACGTGGCCGAGGTGACCGGCTTCCCCGAGATGATGGACGGCCGGGTCAAGACGCTGCATCCGATGGTGCACGGCGGTCTGCTGGCGCTGCGCGACAACGACGCGCATGTGGCCGCGATGGAAGAGCATGGTATCGGCGGCATCGATCTGCTGGTGGTCAACCTCTACCCCTTCGAGGAGACCGTGGCCAAGGGTGGCGACTATGACACCTGCATCGAGAACATCGACATCGGCGGCCCTGCGATGATCCGCGCGGCGGCCAAGAACCATGGCTTTGTCACCACCGTGGTCGACGTTCAGGACTACGAGGCGCTGCTCATGGAACTGAGCGCCAATTCCGGCGCCACATCCTATGCCTTCCGCCAGCGGCTGGCGCAGACCGCCTATGCCCGCACCGGTGCCTATGACGCCGCGGTGTCGAACTGGATGGCCGATGCGCTGGGCGAGACCGCGCCGCGCCGCCGTGCCGTGGCCGGCGAGGTCAAGCAGACCCTGCGCTATGGCGAGAACCCGCACCAGCAGGCGGCTTTCTACACCGACGGCACCGGCCGCCCCGGCGTGGCCACCGCAGTGCAGCACCAGGGCAAGGAGCTGTCCTACAACAACATCAACGACACCGACGCGGCATTCGAGCTGGTGGCGGAGTTCGCGCCCGAGGACGGCGCGGCCTGTGCCATCATCAAGCACGCCAACCCCTGCGGCGTGGCCAAGGGCGCGACCCTGATCGAGGCCTACAAGGCGGCTTTTGATTGCGACCGCACCTCGGCCTTCGGCGGCATCGTCGCCTTCAACCAGCCGCTGGATGAGGAAACCGCGCAGGAGATCACCGGCATCTTCACCGAAGTGGTGATCGCGCCCGGGGCCTCTGAGGGCGCAATGCGTATTTTCAAAGAGAAGAAGAATTTGCGCCTGCTGACCACCGAGGGCCTGCCCGACGTGCGCGCCGGTGGCCAGACCCTGCGGCAGGTGGCTGGTGGCTTCCTGATGCAGGACAAGGACGTGGGCTTTGTCGGTCTCGATGACCTTAAGGTGGTGACCAAGGTGGCCCCGACCGAAGAGCAGATGCGCGATCTGCTGTTCGCCTGGAAAGTGGCGAAACACGTCAAGTCGAACGCCATCGTCTACGTCAAGGACGGCGCCACCGTCGGTGTCGGCGCGGGCCAGATGAGCCGGGTGGATTCGGCGCTGATCGCGGCGAAAAAGGCCGAACGCATGGCCGAGGCGCTGGGCCTGGCGGAACCGCTGACCAAGGGCTCTGCGGTGGCGTCGGATGCCTTCTTCCCCTTCCCAGACGGGTTGATGGAAGCGGCGGCGGCGGGCGCCACCTGCGTGATCCAGCCGGGCGGCTCGATGCGCGATGCCGACGTGATCGCGGCGGCGGACGAGGCCGGTCTGGCCATGGTCTTTACCGGCATGCGCCACTTCCGGCACTGAAGACTGCGGCGAGAGGCGGCGAAAGGAGAGCGGATGCGAACGGTGTTCTGGGCAGCGGTCTGGGTGTTTCTGCTCGACCAGATCAGCAAGATCGCGATCGTGCATCTGATGGATCTGCGGACCCTGGGCGAGATCGAGGTCCTGCCGCCTTTCCTCAACCTGCGCATGGCGTGGAATGCAGGCATCAACTTCGGCCTGTTTTCCAGCCATACCGAGGCCTCGCGGATGATCCTGATCGCCATCGCTCTGGTGATCGTGGGCTTCGTGCTGGTCTGGGTCTGGCGGGATCCGCCGGGGCGGGTGGGGCGCATCGCCGCCGGCATCCTCGTCGGCGGCGCGCTGGGGAACGTGGTCGACCGGCTGCTTTACGGCGCGGTGGCGGATTTCCTCAACATGTCCTGCTGCGGCATCGACAATCCCTACGCCTTCAACGTCGCCGATATCGCGATCTTTGCCGGCGCCTTCGGGTTGGTGTTGTTTTCCGGGAACGGTGCGGGCAGCTCTGGCGGCAAGGCCTCGCCAAAGCGGAAAAAGGGCACGTGACCTCTTTGGAACAATCCGTTAAGTCTGGGCCGGTGTGCAGGTGGAGTGACGACGCATGACTATCCCGCCCTTTGCAAAGCATGGCGTTTTGCTGGCGCTGGCCCTCGGGCTTGCGGCATGTGGCGAGCGTGACATCACCCTGCACGAGCTCAGGGTGCGTGGCGACGGCCCCGAGGAGTTTGCCATCGTGCCGCCGAAGCCGCTGCAGACCCCTGACAGCTTTTCCGAACTGCCGCCGCCGACACCGGGCGCAGCCAACCGCACCGATCCGACGCCAGAGGCCGATGCCGTGGCGGCGCTGGGCGGCGATCCGCGCCGGGCCAGCCCGCAGGGCGCCGGTGCTCCGGCCAGCGACGGGGCTTTGGTGAACTACGCCGCGCGCAAGGGCGTGCAGCCCGGCATCCGGGCGCAGCTTGCGGCCGAGGACCTCGAGTTCCGCAAGCGCGCCTCGATCTTCACCTGGCAGATCATGCGCGAAGACAAGTATTACGACGCCTACGAGCGCTTTGCGATCGACCCCTACGAGGTGCTGCGCCGCTTCCGCCGCGCCGGGGTGCGCACGCCCGCCGCCGATCCGCCGGGCGACAACTAGGCCCTGCGTCGGGGCAGCCTGCGCTGTCTCACGCAACTGTCACGCGGTTTTTCTTGAACTCCCGGTGGGAGCGGCCATTAGTAGGCCAGACCCATTCAGGAGAGCCTCATGACCGGACACCCCATTGACCGATTGACTGCCTGCCTGAGCCGCCTGCGTGCCGTTGGCGCCGGCATCGCCCTGCTCTGGGCCGGGGCCGCATTGGCCGAGACGTCGATCGAGGACCAGGTGACCACCGCCTGGCTCGACAACGGCATGGAGGTGGTGATCATCGAGGATCACCGCGCGCCCGTGGTGGTGCACATGCTGTGGTATCGCGCCGGCAGCGCTGACGAAAAGCCCGGCGTCTCTGGCGTGGCGCATTTCCTCGAGCACCTGCTGTTTCAAGGCACCGAGAACATGGCCCCCGGCGAGCTGAGCCGCGTGGTGGCCGAGAACGGCGGCACCGACAACGCCTTCACCAGCTATGACCAGACCGGTTATTACCAGCGCGTCGCCGCCGACCGGCTGGGGCTGATGATGCAGATGGAGGCCGACCGCATGGTCAACCTGCAGCTCGGCCCCGAGGAAATTCGCACCGAGCGCGAGGTCATCATCGAAGAGCGCAACATGCGCACCGAAAACGACCCCGGCGCGCTGATGCGCGAACAGGCCCGCGCGGCGCAATACCTCAACCACCGCTACGGCGTGCCGATCATCGGCTGGCGGCACGAGATGGAGCGCCTCGATCTCGCGGCGGCGCTGGACTACTACCAAACCTATTACGCGCCCAACAACGCCATCCTGATCGTCGCCGGTGATGTCACCCCCGACGAGGTGCTGGCGCTGGCCCGCGAACATTACGGCCCGCTCGAACCCAACCCCGATCTCGCCCCGCGCGAGCGTCCGCAGGAGCCGCCGCAGAGCGCGCCGCGCCGGCTGGTCTTCGAGGATCCGCGGGTTTCGCAGCCCTATGTGCTCCGTACCTATCTCGCGCCCGAGCGTGACCCCGGCGCGCAGGAGAAGGCCGCGGCGCTGATGCTGCTGTCAGAGGTGCTGGGCGGCGGTCAGACCTCGGTTCTGAACGAAAAGCTGCAGTTCGAGCAGAAGCTGGTGGTCTATGCCGGTGCCGGCTATGGCGGCGTCTCGCTGGATGACACCACCTTTTCGCTGATCGTGGTGCCGGCCGAGGGCGTGAGCCTTGAGCAGGCCGAGACGGCGATGGATGCCGCGGTGGCCGAGTTCATCGAGGAAGGTGTCGATGCCGAGCAACTGGCCCGGATCAAGCGCCAGATCGAGGCCAGCCGGATCTATGCCCGCGACAATGTCGAGCGGCTGGCCAATGAATACGGCCGGGCGTTGACCTCGGGGCTGACCATCGAGGACATCCACGCCTGGCCCGAGGTGATCGCGGCGGTGACCGAAGAGGATATCCTCGCCGCCGCGCGAGAGGTGTTCGACAGGAAGGCCAGCGTGACCAGCTGGCTCATGCGTCCGCAGGAGGTGACCCAATGACCGTTTCGCTCAAGGCCCTGGCCTTTGCTGCCGCCGCGCTGGTGACGGCGGCGCTGCCCGCCCGCGCCGAGATCGAGATCCAGGAAGTGACGACGCCGGGCGGCATCTCGGCCTGGTTGGTCGAGGAGCCGTCGATCCCCTTCGTGGCGCTGGAGCTGCGCTTCAAGGGCGGCGGATCGCTCGATGCGCCGGGCAAGCGCGGGGCGACCAACCTGATGGTTGGCCTGCTCGAGGAAGGCACCGGCGAGATGGATGCCCGCGCCTTTGCCCGGGCGCTCGAAAGCCTTGCCGCGTCCTTCGAGTATGACACCTTCGACGACACGATCTCGGTCTCGGCCAAGTTCCTGACCGACACCACCGACGAGGCCATGGCGCTGTTGCGCGGCTCGCTGGTGGAGCCGGCCTTCAACCAGGTGGCGATCGACCGGGTCAGGGCGCAGGTGCTCTCTGGCCTGGCCTCCGACGCCACCGATCCCGACAAGATCGTCAGCCGCACCTTCGACCGGCTGGCCTTTGGCGACCACCCCTATGCGACCTCCATCCAGGGTACGCGAGAGAGCGTCGCGGCGCTGACCCGAGAGGATATCGTCGCCGCCCATCAGGCCGCCTTTACCCGCGACCGGGTTTACGCGAGCGCCGTGGGCGACATCACGGCCGAGGAGCTCTCGGTGCTGCTCGACACCCTGCTGGGCGATCTGCCTGAGAGCAACGCGCCGCTGCCCGGTGCCGCGCCCTTCCTGCTGGAAGGGGGCCTGACGGTCGAGCCCTTCGACACGCCACAATCGGTGGTGCTGTTCGGCCAGGAAGGTCTGGAGCGCGATCACCCGGATTTCATTGCGGCCTACGTGATCAACGAGGTCTTCGGCGGCAGCGGGCTGACCAGCCGGCTGATGAACGAGGTGCGCGAGAAGCGCGGGCTGGCCTATGGCGTCTATTCTTACCTCGTGCCCAAGGATCACGCGGCGCTGCTGATGGGATCGGTGGCCTCGGCCAATGCCCGGGTGGCCGAGACCATCTCTGTGATCCGCGAGGAATGGGCGAAGATCGGTCGCGAGGGTCTGACGGAAGAGGAACTGGCGGCGGCCAAGACCTATCTGACCGGGGCCTATCCGCTGCGCTTCGACGGCAACGGGCCGATTGCCAATATCCTGGTCGGGATGCAGATGGACGGGCTGGGGCCGGAGTATGTGACCGAGCGCAACGCGATGATCGAGGCGCTGACGCTGGACGAGGTGAACCGGGTGGCGGCAGAGCTCTATGATCCGGAGAAGCTGCATTTCGTCGTGGTGGGTCAGCCGGAGGGGTTGGAGAGCCAGTAGATCGGAACCTGGAGCCGCGCATGGCCGGCGCGCGCGGTGGCGATCCTGCCGGCGGTTCTGCCGCGCTTTATCCCGGACGTCTCCGGACGACATCCATTCGGAGCGCCTACGTCGAAGTATCGCCGCCGCGTGGGGGCGCGCCGGCGATGCGCGGCGGCCTTGCGGCCTTGATTCCGCGCTGGGTGAGGTGACCGACGGAGCCTCGCATCGCCAGCGTGGGGGCGCGTCATGCCGGAGGCATGACGATGCGCGATGGCCTTCGGCATTGATCCCGCGCAGGTGAAGCGACCTGAGAAACGAAAAAGGCCCGGCGCGATGTGCTGCCGGGCCTTCTCGATAAAACTCCGCCGCGCTCAGTTCAGCAGGCCCGCGTGCCGCAGGCCGGCATCGATCCGCTCGCGCGTCGGGCCGGAGACCGGCAGCAGCGGCAGCCGCACCTCTTCCTCGCAGAGCCCCAGCCGCGACATCGCGTATTTCGCACCGCAGAGCCCGGGCTCGACAAAGATTGCCTGATGCAGCGGCATCAGCCTGTCCTGGATCTCCAGCGCCTTGGCATAGTCGCCGGCAAGACAGGCGGTCTGCAAGGCGCTCGACAGCGCCGGCGCCACGTTGGCGGTGACCGAGATGCAGCCGACGCCGCCCTGGGCGTTGAAGCCATGCGCCGTCGCGTCTTCACCCGACAGCTGCACGAAATCCGTGCCGCAGGTGATCCGCTGCGCCGAAACGCGGGCCAGATCGCCGGTGGCATCCTTGACGCCGATGATGTTTTTCAGTTTCGAAAGCTCGCCCATGGTGGCGGGCGACATGTCGATCACCGAGCGCGGCGGGATGTTGTAGATGATGATCGGCAGGTCGACGGCCTCGGTGATCGCGGTGAAATGCGCGATCAGACCGGCTTGGGTCGGCTTGTTGTAATAGGGCGTCACCACGAGACCGGCAGCCGCGCCCACCGCCTTGGCATGGGCCATGAAGCGAATCGCCTCGGTGGTGTTGTTCGACCCGGCACCGGCAATCACCGGAATGCGGCCGGCGGCGGCCTTGACCACCTCTGACACCACAAGCTCGTGCTCGGCATGGGTCAGGGTCGGGCTTTCGCCGGTGGTGCCGACGGGCACAAGACCGTGGCTGCCCTGATCGACATGCCAGTCGACGAGTTTTCGCAGCGTCTCCAGATCGACCTCACCGTTCTTGAACGGCGTGACCAGGGCTGGCAAGGACCCTTTGAACATGGTGACGCTCCTTTTCTGTCATGAGGCGGCCGCCGTGGCGGGACGCATGTCCGCCGGTGTCAGCATCGTGAGTTGAAGGATGCGGCGGACGGGTTATCTTCTGGATCGTGTCTATTCCTTTTCAGAACAGAAATTGCAAGTGATGATGCGTGCCCTCCTCTGCCTCCTGGTTCTGGCCGCTCAGCCGGTTCCCGCCCAGCAATCCTCGGACAGCGCCCTCGCGCTCGATGTGACGACAAGCTTGCGACCCCGCGCCAGAAGCTCTGGCGCGCAGGGCGACGCCGAGCCTGCCGCCGAGGCCGAGGATGCCGCCGCGGTGATCGAGCCCGAGGCGATCCCGGCGGGCGAGGATGCCGCCGTGCCGAAACCGCTGGAAGAGTTCGACGCCGAACTGGCCGGGCTGCGCCCCAGGGTCAGGCCGCAGGGCTTGGATACCGAGCCACTGGCGGCCCGGGTGCCGCCCGCCGATCCCGGCTTCAAGGCCGCGCTGGCGGCGATGCGCGCCGGCGACTGGGACGAGGCCTTTCGCCGCGCCGGTCCCGAGGGCTCGCCCGGGCGCGACGTGATCCTGTGGCACTTCCTGCGCGGCGGCAGCGGCAGCTACGGCGACGTCATGGCCTTTCTCGACCGCTCCGGCGACTGGCCCGGCCTGGCCTATCTGCGCGAGAAATCCGAAGACACCCTGGCCGAGGCTCCGGTCGAGACCCGGCTGGCCTTTTTCAAGGACCACGAGCCCGAGACCGGCACCGGCGCGCTGGCCTATGCCGAGGCGCTTGAGGCCAAGGGCGACAGCGGTGCGGCGCAGGCCGGCATCGTCAAGGCCTGGCGCACCATGGCGCTGTCCGACACCGAGCAGACCCGCTTCCTTGTCCGCTATGCCAGCCTGCTCAAGCCGCACCACGAGGCGCGGCTCGACCGCATGCTCTGGGAAGGCTGGGAGCTCAACGCAACGCGGATGCTGCCGCTGGTCTCAGACGGCTGGCAAAAACTGGCCACCGCGCGGATGGCGCTGCGGTCTGGCAACGGCAACCCCGACCCGCTGATCGCCGCGGTGCCGAAGTCGCTGGCCAATGACCCGGGCCTCGCCTACGAGCGCTATGAATGGCGGATGAAGAAGGGGTTGCGCGACAGCGCTATCGAACTGCTGCTGGAGCGTTCCACCAGCCCCGAAAGCTTGGGCGAGCCCGAGTTCTGGACTGACCGGCGGCATTCCATGGCCCATCGCGCCATGCGCAACGGCGATCCCAAGCTGGCCTATCGCATCGCCTCGACCCATCACACCGTCACCGGCCGCAACTTTGCCGAGCTGGAGTGGCTCTCGGGCTATCTGGCCCTCAGGTTCCAGAAGGACCCGAGCCGCGCGCTGGCGCATTTCACCCGATTCAAGGGCGACGTCTACACGCCGATCTCGCTCGGCCGCGCCGGCTATTGGCTGGGCCGCGCCTACGAGGCACTGGGCAATGCCGATGCCGCCAAGAGCGCCTATGCGCTGGGCGCCGCCTATCAGACCAGCTTCTACGGCTTGCTGGCGGCGGAGCGGGGCGGCTTTCCCTTCAACAGCAATCTCGGCGGTTTCCGCCCCGAGGCCGACTGGCGCGAGGCCGCATTCACGAAGTCGCGGGTGCACGAGGCGGCGCTGCTGCTGCTCGCGGCCGGCGAAACCTGGCTGGCCGAACGGTTCTGGACCCATCTCGCCGAGAGCCAGGACGAAGACAACCTGCACCTGATGGGCAAGATGCTCGAGGATCTGGGCCAGCCACATCTGGGCGTCATGCTGGGCAAGCGCGCCGCGCAGGCCGGGCTCGAGATCGCGGCGCCCTATTATGCCATCCACCCGGTGGCCAAGCGGGATCACCCGGTCCCCACCGAAATGGTGCTGGCCATCGCCCGCCGCGAGAGCGAGTTCGACCACACGGTGATAAGCCACGCCGGCGCGCGCGGCTTGATGCAGGTGATGCCGGCCACGGCGCAGCTTGTCGCCCGGCGGGTCGGGCTGTCCTACAGCGAGTCGCGGCTGACCGGCGACTGGCTCTACAATTCAAAGCTCGGGGCGGATTACCTGCGCGGGTTGGCCGAAGAGTTCGACGGCAATGTCATCATGATGTCCGCCGGCTACAACGCCGGTCCGGGGCGGCCGCGGAGCTGGAAGAACGCCTATGGCGACCCGCTCAAGGGCGAGATCGACATCGTCGACTGGATCGAGATGATCCCCTTCAACGAGACCCGGAACTACGTGATGCGGGTGTCGGAGAGCCTGCCGGTCTACCGCGCGCGTCTCGGCAAAGAGCCGCATCCGGTGCCGTTCTCGAAGGAGCTTGTCGGCTCGACGGTGCTGCCGGAGTAGACGCGGCGTTCCGGGGGAGGCGCTCTCGGGCCAACGATGGCGTTTGGTAGTGCACCTATCCGGCGCCGCTTTCGGAAGAGCATGTCTGCCAAGCCCGAAAGCAAGCGCAACCTGCCGGGCCAGCGGCGGCCCGCGGGATGCCGCCGCGAACTCAGGTCTGCAGCGCTTTATCCCGGCCAAGTCCGGAAAACATCAGAGCGGCGCGCCTACGTCACCCAAGCGGCAGCCCGGGGGGCGGGCCGCCGCTGGCCCGGCGGGCTTACGCCCTTGATTCCGGGCCGGGGCAAAAGTCGATGGTTCGCGTAGGGTGGGTTTTCAACCCACCTCCGCCGCACGCCTGCGCTCTGCCCGCCGTCTCTGCCGCTCGCGCCACAGGGTGAAGAGCCCCGCGCCCACGATCAACGCCGCCCCGATCACCACCGACACCCGCAAATCTTCGCCAAAAACGGCGAGCCCTATCGCCGTGGCAAAGGGCATCTGCAGATAGGCAAAAGGCTGCACCGCGCTGGCCTCGGCCACCTCGTAGCACTTGATCATCGTGTAATGCCCGGCCACCCCGGTGACGCAAAGCGCCGCCATCCAGAGGTAGTCCGGCCCGGTCATCGGCTCCCAGAACCAGATTCCGATCGCGGTCATCACCACGCAGCCCACCGTGCCGGTCCAGAAGAACGAGGTCTCGGCGGTGTCGCGCCGCGCAGCATAGCGGTTGAGCAGTGAATAGAGCGCGAACATCGCCGCCGCCGCCAGCGGGATCAGCGCATAGACCGAGAACACCCCGGCGCCCGGGTTGATGATGATCATCACCCCGACAAAGCCCACGGCGATCGCCAGCCAGCGCCGCCAGCCCACCGTCTCGCCCAGCACCGGGCCGGAGAGCGCGGCGACCAGCAGCGGGTAGCTGACAAAGACCGCATGGCTCTCGACCAGTCCGAGATAGGTGAAGGCGGCGACCATGACGCAGATCTCCAGCGCCAGCAGCACGCCGCGGAAGGTCTGCACCAGCGGCTGCTCGGTGCGCGCCACGTCGCGCAGCCCGCCGGCCTTGCGTGCCGAGAGCGCCACCACGAAGGCGGCAAAGAACCAGTAGCGGATCATCACCACGAGGAAGACGTTGTATTCCGAGGCGAGATGCCGGCTCAGCCCGTCCTGCACCGCAAAGATGAAGGTGGTCGCGACCATCAGCCAGATGCCGCGCACCGTGTCGTTCTGGGTCATAGGATGGCTTTCGTCATGTGGCGTTTGCGGCCGAAGCCGGGGATGCGGCTGACGGTGAACCCGCCCGCCGCCAGCGCCCGGCGCACGTGGCCGGCGGCAGTATAGGTCGCGGCGGTGCCGCCCGGCGCGGTGTGGCGGGCGACCTCGGCCATCAGCGCCTCGCCCCAGAGCTCTGGGTTCTTGGCCGGCGAAAAGCCGTCGAGGAACCAGGCGTCGGCCCTGTGCGGCCAGTCCGGCAGGGTCTCGCGGGCATCGCCGGTGATCAGCGTGAAGGTGAGGTCGTCGGTCTGGAAGGTCGTCTCTCCGGCCAGCCAAAGCGGCGCAAGCTCGGCCGCCAGATCGGCCAGCTCGGGAAAGGCCCCCTCGGCGGCGATCATGTCGTCTGCGGCCATCGGGAAGGCCTCGAAGCTGGTGAAGCGCAGACGGCCCGGCGTGCCCGAGGCGCGAAACGCCTGCAGCGCGCAAATCAGGTTGAGCCCGGTGCCGAACCCCAGTTCGGCGATGTGGAAATCCGCGGCAAAGCGCGTCGGCAGGTCGTTTCCGGCGAGAAAGACATGCCGGGTTTCGGCCAGACCGTTGTCGAGCGAGTAATAGGGATCGTCGAACCGGGTCGAGACAGGCACGCGCCCGTCGCGCCATTCCAGCTCTGCGCTCTGGTCTGTCATTTTCGCCTGCCTTAAGGGTTGCCTCCGTGGCCTACTGCCAGACGGAGGGTGATGCAATGGACGACGTGACAGTGCGCGGCGCGGGGGTCTTCGGGCTCTCGGTAGCCTGGGCCTGTGCCCGGCGCGGGGCGCGGGTGCGGGTGATCGACCCGCATGGCCCGGCGGCCGGCGCCTCTGGCGGTATCGTCGGCGCGCTGGCGCCGCATGTGCCGGAAAACTGGAACGACAAGAAGGCCTTCCAGTTCGAGAGCCTGATGATGGCCGAGCGCTTCTGGGCCGAGGTGGCCGAGGTCGGCGGGCGCGATCCGGGCTATCTTCGCTCCGGCCGCTTGCAGCCCCTGGCAGATGATCGCGCCGTGGCGCTGGCACGGCAGCGGGCGGAGACGGCGGCTGAGCTCTGGCAGGGCAAGGCGGTCTGGCGGGTTGTGCCGGCCGAGGGCTTCGGCGCCTGGGCGCCGGCCTCGCCCACAGGTCTGCTGGTCGAGGACACTTTGAGCGCGCGGGTGCATCCCCGCCAGGCCTGCGCCGCGCTGGTGGCGGCCTTGGCGGCGCGCGGGGTCGAAGTGCTGCCCGAGGGCGAAGACCGCGGCGCGGTGGTCTGGGCCACCGGGGTGCAGGATCTGGAAGAGATGAGCCGGGCGGCGGGACGGTCGCTGGGCGCTGGCGTGAAGGGGCAGGCGGCGCTCCTGCGGTTCGAGGCACGGGAGCGCCCGCAGCTCTTTGCCGATGCTCTGCACATCGTGCCGCATGGTGACGGAACGGTGGCGATCGGGTCGACGTCCGAGCGGGAGTATGCGGACGGCGCGGCGGTGGACGGTCAACTCGACGATGTAATCGCCCGGGCCTTGGCAGCCTTTCCGGTGCTGGAGGGCGCCGAGGTGGTTGAGCGCTGGGCCGGTGTGCGGCCGAGGACGGGGAGCCGGGCGCCAATTCTGGGCGCGCATCCTTTGAGAGAGGGGGCGTGGATCGCCAACGGCGGGTTCAAGATCGGCTTCGGCATGGCGCCCCTGGTGGGCGAAGTGATGGCCGACCTGGTGCTGGAGGGACGGGACCGGGTGCCGGCGGGCTTTCGTCCCGAGTAGGGTGGGTTTGCAACCCACCTTTCGCGGCGGCGTCGGTATTTGACGCTGGCGCGGCTTGGGATAACATCGAGTGGGAGGTCCCGGATCAGGTCCGGGACGGCGTAGTGAGGGTGGTCTGTGGCGCTACTTCTCCCGTGGCGGGCGGCTCTTGTAGACCGGCAGCATCCAGCCCCAGCGCAGGCTGCCGGCGCGCAGGGCCCAGGTGACCGCGGCACACCCCAAAAGCGCGATATCCGACCCGAGGCCCAATTCCAGCAGAACCAGCGCCGCACCGGAACCGGCCAGAGCGGCGGTGGCATAGAGCTCGCCCTGGCGCAGGATCACCGGCACCTCGTTCGCCACCACGTCGCGCATCAGCCCGCCGAAGGTGCCGGTCGTCACCCCCATGATCAGCACGATCAGCGCCGGCTGCTCGAGCTTCAATGCCACGCCGGTGCCGGCGGCGACGGCGACGGCCAGCGCGAAGGTGTCGAGCCACAAGAGCCAGCGCAGCCGGCTCTCGACCAGATGCGCGGTGAAGAAGACGAAGAAGGCGGCCCCGCAGGCGGTGAGGATGATGCCGGGATCGGCGATCCAGAACACCGGGTTGCGGTCGAGCAGCAGGTCGCGCAGCGTGCCGCCGCCCACCGCCGTCAGGCAGGCGAGAAAGGCAAAGCCCACGATGTCGAGTTGCGCCCGCGAGGCGGCCAAAGCACCGGTCAGGGCAAAGACCACGACGGCGGCATAATCGAGCAGGGTCAGGATCATCGGCGGGGTCCTTGCAGGGCAGAGCGGGCCTCGGGCCCTGGCGGATTTGGCCTGTCACCGGCACCGGCCCGGGCCGCGGGGCTTTGCCGATCGGGGTCAGGGTGGTTGAACTGCCGCCGGTTTCACGGCAAAGAAGTCGAGCACCTCCCCTTTAGGACGCCACCCCTTCATGGCCAAGCTTTATCACGTTCCCCTGTCGCCGTTTTGCCGCAAGGTCCGACTCAGCCTTGCCGAGAAGAAGATCGAATGTGAACTGGTGGAGGAACGCTACTGGGAACAGGAGCCGGATTTCCTGCGCCGCAACCCGGCGGCCAAGGTGCCGGTGCTGCGCATCGACGGCAAGACCATGGCCGAGAGCGCGGCGATCTGCGAATGGCTGGAAGAGAAATATCCCGAACCCTCGCTGATGCCGAAATCGGCCGATGCGCGCTACGAGGTGCGCCGGTTGGTGTCCTGGTTCGATGACAAGTTCCACAACGAGGTGACCTCGAAGCTGCTCTACGAGCGGGTCAACAAGAAGGTGCAGGGCAAGGGGTTTCCCGACAGCAAGAACGTCAAGGCCGGGGCCAAGGCGATCAAGTATCACCTTGACTACATGACCTGGCTGCTTGACCACCGGCGCTGGCTGGCGGGCGACGTGATGACGCTGGCGGATTTCGCCGCCGCCGCGCATCTGTCGTCGCTGGATTACATCTCGGACGTCGACTGGAACCGCTCGGCGGTGGTCAAGGACTGGTACGCCAAGATCAAGTCGCGCCCCGCCTTTCGCCGCATCCTGGCCGACCAGGTGCCGGGGTTCCCGCCACCGCGGCATTACAATGACCTTGATTTCTGAGACCGGGCGTTGCGATTTCGGGGGCTCTGCCCCCGGAACCCCCGAGGGTATTTACGAACAGAAGAAGCCATGGATGCGCTGACCGAAATGGAGGCGCTGAAAGGCGATCTGCTGCGCGAGGCGCGGGAGGTGGGGTTTTCCGCCGCGCGGATCTGTCGGCCGGAGGCGGTGCCGCAGGTGGCGGAGCGGCTGGGGGCCTTTCTGGCGGCGGGGTATCACGGACAGATGGGCTGGCTGGGGGAGCGGGCGCATTGGCGGGGGGATCCGAAGGCGCTCTGGCCGGAGGCGCGGTCGGTGATCATGCTGGCGGAGAACTATGGCCCGGCGCATGATCCGCTGGCGGTGCTGGAGGCGCGCGACCGGGCGGCGATCTCGGTCTATGCGCAGCACCGCGATTACCATGACGTTGTGAAGAAACGGCTGAAGCGGCTGGCGCGCTGGCTGATTGCCGCGGCCGGTGGCGCGCCCGAAACGCAGGTGAAGGTCTTTGTCGATACCGCGCCGGTGCCGGAAAAGCCCTTGGGGCAGGCGGCGGGGCTGGGCTGGCAGGGCAAGCACACCAACCTGGTGAGCCGCGAGCTGGGGTCCTGGTTCTTCCTCGGGGCGATCTTCACCACGCTGGAGCTGCCGGTGGATGCGGCCGAGGTGGATCACTGCGGGTCCTGCCGCAAGTGTCTCGATGTCTGTCCGACGGCGGCCTTTCCGGCGCCCTATCAGCTCGATGCGCGGCGCTGCATTTCCTACCTGACGATCGAGCACAAGGGGCCGGTGGCAGAGGAGCTGCGGGCGCTTTTGGGCAATCGCATCTATGGCTGCGACGATTGCCTGGCGGTCTGTCCCTGGAACAAGTTTGCCGAGCGGGCGGCGGAGGTGAAGTACCACGCGCGCGAGGACCTGCTGGCGCCGGAGCTGGCGCATCTGGCGGGGCTGGACGATGCCGGGTTCCGGGCGCTGTTCTCGGGCTCGCCGATCAAGCGGATCGGGCGGGGGCGGTTCGTGCGCAACGTGCTTTATGCCATCGGCAATTCCGGCGAGGCGCGGCTTGTGCCGGTGGCGCAGGGGCTTTGCGACGACGAGGATGAAGTGGTGGCGGATGCGGCGCGCTGGGCGGTGGACCGGCTGAAGCGCTGAGGGCGAGGTCCCGGAGCGGGGTCCGGGACGGCGGGACGCCTAGCGCGGCAGGGGGTGCTGCGCCTTGTTGTAGGGCGTCCAGTCGGCGATCTCGGGGTAGAACTGCGCCCGCCAGGCGCGCACGCGGGGGTTCATCACCCGGCGCCAGAGCGGCGGGATCAGCGCTGCCACCGTCATTACCGGATAGCCGAAGGGCAGTTGCGGCGCCTCGTCGTTGTCATAGGTCTGCAGCAGCGGAAAGCGGCGGTCGGGCTTGTAGTGGTGATCGGAGTGGCGCTGCAGGTTGATCAGCAGCCAGTTCGAGGCGCGATGCGCCGCGTTCCAGGAGTGGCGGGGCTGGACGTGTTCGTATTTGCCGTCTCCGAGGTGTTTGCGGGTCAGACCGTAGTGTTCGACGTAGTTCACCAGCTCCAGCTGCCAGATCGCTGTGAGGCCCTGGACGAGGAAGAGACCGAGGCCGGCCCAGCCGGACAGGGCCGCGGCCAGCGCCAGCATCGCGCCCTGCAGCGCCCAGTAGCGCCAGAAGGGGTTGGTGCGGTCATGCCAGGGCTTGTCCTTGCGGGCGAGCAGCGCGGCCTCGGCCTTGAACGACGAGACCAGCGACTGGCGCAGCACGCGCGGGAAGAAGCGGTGGAAGTTCTCGTTGTAACGCGCGGTCACCGGGTCGCGCGGGGTGCCGACGTAGCGGTGATGCACCAGCAGATGCTCCGAGCGGAAGTGGCTGTAGAGGACCATGGCGAGCAGGAGATCGCCCAGCCAGCGCTCGAGCCGGTTGCGCTGGTGCATCAGCTCGTGGCTGTAGTTGATGCCAATGGTGCCGGTCAGCACGCCGACGCCGAAGAACAGGCCGATGAGCTCCCAAGTGCCCAGATGGTCAGCGCGCGGGGCGTACCAGATCAGCGCAAAGAGGGTGACGAACTGCGCCGGCACCCAGAGCGCGGTAAGGCGCTTGTACCAGGTGAGCTGCGCCTCCGGCGTCGCGGGATCTGGGTTGTCGAGGTTCAGCCCGGTGAGCGCGTCGAGCGCCGAGAAAAGGTACCAGGTGCACAGCGGCAGCAGCAGCACCCACCAGCCGCCCCAGAGCGCCGAGAGCCAGGCCAGCGGGATCAGCAGGAACGAGGCCCAGAACGGCAGGGCATTTTGCAAGGCGGAGAATTTGGCGGTCATGGGCCCGGGATATTGCCTGTTCTGTCGTATCCTGCCTGCGCATTGCGGCAGTTCTGCGGCGAGGAGTATCGCCCCGGGCGCGCGGGGCCGCAAGGTGTCCCTGCATCGTGGCGGGGGTTTGACGCGAAGCATCCCGCGGCGTCACTTTCTAGCAGAGCCTGGGAGGCGTGTCCTTTCATTCGCTCTGCCGCTTGGGTATCCGATCAGGTCCGGGGCTTCGGTGGCGCGGTGCGGCAGGGCGCGGTGCCGGTCAGAACCACGCGGCAGACCTCACCCCTGCGTCAGATCATACGCCTTGCGCATCACCGTCGGCAGGTCCGAGGCGTTGAACTCTTTTTCCGGCAGGAAATCCCCCCGCTTCGGCGCGCGGTCCATCGGCACCAGCGCGGTCTTGACCGTCAGCCGCAGGTGAAAATGCGTGAAGGTGTGCCGTGCCTCGGTGTTCAGCGCCTTCCACTCGGCACGGATCGGCGGGTCTTCTCCGGGTGCCTCGCTCCAGTCAGATCCCGGCCAGCCCAGCATACCGCCCAGAAGCCCGCTGTCGGGTCGGCGCTCGAGAAGATAGGCGCCGTCGACCCGGCGGGCGATATAGGCGATGCCGTGGCGGACGGGCTTGGGCTTCTTCGGGGTCTTCTTCGGCAGCTCGGTGGCGGTGCCCGCCAGCCGGCCGGCGCAATCGTCGCGCCACGGGCAGAGCCCGCAGGCCGGATTGCGCGGCGTGCAGATGGTGGCGCCGAGGTCCATGATCGCCTGGGCGTAATCGCCGGGCCGGGCCTCGGGGGTGAGCGCGCGGGCCAGTTCGGTCAGCTCGGGCTTGGCCTGTGGCAGCGGCGTATGCACGTCGCGCAGCCGGGCGATGACCCGCTCGACATTGCCGTCGACCACGGTCTCCGGCAGGTCGAAGGCGATGGCGGCGACGGCGGCGGCGGTATAAGGCCCGACGCCGGGCAGGGCCAGCAGGGCGGCGTGGTCGGCAGGAAAGACCCCGCCATGATCGGCCACCACTGCACGCGCGCATTTCAGCAGGTTGCGGGCGCGGGCGTAATACCCCAGACCCGCCCATTCGGCCATCACGTCGCCATCCTCGGCGGCGGCCAGATCGGCGACGGTCGGCCAGCGCGCGAGGAAGCGGGTGAAATAGTCGCGCACGGCGGCCACGGTGGTCTGCTGCAGCATCACCTCTGACAGCCAGATGCGGTAGGGATCGGGCAAGACACCGGCCTGACGCGCCTTTGGCCCGACGCGCCAGGGCATGGCGCGGGCATGGCGGTCGTACCAGGTCAGAAGGTCCGAGCTGAGGAGGTCAGGGTCACGCAAGAGTGTATGCCGGATGTTGTCGGGTTTTGCTGGCGCAGGGCGCGCGGGCCACTAGAATAGCGCCAGAGAGAGGGAGTCAATCGTGCCGCAGCGGAGACCGACCACACGGGGCTTTGCCCGCACTTCGAAACTTCTGAGCCAGCGCATCCAGCGGGCCAGCGAAAGCCGGGGCTTTGCCGAGACCCGGCTGCTGACCCATTGGCCCGAGGTCGCCGGCGAAGACATCGCCAAGATCGCCAGACCGGTGAATGTCTCCTTCGGCCGGGGCGGCCTGGGCGCGACGCTGACCCTGCTGACCACCGGTGCCAATGCTCCGATGCTCGAGATGCAGAAGGACAAGCTGCGCGAGCGGGTCAACGCGGTCTATGGCTACAATGCCATCGCCCGGGTCAAGATCACCCAGACCGCGCCCACCGGCTTTGCCGAGGGGCAGGCGCAGTTCACCTACAACCAGAAGCCCAAGGCGCCGCCGCCGCCGGACCCGGAAATCCTTGCCGAAGCGCGGGCTTATGCCGAAAATGTGACCGATGAAGGCCTCAAGGGGGCGCTTGAAGCCCTCGCCCGGAACGTTCTATCCAAGGCGAAGACATGACTGACCCCGAGAGGAAACAAGATATGAAGCGTATGATCCCTGCCGCGCTGCTGGCGCTGGTGCTGCTGGCCGGTGGCGGCTGGTGGCTGCTCAACCAGGGCGCCGGCAGCACGCAGATCCCCGCCGGGGCGCTCGATGCTCAGGAAGCCTCTGAAGAGGTCGACACCTCCTCCATCGTCGAGATGGTGCAAGGCGCCGAGGATGCGCCGGTGACGGTGATCGAATACGCCAGCTACACCTGCCCGCATTGCGCCAACTTCCATGCCGGCACCTACAAGGACCTGAAGGCCGATTACATCGACACCGGCAAGATCAAGTTCGTCTACCGCGAGGTCTATTTCGACCGCTACGGTCTCTGGGCCTCGATGATCGCGCGCTGCGGCGGCGAAGAGCGGTTCTTCGGCATCACCGACCTGATCTACAAGGGTCAGAAGGACTGGGTGGCTTCGGGCGATCCGGCCACCATCGTGGGCGAACTGCGCAAGATCGGCCGTCTGGCCGGCCTGACCGAAGAGACGCTGGAAAGCTGCCTGCAGGACGGCGACAAGGCCCGCACCCTAGTGGCCTGGTTCGAAGAGAACGCCAAGGCGGATGACATCCGCTCCACGCCCTCCTTCGTGATCGACGGCGAGCTTTATACCAACATGCCGTATTCCGAGTTCAAGGCGATCCTCGACAAGAAGCTGGACGACGCATGAGCCCACTCGCCGGGCTCAAGGTCATCGAGCTTGCGCGTATCCTGGCCGGCCCCTGGGCCGGTCAGACCCTTGCCGATCTCGGCGCCGAGGTGATCAAGCTGGAAAGCCCCGAAGGCGATGACACCCGCCGCTGGGGGCCGCCCTTCATCGAGCGCGAGGGCGACCGTTCGGCGGCCTATTTCCACGCCTGCAACCGCGGCAAGACCAGCGAGATCGTCGATTTCCGCACCGAAGAGGGCCAGGCCCGGGTGCGCGAGCTGGTGTCTGACGCCGATATCCTGATCGAGAACTTCAAGGTCGGCGGTCTGAAGAAATACGGGCTGGATTACGACAGTCTGAAAGCGGTGAATCCCGGCCTGATCTATTGCTCGATCACCGGTTTCGGCCAGGACGGGCCGTATGCCCATCGCGCAGGTTATGACTACATCATCCAGGGCATGTCCGGGCTGATGTCGGTCACCGGCGAAAAGGGCGGCCAGCCGCAGAAGACCGGCGTGGCAATCACCGACATCTTTACCGGCGTCTATGCCTCCACCGCGATCCTCGCGGCGCTGCACCAGCGCGGCGTGACCGGCGAGGGGCAGTGGATCGACATGAGCCTGCTTGATTGCGCGGTGGCGGTGACCGCCAATCAGGCGATGAATTATCTCAGCACCGGCCGGGCGCCGGGGCTGATGGGCAATGCCCATGCCAACCTCGCGCCCTACCAGGTGTTCGACTGCTCTGACGGCTACCTGATCATCGCGGTGGGCAATGACGCGCAGTTCCGGAGGTTCTGCAAGTTGCTCAACTTGGCACATTTGGGGAGCGATCCGCGGTTCGCCACCAATGCCGACCGACTCGACCATCGCGAGGTGCTGACCGAACTGCTGGGCGCGGCGACGGCGCAATGGTCCAAGAGCGAACTTCTGACGGCCTGCGAGGCGCAGGGCGTGCCGGCGGGGCCGATCAATGACCTGGCAGAGGTCATGGCCGATCCGCAGGTGCAGGCGCGCGGCCTGCAAATCGAGGCCGATGGCGTGCCGGGCGTACGCTCGCCCTTCCGCTTCTCCGGCGCGGAGCTTGCGTTGGGCAAGGGCGCGCCGAAGCTGGGCGAAGGCTGATCAGGGCTCGAGGATCTCGGCCTCGGGCATCGCCGGACCGGCCGGGGCCACCGCCCGGCGATAGAGATGCCAGGTGGCATGGCCGAGGATCGGCAGCACGAAGATCAGCCCGACAAAGAAGGTGGCAAAGCCCAGCGCCAGCAGGGCCGCCACGATGATCCCCCAGACCGCGACGGTCATCGGGTTGCGCCAGGCGACCTCGACCGAGGTGGCCACCGCCAGCGGCAGGCCGACCCGGCGATCGACCAGCATCGGGAAGGAAATCAGCGCCGTGGTCAGCACCAGCGCGGCAAAGACAAAGCCCAGCGCCACGCCGAAGCCCAGCATCTGCAGCCCCGCCGGGGTGGTGAAGATGTCATCGAGGAAAGCGCTGGCCGAGACCGGTGCCGCCGGCCCCAGCGTCACGTTGTAGAGCACCAGCGCGGTCATCATCCATCCGACGAAGAGCACCATGAGATAGCCGCCGAGCACCACCATGGGGGCGGCCGCCGGCGAGAAGGCGATGTTGAAGCCATCGCTCCAGTGGGTCTCGAGCCCGGCCTCGCGGCGGCGGCTCATTTCGTAGAGGCCGACACCGACGACCGGGCCCAACAGGGCAAAGCCCGAGACCAGCGGAAACAGCAGCGGCAGCAGGCTCTGGGTCGAGGCGAACCAGACCATGACAAAGCCCATGACCGGATAGATCAGCACCATCCACATGACGTCGGTCCGCATGGCGAGGAAATCCTCGTAGCCCTTGGAGAGCGCATGGCGCAGGTCGGCGATCTCGATGTCGCGGATGACGATCGGGCTGGCTTCGTGCGGGTGCAGTTCCTCGACGATGTCGCCGGTCGACGTGAGGCCCTTGCCCAGGGCCTGCGCCGACCATGAGAGGGGATTGCCGATTGTTTGGGTCATGATCTTGTCCTTCCGCCGGTTGAAAACAGGAGGTTCGGACAAGTGGTTTCGGTGTCCGAAACCTTGGGAGCATGGGGAAGTGTAGCAGGTTTTCAGGGGTTTGTCTGGTGTTGCAGGCGGTGTCACGAAGGTTTGCTTGCGGGTGCGGGCGGGGTGAGGAGGTCCGGAACGGCGGTGGTGCGGGGTGTGGGGGTAGGGGAGCTGAAGGCGCGGAATCAAGGCCGCAGGCCGCCGCGCCATCGCCGACCCGCCCCCCGGGGCGGCGATTTGGCTGATACCTGCGCTTCGCTCCGAGTTTCTTCGGATTTGGCCGAAATAAAGCACTGCCGAACGAGTGTCAGATCGCCACCCCACGGGTCGGCGATGGCGCGGCTTGTGCGAATGGTTGAGGGCGAGGTCCCGGATCAGGTCCGGGACGGCACTGGCACCGATGTGACGCGCAGGCCGGCGACGGGATCGCGGGGGGTCAGCCGGTCGCGCAGCAGGGCCATCGGATGGGCGCGCAGGGTCAGGCGCAGGGCGACGTAATCCTCGACGACCTCCTCGCCAAGGGTCATCGCCGGCAGGCTGGCCGCGGGCTCGTCGATCGCCTCGCCGTCGAGATCGCCCTCGAACAATGGCAGCGGCCTGGCGGCGGTCAGCGCCTTGGCTTCCCAGAGCGCCTCGCGGCGGCGCATCAGCTCGGCAAAGCAATCCGCCTCGGCCAGACGCGCCAGCACCGGCGCGGTCAGCCCGGCCCGCCGCCAGACATCGCGGACCGAGCGATAGCCGTTGCCGCGCGCGGCGGTGATCCAGCCGGCATCCTCCTCGGCCAGACCCTTGATCTGGCGAAACCCCAGCCGCAGCGCCAGCCCGCCGCGGCCGTCGGGCTCCATCACGTTGTCCCAGTAGCTGGACTGGATGCAGACCGGGCGCACCACCACGCCATGCTCGCGGGCGTCGCGGACGATCTGCGCCGGGGCGTAGAAGCCCATCGGCTGGGAATTCAGCAGCGCGCAGGCAAAGATCCCGGGGTGGTGGCACTTGATCCAGGCCGAGGCATAGACCAGCAGCGCGAAGCTTGCCGCATGGCTTTCTGGGAAGCCGTAGGAGCCGAAGCCCTCGATCTGCGAGAAGCAGCGTTCCGAGAACTCCTCGTCATAGCCGTTCTTCTTCATCCCGCGCATGAAACGGCTGCGGAACTCGCTGACATTGCCGTTCTTCTTGAAGGTGGCAAGCGCCCGGCGCAGCCGGTCGGCCTCTTCCGGGGAAAACCCCGCGCCGACGATGGCGATCTGCATCGCCTGTTCCTGAAACAGCGGCACGCCCAGCGTCTTGCCCAGCACCTCGCCCAGCGCATCGGAGGGAAACTGCACCTTTTCCTCGCCATTGCGGCGGCGGATGTAGGGATGCACCATGTCACCCTGGATCGGACCGGGGCGGATGATGGCGACCTCGATCACCAGGTCGTAGAAACAGCGCGGCTTCATCCGCGGCAGAAAGTTCATCTGGGCGCGTGATTCCACCTGGAAGACGCCGATGGTATCGGCGCGGCAGAGCATGTCATAGACCGCCGAGTCCTCCGGCGGCAGGGTGGCCAACTGCCACTCCTGCCCCTTGTGCTGCTGCAACAGGTCGAAGGCCTTGCGGATGCAGGTGAGCATGCCGAGGCTGAGCACGTCGACCTTGAGGATGCCGAGGCTGTCGATATCGTCCTTGTCCCAGCAGATGACGGTACGGTCCTCCATGCTGGCATTCTCGATCGGCACCAGCTCGTCGAGCCGGCCCTCGGTGACGATGAAGCCGCCGACGTGCTGGCTCAGGTGCCGGGGAAAGCCGATGATCTCCTGCATCAGTGACAGCGTCAGGCGGATCTGCGGGTCCTGCGGATCAAGCCCGATCTCGCGCAGCCGCTGGTCCTGCAACCCGTCGGCGCCCCAGAAGCCCCAGAGCTGCGAGGACATGGCGCCGATGGTGTCCTGGCTGAGGCCCATGGCGCTGCCGACCTCGCGGATGGCCCGCTTGCCGCGGTAATGGATCACCGTGGCGCAGAGACCGGCGCGGTGGCGGCCGTAGCGTTCGTAGATATGCTGGATCACCTCTTCGCGGCGCTCATGCTCGAAATCGACGTCGATGTCGGGCGGCTCGTCGCGCGCCTCTGACACGAACCGCTCGAAGACCATGGTGCCGATCTCGGGCGAGACCGAGGTGACGCCGAGACAGAAGCAGACCACGGAATTGGCGGCAGAGCCCCGGCCCTGGCAGAGGATGTTGCGTTCGCGGGCAAAGGCCACGATGTCGCGGACGGTGAGGAAATAGGGCTCGTACTTCAGCTTGGAGATCAGCCGCAGCTCATGTTCCAGCATGGCGCGCACCTTGTCAGGCGCGCCGTCGGGATAGCGCCAGCGCAGCCCCTGGTGGGCAAGCCGCGCCAGCCGGCCGGCCGGGGTTTCGCCCTCGGCGATCTCTGACGGATATTCATAGCGCAGCGCGTCGAGCGAGAAGCTGCAGGCGGCGGCCAGCGCGCCGGCGCGGCTGACGGCCTCCTCGTGGCCGCGGAACAGCCGGCGCATCTCGGCCTCCGAGCGCAGGCGACGCTCGCCATTGGGCTGGGCCAGGGCGCCGAGGCGTTCGACGGTGGTGCCCTCGCGGATGGCGCTGAGCACATCGGCCAGCCGACGGCGCGGACCGGCATGCATCAGCGGCGCGGCGGAGGCCAGGGTGGGCAGGCCCAGTTCCGCGGCGAGACCGGCGAGATGGTCGAAGCGGGCGGCATCGGCGCCGTCATAGGCCGGCGTCATCAAGAGCGACATCTGCCCGCCGAAGCGGCGCGTCAGACGCTGCGCCGCTGTCGCCCATGTGCCCGCGCCGGGCGGTGAGGCCTGTGCCTCTGGCGGGCCGTGCAGGGCCAGGTGAAGACCCTCGGCGCCGCTTTCCATGAGGTCGGCGAGGTGCAGGAGGCAGCTGCCCTTGTCTGCCCTGAGCCGGCCGCGCGAGAGCAGGCGGCAGAGCAGGGCCCAGCCGCGGCGGCTTTGCACCAGGGCCGTGACCGGCGGCGCATCGGTGAAGACCAGCCGGGCGGCGGGGATCAGTCGCGGCATGGCGCTGAGCAGGGGGGCCGGGGGCGCGGGATCGGGCGCCGGCGGGCCGATCAGGCCGTTGGCGGCGTCGAAGGCCTGACGTTCGCGGACCGCGCGGGCGATCTCGCGCGCCTGGGTATGGGCGCGGACGATGCCGGCGACGGAATTGTCATCGGCGATGGCAATCGCCGGCAGGCCGACGCTTGCGGCACGCTGCATGAACTCCTCGGGGTGGGAGGCCCCGGTGAGGAAGGTGAAATTCGAGGTGATCGACAGCTCGGCGAACATGGGATGGGGCGAATCTCCGGGAAGGACCGCCAGTATATTCACGTTTTGTTCTTGGGGGGAGTCCGGAAATGGCGCTTGGCGCGCGCGCCGGGGTTCGGGCGGCGGCGCTAGCGCCGGGGCGGATTTTGGGGGCTCTGCCCCCGTCGCCTTTGGCGACTCCCCCGAGGGTATTTGGCGCAAGAGGAAAGACGAAGGGGGGTCAGAGATCCTTGAGGATGAGCCTGGTGGAGAGGGCGCGGGGGTCGGTCTTGAGCTCGATCAGGGCGGGGGTCTCGGCGGCGAGGGCCTGGGTGATGGCCTCGGGAAATTCCGCGTCCCGGGTGACGGTGAGGCCGAGGGCGCCGTAGCTGCGGGCCCAGGCGGCGAAGTCGGGGTTCTTCAGCCGGGTGCCGGAGACCCGGCCGGGGTAATGTGCCTGCTGGTGCATGCGGATGGTGCCGTACATGCCATTGTTGACCAGCAGGACGATGACCCTGGCGCCGTAGTCGCAGGCGGTGCCGAATTCCTGCATGGTCATCTGGAAGCAGCCGTCGCCGGCGAAGCAGATCACCGGGCGGTCGGGATGCTCCAGCGCGGCGGCGACAGCGGCGGGCAACCCGTAGCCCATCGAGCCGGAGGTCGGGGCCAGCTGGGTGCGGTAGCGGCGCCAGCGATAGTAGCGGTGCAGCCAGCCGCAGTAGTTGCCGGCGCCATTGGTGAGGATCGCGGTCTCGGGCAGGGTGTCGCGCAGGTGCACTAGGACCTGTTCCATGTGCAGCGTGCCGGGGGTTTCCTCGGGCGCCTGCCATTCCAGGTAGGCGCTGTGGGCCTCGGTGATCAAGGCGCGCCGGTCCTGCGCCGGGGGGCGGGCAGCGGCGGCCAGTTGTTGCGCGACCTCGCCGGCCTGGGCGGCGACGGCGAGGGTCGGGTAATAGACATGGCCCGGTTCGCTGGGGTCAGGGTGCACGTGGATCAGCTTTTGCGCCGGCACCGGCGGGGTGACGAGGGTGTAGCCGGCGGTGGTCATCTCGCCCAGCCGCGCGCCGAGGCAGAGCAGCACGTCGGCCTCGCGTAGCCGGGTGGCCAGCGCCGGGTTGGCGGCGATGCCCATGTCGCCGGCATACGCGGGGTGCGTGTTGTCGAAGTAGTCCTGGCAGCGCAGCGAGGTGGCGACGGGAATTTGCGCGGTCTCGGCAAAGCTCTGCAGGGCCAGCCGCGCCTCTTCCGACCAGAGCGGGCCGCCGGCGAGGATCAGCGGGCGCTCGGCCTCGGCCAGCAGGTCGAGCACTGCGGTGATGTCACTCTCGGCGGCGCGGCCCGAGGGCGGGTTGGCGGCGGGCACGATCTCGGCCTCGCAGGCGGCCGAGAGCATGTCTTCCGGCAGCGCCAGCACCACCGGGCCGGGGCGGCCCGATTGCGCCACGTGGAAGGCGCGGGAGACATATTCCGGAATGCGCTCCGTCCGGTCGATCTCGCCCACCCACTTGGCCAGCGGCGCGAACATGGCGCGGTAGTCGACCTCCTGAAAGGCCTCGCGGTCGCGCTGGTCGCTGGCCACCTGGCCGATGAAGAGCACCATCGGCGTGCTGTCCTGCATCGCCACATGCACCCCGGCGCTGGCGTTCGTGGCCCCCGGGCCACGGGTGACGAAACAGACGCCGGGGCGACCGGTGAGCTTGCCCTGCGCCTCGGCCATCATCGCCGCGCCGCCCTCTTGCCGGGCGACCACGGTGTCGATGCCGGACTCGTAGAGCCCGTCGAGCGCGGCGAGATAGCTTTCGCCGGGGATGCAGAAGACCCGGGTCGTGCCTTGGGCATTGAGCGCGTCAACGAGGATTTGGCCGCCGTGGGGCATGGGGAGGCTCCGTTTGGTTGCAGAAGGGGCGCGGGCGCGGGGCTTACATGTCCTTCATCGCGGCGAGGAAGGCGGCCACCTCGGCCAGGCTGTTGTAATGGCACATCGAGACGCGGATGCAGGAGGGTTGGCCCAGCGGGTCGAGGATATTGCCGGAGTAGTGATCGGCCTTGCGGGTATGGGTGCGGATGCCCTGGGCATTCAGCGCGGCGACGATCTCTTCCGACGGGGTGCCCTCGCGCCAGAAGCTGACGAGGCCCTCGCGCGCAGGGTTGTCGGTGCCGCCGACGATCTGCACGCCGGGCAGTTCCGACAGGCCGGGCAGGTTGCCGGTGCCGTGCAGCATGGCCTGGGTCAGCGCCTGTTCATGGTCGTGGATCGCGGCGCCGGCGGCGAGGATGCGGGCACGGCGGTGGGTCTCTTCGGAGACTTCGCCGCCGAGCCAGTCGAAGTAGCTGACCACATCGGAAAAGGTGGCATAGGCACCGGTGTCGCGGGTGCCGAACTCCCAGTTCTCCTCGGGGCCGCCCTGCAGGCCCTCAAGCCGCAGTTTCGACACCCGGTCAGAGACCCAGGCGATGCCATAGCCATGGCGCGAGAACACCTTGTAGGGCGAGATCACGTAGCCGTCGATGTCGTAGCTGTCGATGTCGATCAAGCCGTGGCTGGCATGCTGGATGCCGTCGACAAAGATCAGGCAGTCGGGCGCCTTGGCGCGGATCGCGGCGGTGATGGCCGCGAGGTCCATCGCCATGCCGGTGACTGGCGAGGTGTGCAGGATGGTGGCAACGGCGGTGTCGGCGGTGACCTTGGCGGCATAGGCCTCGGCGGTCACCAGACCGGTGGCATCGTCATGCGGTACCGAGATGTAGTCGCGGCCCGCGACATGCGCCCATTTGCCAGCCGCCGAGCGCGAGGCCGGGTGTTCGACGGTCGAGCCCAGCACCGGGCCGGGGTGGGCGCCGAGGATCATCGCCCGCAACAGGCGGAAGGTCAGTTCGGTGCCGCTTTCGCCGACAAAGAACTGGCCCGACGAGGCCCCGAAGAAGGTCGCCATGTCGGCCTTGGCGCGGTTGATCGCATCGACAAGCGCATGGGCGGCAGGGTTGTCGCGGCCCTGGTTGTCGGGGATCGCGGCGAACCTGGTCGAGGTCTCGACCACGGAATTCAGCGTCAGCGCGCCACCGGCGTTTTCAAAGAAGATGCGCGGTCCCTGAAAGGGGCAGCTGTCGACATGTGCAAAGCGAGAACGGACGTCTGTCAGAAGGGAATCGGTAAACATGGGGCCTCGGGTCACTGGGCTGATGGATGGGGGGAGAGCGCCTGCGCCCGGGCGGCGACGGCGGCAATGGCGGCGTCGATGTCCTCGGGCGTGGTGCGGTGATTGGTGATGGCGGCGCGCAGGCAGGTGATGCCGCCGGCCTCGGTGGTGGAAAACACCGCGGTGCCGTCGAGCTGCAGCGCCGATGCGATGGCCTTGTTGAGGGTCGATTGCGCCGCGGCCGGCAGGCTGGCATCGGCGGTGAAGACGCAGAGGTTGGAGATCACCGGCGCCATCAGCGCCATGGCGGGCGCATCGGTGACGGCCGCGCCCATGCGGGCGGCGGCGCGGCAATTGGCGGTGATCGCGGCGCCGAAACCGGCCGCGCCATAGCTCTCGACCGCGGTCCAGACCTTGAGCGCCCGGGCACCGCGCGACAGGTCGGTGCCGAAATCGCAGAACCAGGGGTCACCGCCGGACAGACCCTCGCCATGGCTGGCAAGATAGGCGGGGCGGGCGGCAAAGGCGGCGTAATGCTCGGCGCCATCGCGGATCAGGCAGAGACCGCAGTCATAGGGCACATACATCCACTTGTGGAAATCGCAGGCCAGGCTGTCGGCGCGCTCGATCCCGTCGGTCAGCCCGCGCCAGGGGTCTTCGGCCAGCCGCGCCCAGGCGCCGAAGGCGCCGTCGACATGCAGCCAGAGCGCCTCGTCCCGCGCCACATCGGCCAGGGCATTCAGATCGTCGAAACGGCCGAAATCCACTGAACCGGCGGTGCCGACGATGGCAAAGGGCGTGGCACCGGCTGCGCGATCCTCGGCGATGGCGGCGCGCAGGGCGTCGATCTGCAGGCCGCTGTCATCTTCGGGGATGCGGCGCAGGTTGTCGGCGCCGATGCCCAGCAGTTCGATCGCCTTGCGAGTGGCATTGTGCACCCCGGCGCCGGCATAGGCGGTCAGCCGGCCGCTCAGACCCTTGTGGCGCACCTCCGGCCCCAGCGCCCGCTGCCGCGCGGTGGCCAGCGCAATCACCGTGGCCTGCGAGGTGCCGGTGACCAGCACGCCAGAGGCGGTCTCAGGAAAGCCCATGATGCCGCGCGCCCAGTCGATCACCGCGTGTTCCACATGGATCATGCCGTGATCGCGCCCGCCGCAATTGGCGTTGATGGTGGCGGCGGCCATTTCGGACAAGAGCCCCGAGGCCAGACCGGTGCCATGCACCCAGCCCCAGAACCGCGGATGGGTGTTGCCGGTGCCATAGGGCAGCATGTCGTCGATCAGCCGTCTTGCCGTGGCGGCCTCGCCCCGGGCCTCACCGCTCAGCGCATAGCCCTGACGGGTCTCCTCGGGCAGGGGTTGCCAGGGATGGGCGCGGGCATCGGCAAGATGATCGATGCAGGCATCGAGAAGCGCATGGGCGCTGGCGCGGAAATCGTCCCAGTTCTCGGGGTCAAGCGTGTCGGTCATCTTGGCGTCTCGCGTTTTCTGCGGAGCATAGGGACGCCGCCGCGCCGTGCAAGCGCAGACCTTGGGCAGACGTCGGGCAGCTCGCGGTTTATAATGAGAATGGTTCTCAATTTCATTGACATCCCGCTGGCGAACCGCATATTGGCCAACACAACCGTTATCTCAGGGGGATTTCCATGCTGAAACGGACGATTGCCGCGATGGTGCTGGCCTTTGCCGGCCCGGTCGCCGCTCAGGACTTCAAGGTCGTGACCACATTCACCGTCATTGCCGACATGGCGCAGAACGTCGCCGGCGACGCGGCCGAGGTTGTCTCGGTCACCAAGCCGGGGGCCGAGATCCACGGCTACGAGCCGACGCCGCGCGATCTGGTGGGCGCGATCGATGCCGATCTGGTGCTGTGGAACGGCATGAACCTGGAACTGTGGTTCGAGCAGTTCCTCGACAACCTCGGCGAAAAGCCCTCGGCGGTGGTGAGCGAAGGGGTCGACGAGATCCCGATCTCGGAAGGCTCCTACGAGGGCAAGCCCAACCCGCATGCGTGGATGTCGCTCGACAATGCGCTGATCTATGTCGACAACATCCGCGATGCGCTGTCCGAACATGACCCCGGGAACGCCGGGACCTATGCCGCCAATGCCGAGCGCTACAAGGCCGAGATCACCGAGGCCATCGCCCCGCTGCGCGCGCTGATCGACGAGGTGCCCGAAGGCCAGCGCTGGCTGGCGACCTGCGAGGGGGCGTTTTCCTATCTCGCGCGGGATTTCGGCCTGCAGGAGGTTTATCTCTGGCCGATGAACGCCGACCAGACCGGCACGCCGCAGCAGGTGCGCCGGATGATCGACACCATCCGCGACCGCGAGATTCCCGTTGTCTTCTGCGAAAGCACGGTCAACACCGACCCCGCCAAGCAGGTCGCCCGGGAAACCGGCGCGCGCTATGGCGGCGAGCTTTACGTCGATTCGCTCTCGGGGCCTGACGGGCCGGTGCCGACCTATCTCGACCTGCTGCGGGTGACGACCGAGACCGTGGCGAAGGGGCTGACCGGTGGGTAAGATCGCGCTCGAGGATTTCGACGACGCCGGCCTCTGGGTCCGCGACCTGGCGGTGACCTACCGCAACGGGGTCACGGCGCTGAAATCCGCGAACTTTGCCGTGCCGCGCGGCTCGATCGCCGCCCTGGTGGGGGTGAACGGCGCTGGGAAATCCACGCTGTTCAAGGCGATCATGGGGTTCCTGCCCGCCGCGCGGGGGGAGATCGGCATTTTGGGGCAGGGGGTGAAAGCCTCTCTGAAACAGGGGCTTGTCGCCTATGTGCCGCAGTCGGAAGAGGTCGACTGGACCTTCCCGGTGCTGGTCGAGGACGTGGTGATGATGGGCCGTTTCGGCCGCATGGGCCTGCTGCGCATCCCCTCTGCCGCCGACAAGGCGGCGGTCGCCGGGGCTCTGGAACGCGTCGGCATGCAGTCCTACCGCAAGCGCCAGATCGGCGAGCTTTCGGGCGGGCAGCGCAAGCGGGTCTTCCTGGCGCGCGCGCTTGCGCAGGAGGGGCAGGTGATCCTGCTCGACGAGCCCTTCACCGGCGTCGACGTCCAGACCGAAGAGGCGATCATCGCCCTGCTGCGCGAGCTGCGCGACGAAGGCAAGGTCATGCTGGTCTCGACCCACAACCTGGGCTCCGTGCCGGAATTCTGCGACCAGGTGGTTCTGGTCAAGGGCACGGTGCTGAACTACGGCCCGACCGCAGAGGTCTTTACCCAGGCAAACCTCGAAGCGGCCTTTGGCGGCGTGCTGCGGCACTTCGTTCTGGGCGGCACCGACCTGCACGACGACGCCGACGAGCGGGCGATCACCATCCTGTCGGACGACGAGCGGCCCTTTGTCATGTACGACGATCAGGCCCGCACCGTCGGCCCCAAGAGCGAGGAGGAGGAATGAGCCTGCTGCTCGAACCCTTCTCCTACGGCTACATGACCAATGCGATGTGGGTCAGCGCGCTGGTCGGCGCGGTCTGCGCCTTTCTCTCGGCCTATTTGATGCTCAAGGGCTGGTCCTTGATCGGCGATGCGCTGAGCCATTCCATCGTGCCGGGCGTCGCCGGCGCCTACATGCTGGGCCTGCCCTTCGCGCTGGGCGCGTTCCTGTCGGGCGGGCTGGCGGCGGCGGCGATGCTGTTTCTCAACCAGCGCTCGGGGCTCAAGGAAGATGCGATCATCGGCATCATCTTCACCAGCTTCTTTGGCCTCGGGCTCTTCATGGTGTCAGTTTCGCCGGTCTCGGTCGACGTGCAGACCATCATCCTGGGCAACGTGCTGGCGATCACGCCCGAGGACACGCTGCAACTGGCGGTGATCGGCTTTGTCTCGCTGGCGGTGCTGCTGGTGAAGTGGAAGGACCTGATGGTTGCCTTCTTCGATGAAAACCACGCCCGGTCGATCGGGCTCAAGCCCGAACGGTTGCGCTTCATCTTCTTCGTGCTGCTCTCGGCCTCCTGCGTGGCGGCATTGCAGACGGTTGGGGCCTTTCTGGTGATCGCCATGGTGGTGACCCCGGGCGCGACCGCCTATCTGCTGGCCGACCGCTTTCCGGTGCTCTTGGTGATCAGCGTCACCATCGGTTCGGTGACCTCGTTCGTCGGGGCCTATACCTCCTATTTCCTCGACGGGGCGACCGGCGGGATCATCATCACCCTGCAGACCCTGGTCTTCCTGCTGGCCTTCTTCTTCGCACCCAAGCACGGCCTTCTGGCGGCACGCAGACGCGCGGCCAGCGCGCTCGAGGAGGCGGCGTGATGGACCAGTTGCTGATCCCCTTCCAGTTTCCCTTCATGCAGAACGCTTTTCTCGTGGCGCTGCTGCTGGCGGCGCCGACGGCGATCCTGAGCTGTTTCCTGGTTCTCAAGGGCTGGTCGCTGATGGGCGACGCGGTGAGCCATGCGGTGCTGCCCGGGGTGGTGATCGCCTACATGCTGGGCATCCCGCTGATCATCGGCGCCTTCGTCGCGGGGATGAGTTGCGCTCTGGCCACCGGCTATCTGAACGCCAACAGCCGGATCAAGCAGGACACGGTGATGGGCGTGGTGTTTTCCGGCATGTTCGGCCTTGGCATGGTGCTCTACGTCAAGGTGCGGACCAACGTGCACCTCGATCACATCCTCTTCGGCAACATGCTGGGGGTGGGCTCTGCCGACCTCTGGACCGCCGGCATCGTCGGCGCCTTTGTCACCCTGGTGCTGGTGCTGAAGTGGAAGGACCTGCTGCTGCATGCCTTTGATCCGGCGCAGGCCCAGGCCATCGGGCTGCCGGTGGGCTGGCTGCATTACGGCATGCTGTCGATCCTGTCGCTGACCATCGTCGCGGTGCTGAGCGCGGTCGGCCTGATCCTCGCCATCGGCCTGCTGATCGCGCCGGGAGCGGTGGCCTTTCTTCTCACGCGCGAGTTCCGGCACATGCTGGCGGCGGCGGTGCTGGTCAACCTGAGCGCCATGGTCGGCGGGGTTTATGCCAGCTTCTGGCTCGATTCCGCGCCGGCGCCGACGATCATTCTGGTGCTGACGATCTGGTTCATCCTGGCCTTCTCCTGGCGGCAATGGCGAAATGCCCGGCGCGAAAGCGCGGTTTGACGTCTGAGGATAGGTCCCGGGTCAAGCCCGGGACGGCGTTTGGCGTAGGGTCAGGCGGTCCAGCTGGCCGAATGGCGGCGCACGGGGCCTGAAGGGAGCCGCCATTCCGGGGGCTCGCCGGCGACCGTGAGCGGCGGCAGCATGCGCTGCGCCGGGCCCCAGCCGGTGTCTTCGATGCGGCCCGAATAGTCTGCGTCTGTCGCGGTGATCGGTGTCTCGGGGGTCAAGCTCCCGGGCGCGGACATCAGGCAATCTGCGGTGCGCGCCAGCGACAGCTCGGCGCGGACGGCTTCGCCCCAGGCCCTCTGCGCGAGGCCGCGGAGCGCCGTGGCGGCGAGCAGGTAGCCGGTGCCGTGGTCCAGCGCCTGCACCGGCAGCGGCAAAGGCCGGTCGAGACCGGCCTGCCGCATGCCCTCGGCGGCAATGCCGCAGGACATCTGCACCAGCGAATCGAAGCCGCGCCTGTCGCCCCAAGGGCCGCTGCGGCCATAAGCCGAAAGGCTGACGTCGATCAGCGCGGGGTTCCTCGCGCGACGCGCCTCGGGGCCGTAGCCCAGACCTTCGAGCGCGCCGGGGCGGTAGCCGTGCAGCAGGATGTCGGCAGAGGCCAGCAATTCCTCGAAGGTGGCGCGATCCTCGGCGCGGTGCAGGTCGAGCCCGGCGCAGCGCTTGCCGAGATTGACCTCGGCCTCGGCGGCAGGTTCGGACCAATGCGGCGGATCAATCCTAAGAACCTGCGCGCCGAACCCGGCCAGAAAACGTGTCGCCACCGGCCCCGCCAGCACCCGCGTCAGGTCGAGAACCTTGAGCCCGGCGAGGCCCTGTCGCTCAGGCGTGCACGCCTGTGGCGCATGCCAGCGCACCAGCGGCTCGGCCCTGACCGCTTTTCCCTGCGGATGGGCCCGCCAGTCCGCGGCGCTGCGCAGGAAAGCGGCGCAGCCATTGGCGGCGACGATGGCACTTTCCAGCGCCTCGCTCTGCCATTTAGCCACGGCGGCGCGCACCGCCTCTGGCGCGGCGGGGCAGTCCAGCACCGAGAGCGCGGCGTCGCGGTGGTGTGGCGCGTTGGTGTGCAGGCGGATGAAACCGTCACCGGTGGTGTAGTTCCCCGCCAGCGGATCCCAGATCGAGGGCAACTCCCAGCCCTGCGGTTGCAGCGTCATGTCGAACCAGAGAGAGGCGCGGCGGCGGTCGACGGTGACGGCCTCGGCCCCTTGACTCGTCAGCGCGGCAAGGGCGGTACCTGCGGCCGCGACGCAAGCCGAGGCGAAATCGCTCACCGCATAGACCGAGGGGAGATCGCCCTCGCCGGTCTCGACAAAAGGCGCGAGGTCGAGGGCCAGCGCTTGCGCGATCTGCGGCCAGTAGGGATTGGACATCTGGGGCTCCGGGGCTGCCTCGGCGCAGGGTAGGCGCGGGGCAGGGCGGAGGGCAAGCGTCGCCTAGCGGCTGGCTTTCTCTTCCAGACCGGACAGGCCCTGACGGCGGGCCAGCTCGGCCAGCACGTCGTCGAGCTTGATGTCGCGGGCGGCGAGCATGACCAGCAGGTGATAGAGCACGTCAGCCGCCTCGTAGGTCAGGTTCTCGCGGTCGCCGGTGGCGGCGGCAATGATCGCCTCGATCGATTCCTCGCCGAACTTCTCGGCGCATTTGCCGGGGCCCTTGGCCAGCAGCTTGGCGGTCCAGGAACTTTCGGGGTCTGCGCTCTTGCGCGCCTCGATGGTGGCGGCCAGTTCGTGGAGAACGCTCATGTCAGCCTCATCGGGATGCCGGCGGCGGCCATATGGGCCTTGGCCTCGGCGATGGTGTGGTCGCCGAAATGGAAGATCGAGGCGGCCAGCACGGCGGAAGCACCGCCCTCGGTCACGCCTTCGACCAGGTGATCGAGCGTGCCGACACCGCCAGAGGCGATCACCGGCACCGAGACCGCATCCGAGATCGCGCGCGTCAGCGGCAGGTTGAAGCCCGCCCGCGTGCCGTCGCGGTCCATCGAGGTCAGCAGGATTTCACCCGCGCCCTTCTCGGTCACCAGCCGGGCAAACTCCACCGCGTCGATGCCGGTGGGCTTGCGGCCGCCATGGGTGAAGATCTCCCATTTGCCGGGGCTCACGGTCTTGGCGTCGATGGCGCAGACGATGCACTGGCTGCCGAATTGATCGGCGGCCTCTGCGATGACATCGGGGTTGGCCACGGCGGCGGAATTGAAGCTCACCTTGTCGGCGCCGGCCAGCAGCAGCTTGCGCACGTCAGCCGCGGTGCGGACACCGCCGCCCACGGTCAGCGGGATGAAACACTGCTCGGCGGTGCGCTGCACCACCTCCATCATCACGCCGCGATTTTCATGCGTGGCATGGATGTCGAGAAAGCAAAGCTCGTCAGCACCGGCCAGATCATAGGCGCGGGCTGATTCCACCGGGTCGCCGGCATCGCGCAGGTCGACGAAGTTCACGCCTTTGACGACACGGCCGTCGGCGACATCAAGGCAGGGGATGATGCGGGTCTTGAGCATGGGGGTCTCTTACGGCCTGACAGAGGGCGGGGCAAGCTGGCTGTTGACGTGACGCCCTCAGGCGCGGCGCCAGCGGGTGACCCGCGCCTCGAAGCCGTTGATTACCGTCAGCTCCAGCAGCAGCATCAGCGCCACGAAGCTCAGCGCATAGGCCAGCACATGGCCGGTTTCGAACAGCTGGAAATAGAGGTGGATCTGAAAGCCCACGCCATTGCTGCGGCCGAGGAACTCGACCACCAGCACGATCTTCCAGATGATCGCCAGCCCGTTGCGGGTCGAGGCCGCGACATAGGGCCAGAGCTGCGGCAGGATCACGTGGCGCAGCCGCGCGGCAAACGACATGTCGAAGGCCCGTGCCATGTCTCGCAGCTTGGGGTCGAGCGCATGCACGCCTTCACGGATGGTGACGGCGACCATGGCGGTCTTGTTCAGGGCGACGGCGGTGATCGCCGCGGTCTCGTTCAGGCCGATCCAGAGATAGCAGAGCACGATCACCACCAGCGCCGGCACGTTCAAGAGCACCACCAGCCAGGTCGAGAACCAGCGGTTGAGCCAGGGGGTCAGCCCCATCGCCAGCCCGATCACCAGACCAAACCCCATCGCCAGCGCAAAGGCCGCCAGCACCCGGGTCAGCGTCGCCACCAGGTGGCGTTGCAATTCACCCGAGGCGGTTTCGCGTTCGAAGATCTGCCAGACCTCGACCGGGCCGGGCAGCACCAAGGGGTCATCGCCCCACCAGGCTGCCAGCGCCCAGAACGCCACCAGCCCGAGCAGGGAGATCACGACAACCGGGGTCTGTGGCCTTGGCTCTTGCATGCGGTGAACCTGTCACAAATGGCAGTGGTGCCAAAGCGCAAAGCCGCGCGGTCATACCATGGTCGCATAGGGCCGTGGCCGCGCCGGGCGTAGCGTATCGCCCATGACGGGAGGACGGATCATAAGGGCGCTGGCCCTTGCGATAGCGCTGTGCAGCGCGGGGCTTGGCGCTGCGGCAGAACCCTTGGGCCGGGCCGAGCTTGAGTCCTACATCGTGCCGCCGATGAGCCTCGGCGCGCCGATCAACGACAAGGGCGTCTGGCAATTGCTCAACTCGGGTGGCGCCGAGGCCGGCTATGTGTTCGAGACCGAGCCGATGGCGCCACTGCCGGGGTTTTCGGGCGCGGCGATCAACATGCTGGTGGTGCTCGACCTCGACGGGCGGTTCCTCGACGTGCAGCTGCTGTCGCACAACGAGCCGATCTTTGTCTCGGGCCTGCCGGAGAAGCTGTTCTACGACTTCTTCAAGCAGTATCGCGGCCATTCGATCTCGGACACCTTGGTCGTCGGCTCGCCTTATGGAGCCGGCGGCGAAGGCTCGGCGCTGGTCTATCTCGACGGGGTGACCAAGGGCACCGCCTCGGTCAGGATTGCGCATGAGAGCATTCTGGCCGCCGCGCTTCAGGTCGCACGGGAGAAGATGAGCGGCATTTCCACCGGCCCGCC
Organism: Marinovum sp.; assembly: GCF_048263515.1. Taxonomy (NCBI): domain Bacteria; kingdom Pseudomonadati; phylum Pseudomonadota; class Alphaproteobacteria; order Rhodobacterales; family Roseobacteraceae; genus Marinovum; species Marinovum sp. The sequence continues at coordinate 22,616 of NZ_JBLXEC010000017.1, read as the reverse complement.
GGCCTATCCCGACCGCGACTACCGCGAAGACCTGACGTGGGACGATCTGGTGGCGCAGGGCATCGTCACCCGCAAGACCGTCAGCAATGCCGAAATCGACGCCGCCTTTGCCGGCACCCTGTGGGAGGATGACGACCCCGAGGCGCGCGACGACCCCGAGGCACCTTACCTCGATCTCTGGCTGGTCGACCTCGGCGCGCCGTCGATTGCCGAAGCGGTGCTGAGCCCCGGCAGCTACGAGGAATTGCAGGACCTGATGGCGATTGCCACCACCGACGAGCCGGTGCTGGTGATCGACACCGCGCGCCACGGGCTGGTGACCGAGGCCTTCGTGCGCAACACCTCGCCCGACCTGATCAGTGCCCGGCAGGGCGGCTTTCCCATCGCCTTTCGCGATGCCGATATCTACATCGAGCTGAACGACGCCCTGCCCGAGGCGCTGCATGACGGCGCGGCGCTGATCCTGCGCACCGACCGTCGGCTGGGGTTTGACCCGACGGCGGAATGGACCCTGCAGATCAAGGCCCTGCGCGCCCATGGCTCGTTCCAGCCGGAGCTTGGCAGCGTCACGCTCGAGGTCACGCACCAGACGCCCGAGCGGTTCTATGCCCGCCCCGAGGTGATCAAGCCGGTGCCGCCCTGGGTGGACGCCTTGCGCAACCGTCAGGGCGATCTGATCGTGCTGGGGGTGTTCCTTGCGGGGCTGCTGGCGGCGCTGGGGTTGGGAATGAACTGGCTGGCCGGGCATCATCTGTTCACGCCGATCCGGCTGGGTATCCTGGCCTTCGTCACCGGCTTCATCGGCTGGTGGGGGCAGGGGCAACTGTCCATCGCCACGCCGCTCGCCGTGGCGCGGACCGCGGTTGACGGCGGCAGCCTGGCCTTCCTGCTCTACGATCCGTTTTCGCTGTTGATCTGGGGCGTGACGATCGCTGGCTTCCTGCTCTGGGGCCGGGGGCTGTTCTGCGGCTGGCTCTGCCCCTTCGGTGCCTTGCAGGAGTTTGCCCATCACCTCGGTCGCCTGCTCCGCCTGCCACAGATCGAGCCGAGTGCCGCCTGGGACCGGCGGCTTAAGGCGCTGAAGTACGTGGTTCTGGCCAGCCTCGTGGCGCTGCTCTTCGCCGCGCCGGCGGCGCTGGATACGGCGATCGAGGTCGAGCCCTTCAAGACCGCGATCACCACCTTCTTTGTGCGCGAATGGTATTACGTCGCCTATGCACTGGCGCTGCTGCTGCTGTCGATGGTGCTGTTCAAGGGCTTCTGCCGCTATCTCTGCCCCCTGGGCGCGGTGATGGCGATTGGCGGGCTCATGCGCGGCCGTGACTGGATCGCGCGGCGGGCGGAATGCGGGTCGCCCTGCCAGCTTTGCCGGGTGAAATGCAGCTACGGCGCCATCAAGAAGAGCGGCGAAATTGCCTATTCCGAGTGTTTCCAGTGCCTTGACTGCGTGACGATCCATGACGACCCGCGCCAGTGCGTGCCGCTGATCCTCGCGGCCAAGGGGCGCAAGATGGGGTTTGCCGCCGAATGAGCCTGAATCGTCGCCGTTTCCTGACCATCGCCGCCGCCTTTGCCGCCACGCCCGCCATGGCCGCCCGTCACAGCTGGCGCGGCCGGGCCTTTGGCGCCGAGATCGGCATCGAAGTGCATGGGCCCGCCGCGCTGGCAGAGCCGGCGCTGGCGGCGGCGCGGCAAAGGATTGTCGAGGTCGAGCGGATGTTCAGCCTGTTCGATCCCGGCTCCGATCTGGTGCGACTGAACCGGGACAGGCGGATTGCGCCGCGCCCGCAGTTCCTTGCGTTGATGCAGGCGGCGGACCGGGCGTATCACCTGACCGGCGGGCTCTTCGATCCCACGGTGCAGCCGCTGTGGGCGGCTTTGGCGCGGGGTGAAGACCCTGGCGCAGCCGAGGTGTTGATCGGCTGGGACCGCGTGCGTTTCAATTCGCAGGAGGTGCGTCTGGCCCCCGGTCAGGCGCTGACCTTCAACGGCATCGCACAGGGCTTTGCCACCGATCTGGTGAGCGAAGAGTTGGCGGCGCGCGGCGTGACCAAGACGCTGGTCAATATCGGCGAACATCGCGGGCTTGGCGGGCCTTGGCGGCTTGGCCTGTCGGACCCGCGCCACGGCGCGCTGGGCGCGTTGAGCCTGACCTCCGGGGCGGTCGCGACCTCGAGCCCGCAAGCGACCCCCTTGGGCGACAAGGGCCATATCTTGCACCAGCAAGCCGCGCCGAAATGGTCGAGCGTGACAGTCGAGGCCGAGACGGCGACGCAGGCCGATGCGCTGTCGACTGCGTTGGTACTGGCGCCCTTTGAGCAGGTGCGGGAGCTGAGGCGGGCGGCGGGCCTGCGCCGGGTGATCCTCGTCGACCCCGCAGGTGATCTGATCACCGTCTGAGCGCTCAGCGCTCCGGCTCTTGGTGGGTCAGGCCATAGTCCGCATAGATCTGCGCGATCCGCCCGTCCTGCAGCGCATAGTTGATCGCGTCATCCACAGCGTAAGACAGCGGCCGGTAGGCGAAATTCACCGCCACCCCCAGCGTCCACTTGCTGACGGCAAATCCGGCCAGGGGCGGCTGATGCACGCCAGAGGCCTCGGTCAGCCCGTGTTCCAGCTGGCCCAGTGGGCCGGTCACGGCCTTGACCTCGCCGGCCTCGAGCGCGGCCATCGCCTGCACCATGTCGGGATAGCGCCGGATGTTGGCCTGCATCTGCCCGCCGGCAAAACCCGACAGGTAGAAATCCGAAATCGAGTCGTTCTCGACGCCGACGGTGTCGAAGCGGAAATAGGCCGGCACCGGCTTGTCGTCGGGATAGCTCGCGCTGTCATAGGCAATGGCGATGCTCTCGGCGGCGTATTGCCCGGTAAAGACCACCTGCTCGACGCGGCATTTGAAGGCGCTGTCGTAGGGGATGCGCATCATCACGTTGGACACCCGCCCGCCGATCACCGCGCCCTTCCAAATGTTGTTGCGCAGGTCGGCTTCGAGGTTCTCGCCGGCGGCGACGAAGTTGAACCGCGCCTCGACGCCCAGATCCTCGGCAATCAGCCGGGCGATCTCGACATCGACACCGCGGGGCTGGCCGGCCTCTTCCCAGCTGTAGGGCGGGTAGTCCTCGTAGAGCGCAAAGAGCATGTGCCCCCGCTCCTGGATGGTGTCGAGGTCCTGTCCCACCACGTCGCGGCCGGTGTTCTGCGGCTTGGGCTGGGGCACGTAATCGGCGCAGGGATCAGCGGCTTGGGCCTGCCCCGAAAAGGACAGGCCCAGAACCAACAGGGAGAGAGAGAGGGCCCTGTGAAACATGACCTAGTGCGCGGCCGACAGACCGATGGTCAGGGTCTCCGCCGCCGCCTTGTAAGAGGCCGGGGTGCCGTCGATCAGGTTGGCGGCGCGAAAGGCCACGCTGTCGGCCACCGGCGCGCCGGACAGCGTGTCGATGGCTTCGGCGATCTCGCTCAGCCGCGTCTTGAGCGCCTCGGCATCGGCGCCGCCGGCATCCTCGGCATAGCCCGCCAGCTCGTCACGCAGGGCGCGCAGCTCGTCGGCGTGTTCCTCCATCTGGTCACCGTCGGGGCGGGTCTCGATATAGGTGCGGATCGCCCAGGCGGCGTCCTGACCCAGAAGCTCGCCAAAGGCCGGCATCTTGGTGGTGCCGTTCTGGGTATAGCCGGTGCGGAACCGCTCGACATACCATTCGTCGCCGTATTCCTCGGCCTCGAGAAAGCGCAGATCGGGCGCCAGCCCGCCCGAGACGACCTCGAGCCCGTGGCAGCGCGCGCAGTTCTGGTTGTAGCCCGAGGCGCCGATCTCGATCGCCCGCAGCCAGGTCTCTTCGCCAACGTCATCGACGCGGTAGGGGTTTTCGGTCAGCCACTCCTCGCCGGTTTCGGGCAGGCCGGTGGTGTCGACCGCCTGTGGCGCCACGTCTCCATGGGCATGAACAAGCGTGGTGGCGGCGATCAGGGCCGCAGCCGTCAAAAGGCCCGTGAGCGGTGTCGAGTACATGGTTTTCCTCCCAGAACTGGTCTCGTCCGTTGGCTGAAAATTACGCTGCTGCCGGGGGCCGGTGATATTGGACTTTGGTTGCGAATGGGGCGTAACGCGACCAAAGTCTCATTCCGCGCGCGCGCCGCGGCTTGCTAGCGTCACCGGCATGAAATCCGTTGTCGCATCAGCCTGCCTCGCCCTGCTGGCCCTCTCACAGGCGCCTGCCGCCGGGGCCGAGGTGCGGCTTGCGATCGGATACCTGGGCGTCGAGGTGCCGCGCCCGCCGGTGCTGTCGAACCTTGACCCTGCGCCTGTCGACAATGGCCTCGCCGGGGCACGCACCGGCTTGCAGGACAACCAGACCACCGGCAAGTTTCTGGGCCAGAGCTACGAGATGTCAGAGGCTTACGTGCCCGAGGGCGAAGACCCGCTGGCCGCCGCCAGGGCGCTTCTGGCGGTGACGCCTTTCCTGGTGATCGACGCACCCGCCGTGGCGCTGACGGCGATTGCCGACCTGCCGGAGGCGCAAGGCGCGCTGCTTTTCAACACCAGTGCCGGCGATGTGGCTTTGCGCGACGCCGAGTGCCGCGGCAACCTGTTTCACAGCCTGCCGTCGGATGCCATGCGCACCGATGCGCTGGCGCAGGTGCTGGTGCAGAAGCGCTTGACCGACCTGGTGATGATCGCCGGCACCCGCCCGCGCGACCGGGCCTATGCGCAGGCGATGCGCCGCTCGCTCACCAAGTTCGGCCTGAAGCTGTCTGATGAAAAAGAGTGGGCGTTTGACGCCGACATGCGCCGCACCGCTGCGCAGGAAATTCCGCTGTTTACCCAAGGCTTCGGTGATTACGACGCGTTGATCCTCGCCGACGAACACCACGATTTTGGCCGCTACGTGCTTTACAACACCTGGGCGGCGCGGCCGGTTGTGGGGTCCGAAGGGCTGAGTGCCGTGACCTGGGCACCGGTGATCGAGCAATGGGGCGCGGCGCAGCTGCAATCGCGCTTTCGCGACCAGCACGGGCGGCAGATGACCTCGCAGGACTACGCCGCCTGGGCCGCCTTGCGCACCCTGGGCGAGGCCGTGACCCGCACCGGCGCCACCGATGCCGAGACCCTGCGCGCCTACATCCTGTCCGACGCCTTCGAGCTGGCCGGCTTCAAGGGCCGGCCGCTGACCTGGCGAGACTGGAACGGCCAGCTGCGTCAGCCGATCGCCGTGGCCCATCCCCGCGCGCTGGTGGCGCAGGCGCCGCTCGAGGGCTTCCTGCACCAGAGCAACGAGCTCGACACCCTGGGGCTCGACCGCCTCGAAAGCCAATGCGAGGCCTTTCAATGATCCGCACCGCCATCGCCACCCTGCTGCTGGCGCAGCCGCTCGCCGCCGGCGAGATCTGGGTGACCAACGAAAAGGACGACAGCGTCTCGGTGATCTCGACCGAGACGCTCGAGGTGGTCCGCACCTATCCCACCGGCGAGCGCCCGCGCGGCATCACCTTTTCGCGCGATTATTCGCGGCTCTACATCTGCGCGTCGGACAGCGACGCGGTGCAGGTGATGGACCCGGCGACCGGCGAGATCCTGCACGACCTGCCATCCGGCGAGGACCCCGAGCAATTCGTGCTGCACCCCAACGACCGGCACCTCTACATCGCCAATGAGGATGACGCGATCACCACCGTCGTCGACACCGAGACCCGCAAGGTCATCGCCCAGATCGACGTGGGCGTCGAACCCGAGGGCATGGCCGTCTCGCCCGACGGCAAGATCGCCATCACCACCTCGGAAACCACCAACATGGCGCATTGGATCGACACCGAGACGCAGGAACTTTTCGCCAACACTCTTGTCGACTCGCGCCCGCGCCACGCCGAATTCGTCAAGGACGGCGCCGAGATGTGGGTCAGCTCCGAGATTGGCGGCACGCTCACCGTGTTCGACACCGCCACCCAGTCCGAGAAGGCCAAGATCAGCTTCGAGGTGCAGGGCGTCCACCCCGACCGGGTGCAGCCGGTGGGATTTGAGCTGACGGCAGGCGACACCCATGCCTTCGTCGCCCTCGGCCCGTCGAACCACGTCGCCGTGGTCAATGCCGAGACCTACGAGGTCGAGGAGTACATCCTCGTCGGCCGCCGCGTCTGGCACATGGCCTTCAACGAGGACCGCTCGCGGCTGTTCACCACCAACGGCGTCTCGGGCGATGTCACGGTGATCGACGTGGCCAGCCGCAAGGCCCTCAAATCCATCAAGGTCGGCCGCTTCCCCTGGGGCGCGGCTTTCCGTCCGACCGACTGACCCCCTGACATGGAGAGACCCGCATGACCCTTCGTTCCCTGGCCCTTGTTGCGACCCTTGTCATTGCACCGCTGGCCGCGCCGGCCCAGGGCTTTGGCGCGGCGGGGCTGCTCTCGGGCAAGAACAAGCAGGACCTGCCGCCGATCATCCTGTCGGCCGGCGAACCCCTGTCGGAGGCGCCATGGGTGCTGCAATCCGGGACCTATTACGAGGTCGAGATCCAGGGCGACGGCAGCCAGGAGTTGGCGCTGGTGGGGCCAGAGTTCTTTCGCGCCATCTGGATCGACGAGATCGTCGTGGAAGGGCTGGAGATCCGGCCCCTCGGCCTCGACAGTGTCGAATTCGACGAGGCCGGCGAGATGGAGATCGGCTTTGTCGCGATCAAGCCGGGGCGCTATTACATCAAGATCCCCGGCACCACCGGAGAGACCCAACGCCTTGACATCACGATAGAATGACCGGGCTGACGGTCGCCGGGCTGAGCTATTGCTACGGTGCCAGACAGGCGCTGGACAACGTGTCCTTCGAGGTGCCGCCCGGCGCTTTCTGCGCGCTTCTGGGCCCCAATGGCGCCGGCAAGTCGACACTCTTCAACCTGCTGACCCGTTTGTTCGTCAGCCCCGAGGGGCGGATCACCATCGCCGGGCAGGACCTCGCGGCCAACCCGCGCGCGGCGCTGGCGCGGCTGGGGATCGTATTCCAGCAGACAACGCTCGATCTCGACCTGACGGTGCGCCAGAACCTTGCCTATTTCGCCGCCCTGCACGGGCTCTCGGGGCGCAGGGCGCGGCAGAGGATCGACGCCGCGCTGGCGCGGCTCGGCATGCTGGAGCGCGCCGGCGAGAAATGCCGCGCGCTCAACGGCGGCCACCGCAGGCGGGCCGAGATTGCCCGCGCGCTGGTGCATGACCCGAGCGTTCTGCTGCTTGACGAGCCGACCGTTGGCCTCGATGCTGCCGCCCGCGCGGCGATCACCGATCACGTGCACGGGCTGGCCGACGAGGGCGTCACCGTGCTCTGGGCCACCCATCTGACCGACGAGGTGCGGCCCGACGACCGGCTGGTGCTGCTGCACCGCGCGCGGGTGCTGGCCAGCGGCACCGCCCGGGACATCGCCGGTGACCAGACGTTGCAGGCGCGTTTCCTCGCGCTCACCGGGGCGCCGGCATGAGGGCCTATCTCACCTCGCTGCGCGCCATTGTCGGCCGCGAGGCGCTGCGTTTTGTCCACCAGCGCGAGCGCTTCATCGCGGCGCTGGTGCGGCCCCTGGTCTGGCTCTTGGTCTTCGCCGCCGGGTTTCGCGCCGCGCTGGGGCTCAGCATCATCCCGCCCTACCAGACCTACATCACTTACGAGACCTATATCGTCCCCGGCCTCTGCGGCATGATCCTGTTGTTCAACGGCATGCAATCCTCGCTTTCGCTGGTCTACGACCGCGAGATGGGCTCGATGAAGCTGCTGCTGACCTCGCCGCTGCCGCGCTGGTGGCTGCTCTTTGCCAAGCTGGCGGGCTCGACCGTGATCTCGGTGCTGCAGGTCTATGCCTTCCTCGCCATCGCCGCAGCCTTTGGCATCACCCTGCCGGCCTGGGGCTATGTCACCGCGCTGCCGGCGCTGGTGGTGGCGGGGCTGATGCTGGGCGCGCTGGGGCTGGTGCTGTCGAGCTTCATCCGGCAGTTGGAGAACTTCGCCGGCGTGATGAACTTCGTCATCTTTCCGATGTTCTTTCTGTCCTCGGCGCTCTACCCGCTGTGGAAGATGGCCGAAAGCTCGAAGCTTTTGCACGACATCTGCGCCGCCAACCCCTTTACCCATGCGGTCGAGCTGATCCGCTTTGCGCTTTATGCGCAGTTCAACGGCAAAGCGCTGATCTGGGTGCTGCTGGCCGCGCTGGTCTTCACCGCGCTGGCGCTCTGGGGCTACGATCCGGCGCGCACGCGGATCGCGCGGCGGGGTTGAGGGCGGGTCTACGACCATAAAGGGATGAAAATTCACTGCCTCTGCGCTAGCTTCAAGAGCATGAAACAGCTTCTCTGCGCCCTGATCTGCCTTGCCACCCCCGCCCTTGCCGAGGGGGACGAGCCGTTTGGCACCCTCAATCCCGACGAGATGACCTGGCAGTCGATCACCGAACGCGCCGAGCGGGGCGAGACCGGCATGGTGCTGTGCGCCACTGGTTACATGCTGACGAAATCCGGCGATCACGCCGCCGCGCGGCGGCTGTTCCAGAACTGCGCCGCGGCGGGCTACACCGGCGCGATGACCTGGATGAGCCAGCTCGACAACAACGGTCTGGGCGGCGAATACAACCCCGACGCCGCCGCCGAATGGGACCGGCGCGCGGCAGAGCTGGGCGATCCGGTGGGCAAGTTCAACTACGGGCTCGACCTGTTGCGCGGCCACGGCGTGGCGCAGGATCAGGGCCTGGGAAAGCGCTATGTCGATGAGGCGGCGCGCGATGGTCTGCCGGCGGCGCAGCGGCTGCAGGCGGCGGGTTACGATCCCGACGAGGTGACGCCGGACGCCGACAACTGGAAATACGCGCCCCTGTTCTGAACATCGCCGGTGACCCGCGCCGGGCTGCCGCCCAGGGTCACGATGCGGCTGGCCAATCGCTTGGCCTCGGCCTCGACATGGGTGACGAGGATCGTGGTCACGCCATGCGCGGCGCGCAGGCGGGCGAAGAGTACCATCATTTCCTCGACAAGCTCGGGATCGAGCGAGACGAAGGGTTCGTCCATCAACAGAAGGTCCGGCCTGACCGCAAAGGCCCGCGCCAGCGACAGCCGACGCTGTTGGCCGAGCGACAGCTGGCCGGGATAGTCGCCCTCGCGCCCGGCAAGGCCAACCTCGGCCAGGGCGGCTTCGGCCTCGGCCTGCGAGGCGCCGGTGGGAATGCGGATATTGTCGCGGACGCTGCGCCAGGGCAGCAACGTCGGCTCCTGAAAGATCATCGCCGTTTTGCCGGCGACATGGCAGTGACCGCTGAAATCGTCATGCAGCCCGGCCATCACCCGCAGCATCGAGGATTTGCCGATGCCCGAAGGGCCGACCAGCGCGAGCGTCTCGCCGCGCCGCACCTGCAGGGTGATTTCGCCCAGCACTGGCGCGGGGCCATAGTCCAGCCGGGTGAGATGCAGGTCGAGCAACGGGCCCGGCTGGTCGGCCGGGCCTGTGCTGTCCTGCACGAGGGTCCGTTCAGCTGCCACTTTGCAGGAAGGTCCCTTGCGGCAGCTCGGTGGCCTCGCCGATCAGTGCCTCGCCGCCCAGGTCCGCCATCAGCGCCAGCATCCGCGCCGCGGCCGCCTCGTCCACCGGGCCGGGGGCCGGGATGCCGGCGCGGAAGCCGGCCTTGAGCGCCTCGAACTCGGCGTCGGTCTTGGCGTTCATCCGTGCGCGCAGCCGGTCCCATTCGGCATCGTCGCTGGCCAGCATGTCCTTGGCCGCGCGCGAGGCAGCGGCAAGCCCGTTCACCAGATCAGGCTGCTCGCGCAGCATCTCGCCGGTGATCACATAGCCCAGCAGCGGCGTCTCCGGGTCGAGTCCCAGATCGGTGGCGGCCTCGGCCACGTCGATCAGCGTGCGCATGCCCGAGGCTTCCATCTTGGCCATGAAGTGCCAGAAGTTGATCGCCGCGCCGACCTCGCCCGAGAGCGCCGACTTGAAGATCAGCGGCGGCGCGCCGAAGACCTGCTCGGTCTCACCGGCGAGATCCATGCCATGGGTTTTCTCGGCATAGGCCCGCAGGATCAGCCAGCTCTTGTCGAGCGGCCCGCCGGCAATGCCGATCTTGGTGCCTTTGAGGTCGGCAAGGCTCTGCGCCGGGCTGTCCTTGGCCACCATCACGCCGCCCACGGCCTTGGAATAGGGGATGAAGACGTAATCCCGCCCCGCCGCGCGCTGCCGCGCCACCCAGAGCCAGTCAGAGACGATGACATCGGTCTCGCCGCCCTGAAAGGCGATCTGCGCCGCGCTGCTGCCGGCGACGCCCTGCACCTCGAGGTCGAAGCCCTGTTCGGCGTCGAGCCCATGGTGGGTGATGGTGTCGAGCTCCCAGTTGACGGTGCCGAACTTGAGCACCGAGGCGCGCAGCACCGGGGTCTCGGCGAGGGCGGCGGTTGCCATGATGACGGCCGCCGCGGCGCCGCCCAGAATCCGTGTAATGGTCATGTGATCCTCCCGTTTGGTCGCAGGATGAGCGAAAGCGGCGATCCCTCAAATACGACCATAGGCTTGCGCCGGTGCGAATCGCGTTTGGAGACAGGGTATTTTCGACGTTGTCAACGGACAATGGGTCTTACGACCAATATCCAATACCTGCGCAGGGGCTTTGCGAGAATGATGAAGCGGGGCCCTGCGCCCGCCTTTTGGGCGCGGCCCGACTGATCCGGTCCTAGTGCAGGGCCATGGGAGGAGACCTGACATGAACAGATTCATCATCGCCGTCACCGCAGGGTTGCTGGCGACATCCGCATTTGCGGAAAGTCACGGCATGGGCGTGACGGAGGAGATGCTGGCCAACGATACCGCATCCACCGGTGACGTGCTGACCAACGGCATGGGGCGGCATCTGCAGCGCCATTCGCCGCTCGACATCCTCAACAAGGACAACGTCAAGAACCTGGTGCCGGCCTGGGCCTTCTCGCTTGGTGGCGAAAAGCAGCGCGGCCAGGAGACCCAGCCGCTGGTGCATGACGGCGTGATGTATATCACCGGCTCTTATTCGCGGCTCTATGCGATCGACGTGAAGACCGGCGAAGAGCTCTGGCAGTATGACGCCCGCCTGCCCGAGGGCATCCTGCCCTGCTGCGACGTGGTCAACCGGGGCGCGGCGATCTACGGCGAGAACATCTATTTCGGCACGCTCGACGCGCGGATCGTGGCGCTGAACGCCAAGACCGGCGACACCGTCTGGAACAAGAAGATCGCCGATTACAAGGCCGGCTACAGCTACACCGCCGCGCCGCTGATCGTCAAAGGCCTGGTCGTCACCGGCAATTCCGGCGGCGAATTCGGCATTGTCGGCTCGGTCCAGGCGCGCGACGCCGAGACCGGCGAACTGGTCTGGGAACGCCCGGTGATCGAAGGCCACATGGGCATGCTCAACGGCGAAGAAAGCACCATGACCGGTGAGCTCAACGCCACCTGGCCCGGCGACATGTGGAAGACCGGCGGCGGCGCCACCTGGCTGGGCGGCTCGTATGACGCCGACACCGACACGCTGGTGTTCGGCACCGGCAACCCGGCGCCCTGGAACAGCCACCTGCGCGATGCCGGCACGCCGAAGGACGACAATTCCGGTGATAACCTCTATGCCGCCTCGCGCCTTGGCATCGACCCGGCCACCGGCGAGATCAAGTGGCACTTCCAGACCACCCCGCGCGAAGGCTGGGATTATGACGGCGTGAACGAGGTCGTGGCCTATACCGACCGCGAGGGCAACAAGCGCTTTGCCACCGCCGACCGCAACGGGTTCTTCTACGTGCTGAACCGCGAAGACGGCGCCTTCGTCTCGGCCACGCCCTTCGTCAAGGACATCACTTGGGCCGAAGGCATCGACGAGACCGGCCGTCCGATCTTTGTCGAGGACAACCGCCCCGGCGATCCCTCGGCGGCGGCCGACGGCAAGAAAGGCGAAGTGGTCTTTTCCTCGCCCTCCTTCCTTGGTGGCAAGAACTGGATGCCGATGGCGCATTCGCCGACCACCGGCCTGTTCTACGTGCCGTCGAACGAATGGGGCATGGACATCTGGAACGAGCCGATCACCTACAAGAAGGGCGCGGCCTACCTCGGCTCGGGCTTTACCATCAAGCCGAACTACGAAGACCACATCGGCAGCCTCAAGGCGATCGACCCTGACAGCGGCGAGATCAAGTGGGAGTACAAGAACGACGCGCCGCTCTGGGCCGGTGTCATGACCACCGCCGGCGGCCTGGTGTTCACCGGCACGCCCGAAGGCAAGTTCATCGCCTTTGACGACGAGACCGGCGAAGTGCTGTGGTCGTTCCAGACCGGCTCCGGCATCGTCGGCCAGCCGATCACCTGGGAACAGGACGGCGAGCAATATGTGACGGTGATTTCCGGCTGGGGCGGCGCGGTGCCGCTCTGGGGCGGCGAGGTGGCCAAGAAGGTCAACTACCTCAACCAAGGCGGCACGCTCTGGACCTTCCGTCTGCCGAAACAGCTTGCCGCCAACTGACGGCGCTCAAAACTGCTGCTTGCGATGCCCCTGCCAACTGGCGGGGGCATTTTTCGTTGTGGGGGGCAGGAGAGGTGGCCTCAGCCCGCCATCACCGACAGCGCCTCGCGCAGGGTGAAGGCGCCGTCATAAAGCGCCCGGCCCGAGATCGCGCCATTGAGCGGCGCACCGCAGTTGCGCAGCGCCCGCAGATCGTCGAGTGACGAGACACCGCCCGAGGCGATCACCGGGATCGAGACGGCGCGGGCCAGCGCCGCGGTGGCCTCGATGTTGGGCCCCTGCATGGCGCCGTCACGGTTGATGTCGGTGTAGATGATCGCGGCCACGCCGGCATCTTCGAAACTGCGCGCCAGATCGGTGACCTCGACATTGGTCTCCTCGGCCCAGCCCTTGGTGGCGACCATGCCGTTGCGTGCGTCGATGCCGACCGCCACCTGGCCCGGAAAGGCCTTGGCGGCGTCGCGCACCAGCTTGGGGTCTTCGACCGCCGCGGTGCCGAGGATGACCCGCGCCAGCCCCTTGTTGAGCCAGCTTTCGATCGTCTTCATGTCGCGGATGCCGCCGCCCAGCTGCGTCGGAACGGCGGTGGCGGCGAGGATCGACTCGACCGCGCCGGCGTTGACCGGGCCGCCGACAAAGGCGCCGTTCAGGTCCACGAGGTGCAGCCATTCACAACCGGCCTCGACAAAGGCGCGGGCCTGATCGGCCGGGTCTTCGTTGAACACGGTGGCCTTGTCCATGTCGCCGCGAAGCAGGCGCACGGCCTTGCCGTCCTTGAGGTCGATGGCGGGATAGAGGATCATGGGCAGTCTACCTTCACTCGCAGTTCGGCGGCGTGTGGCACGTAACGTCAGCGAATGCAATGGACCCGACGTCACAGTTGCGCGGCAGGGTCCATGGGTCGCAGGCTCTGTCCACACTCAGGGAGGAGATGGAAATGAAGAGACTTGCACTGGCGGTCGTGGCCTTCGGTCTGGCCGCAGGCGCGGCAGCGGCCGACCCGGCGACCGGCGTCTGGCAGACCCAGCCCGACGATGGCGCCTATGCGCATGTGACGATTGCGCCCTGCGGCAACAAGCTCTGCGGTGTCATCAGCCGCACTTTCAAGGGCAGCTCGGAATACAATTCGCCCAACAAGGGCAAGCAGCTGGTCATGGGCATGACCCCCACCGGCAACGGCAAGTATACCGGCAAGGTCTGGCGCCCGTCGAACGGCAAGGTCTACAACGGCAAGATGGAGCTGAACGGCAAGACGCTGAAGATGTCCGGCTGCATCGCCGGCGGGCTGCTCTGCAGCTCTCAGGTCTGGACAAGACTCAAGTGATGATCATCATGGGGCGGGGGCGCGATCGGCGCGCTCCCGACGTGTGACAGGAGGGCGCAATGCGCCGCTATCCGATCCGCGCCGTCCTTGCCGGCGCCCTGATCCTTGGTCTGGCCGGGATGGCCGGTGCCGATCCGCTGGTGGGCCTCTGGGCCTCGCCACCTGATGGCAAGGGCCAGACCGGCATCGTCCAGATCAAGCCCTGCGGGCCGGCCTTTTGCGGCACGCTGATCAAGGCGTTTGATCCCAAGGGCAAGCAGATCGTCACGAAAAACGTCGGCAAGCGCCTGCTCTGGGACATGAAGCCCAAGGGCGGCGGCCTCTATGGCGGCCGGGTCCATGTGCCGATCTTCGGCAAGGATTTCCCGGCCGAGGTCAGGCTCACCGGCAACCAGATGACCGTCAAGGGCTGCGCCGCGGTGGCCTGCAAGACATAGAAATGGCTCCGCGCGCAATAGTCCTCAAGGGGCCCAGCGCAGGAAGTTGCCAATCATCCGCAGCCCGTTGCCCTGGCTCTTTTCCGGGTGAAACTGCGTGCCCACCATGGTGCCGCGCCCGATCACCGCGGTGACATCGCCGCCATACTCCACGTGCGCGAGACGCTGTGCCGGATCGGCGACGCGAACGTGGTAGGAATGCACGAAATAGGCATGCTGCCCGTTCTCGATCCCGTCGAGCAGCGGGTGCGGGTTGTCGATCACCAGGTCGTTCCAGCCCATGTGCGGCACCTTGAGCGCTGGGTCCGCGGGCGTGATCCTGACCACCTCGCCGCCGATCCAGTCGAGCCCCGGCGTATCCTCGTATTCCCGCCCCCAGCTGGCCATCAGCTGCATGCCGACGCAGATGCCCATGAAGGGCCGGCCCTTGACCTCGACCGCCTCGACCATGGCGTCATACAGGCCGGAATGGCCCTTCAGCTCGCGCATGCAGGCCGGGAAGGCACCATCGCCCGGCAGCACGATGCGATCGGCCCGCGCCACCACGTCGGCATCGCCGGTCACCACGATCTCGCCGGCGTCGACCTCTCGGGCCATCCGCTGAAAGGCCTTCTCGGCCGAATGCAGGTTGCCGGATTCGTAATCGATGAGTGCTGTGAGCATGGGCCGCGCCTTTCCGAAGTCTGCCGGTGGCGTGGCGCGAAACGCCCGCGAGGTCAAGGCCCGCCTAGCGGATGTGCAGCACCTCCGACAGCACCTCGGGCTCCAGCGCCGCGCCATCGGGCATGGCGGCATGGCGGGCGAAGGTGGGAAACCCCGGTGGCACCAGGGTGCCTCGGGTGGCCTCGTCGAGGAAGATATAGCGGCTGTTCTCGGGCGTGAACTCGAACCAGCCGGGATCGTCGAAGGTGCCGCAATAGACCCCCAGCCGGTCCGGCCAGCGCTCGAAGGTCAGATGGGTCTTGGTGCCGCAGGTGGCGCAGAAATGCACGAAGACCTGCTTGCCGCTGCCGCCCGAGACATGCACGTAGCGCCGCGGCGTGCCCCGCGTCATGGCAAAGGCGGGCAGGTCAAAGATCGGTTCGACCATCCCCTTGGCCCCGGTGGCCCGCTGGCAGAACCGGCAGAAACAGGCCGTGACCCAGAGCGGCGCCGCCGTCACCCTGTACCTCAACCCACAACAGAGACAGCCGCCGAAATGCTCGCCCATGGCCCGTCCCTCCGAGATGTGTCACCCGGAAAACCATACCACGTTTCCATCCCCGCCGGGCCCCCAAAGCCCAGCGCAGGCCAAATACCCCGATCCCCTGCTTCTTCTGTTTGAAAATACCCTCGGGGGGTTTGGGGGGCTGGCCCCCCAACCGGTCGACGTGCACAGGCACGGCGAAAATCCAAGTGCCACGAACCGCTGGTTCAGAGCGCACCCTTGGTCGAGGGAATCGCATCCGCCTTGCGCGGATCCACTTCCACCGCCTCGCGCAGGGCGCGGGCCACCGATTTGAAGGCCGCCTCGGCGATGTGGTGGCTGTTAAAGCCATGCAGCGCGTCGATGTGCAGGGTGATGCCGCCGTGCGTGGCCAGCGCCTGAAAGAATTCGCGCACCAGTTCGGTGTCGAAGGTGCCGATCTTGTGGGTCGGCAGATCGACGTTCCAGATTAGGTAAGGCCGGGCCGAAAGGTCGAGCGCCGATCGCACCAGAGCGTCGTCCATCGGCAAGAGGCAAGAGCCGTAGCGGCGGATGCCGGTCTTGTCGCCCAGTGCCTGAACCAGCGCCTGGCCGATGGCGATGCCGGTGTCCTCGACAGTATGGTGATCGTCGATATGCAGGTCACCCTCGGCGCGGATCGTCATGTCGATCAGCGAATGCCGCGACAGCTGGTCGAGCATGTGATCGAAGAACCCGACGCCGGTCTGGTTGTCATAGGTGCCGGTGCCGTCGAGATCGAGCGTCACGGAAATGCTGGTCTCGGCGGTCTTGCGGGTGATCGTGGCTGTGCGCATGGGCTCGTCCTTCAAAGTCAGCGCCTTATAGGCCGGGTGCGGCGTCACTCCAAGAGGCAGGTCTGCGGTTTTCGCCGCTTGTGCGCGACGGGCCACTGTGCCAGCATCCGATACATCGAGGGAGGATTGCTCATGACCACTTGCGTGTTTGTCCAGCTGCGCTGCACCCCTGGGGCCACCTACCGGGTGGCCGAGGAGATCGTCCTGCGCGAGATCCACTCCGAGCTCTATTCCACCAGCGGTGATTTCGACCTGATGCTCAAGCTCTACATTCCCGAGGATGAGGATGTCGGCAAATACATCAACGACCGCCTGCTCGACATTGCCGGCATCGAACGCTCGCGCACGACGCTGACCTTCAAGGCGTTCTGAGGCTCGGCCCCGCAGGGCAATTTGCTGATCCGATCGAGAGAGTTTGGAGCGGGCGAGGCGATTCGAACGCCCGACCCTAACCTTGGCAAGGTTATGCTCTACCCCTGAGCTACGCCCGCATCCGTTTGGCCATCTCTGGCCTGGGGTCCCTATGGAGCGGGCGAGGCGATTCGAACGCCCGACCCTAACCTTGGCAAGGTTATGCTCTACCCCTGAGCTACGCCCGCATATCCATTGGGTGTGGCGGATTTATAAAGTGTTGGGCTGGGCTGCAAGTGGAAAATGCGGGATTGGCGGAAAAAAGAGCGTGGGGCCGGTGGGGCGGCGATGTCCTGGCCTGATGAAAGCGCCCCAGCGCGTTAACAGCGGCCAAAGGCCGCCGCGCATCGCCGGGCCGCATCCACGGCACGGCGATTGGACAACCACCAGCGCGTCGATTTGATCTTCTTCGGATGTGGCAGATATAAAGTGCCACTGAACCCATCGAGGATCGCCGCACCGCGGCGCGGCGATGCGCGGCTTGTGCGAAGCCCCTGAGCAAAGAAAAAGGCCCCCTCCGCGAGGAGGGGGCCTGCATAAGACTGTCCCGAAGCTTACTCCAGCTCGACCAGCAGGTCCTTGGCGTCGATCTGGCCGCCGGGGGTCACGTGGACCGCCTTGACGGTCGCGTCGCGCTCGGCGTGGATGCCGGTTTCCATCTTCATCGCCTCGATGGTTAGCAGCAGATCGCCTTCCTTGACCGCGTCACCGGCCTTGACCGCAACCGTGGCCACGACACCGGGCATCGGCGCGCCGATGTGCTTGTCGTTGCCCAGCTCGGCCTTGGGCCGCGCGGCCGAAGAGGCCGCCGCCTTGCGGTCGGGCACGCGGATCACCCGGGGTTGGCCGTTCAGCTCGAAGAAGACCTTTACGTTGCCGTCCTCGCCGGTCTCGCCCACCGCCTGCAGGCGGATCTCCAGCGTCTTGCCGGGGTCGATCTCGGCGGTGATCTGGTCGCCGGGCTGCATGCCGTAGAAGAAGGTATGCGTCGGCAGGGCGCGGACCGGGCCGTATTGCCGGTGGCGACCCATGTAGTCGAGGAAGACCTTGGGATACATCAGGTAGCCGTTGAGGTCCTCGTCATCGACCGTATAGCCCTCGAGCTCCTTCGAGAGCTCGGCGCGGGTGGCCTCGAGATCGACCGGTTTGAGGTGCTTGCCGGGGCGCTCGGTGTTGGGTTTCTCGCCCTTCAGCACCTTGTTCAGGATGCCGGTGGGGAAGCCGCCCGGGGGCTGGCCGAGATTGCCCTTCATCATGTCGATCACCGAATCGGGGAAGCTGACGTCGACCTTGGGGTCCTCGACCTCTTCACGGGTCAGGCCCTGGCTCACCATCATCAGCGCCATGTCGCCCACCACCTTGGAGGACGGCGTGACCTTGACGATATCGCCGAACATCATGTTCACGTCGGCATAGGCCTGTGCCACCTCATGCCAGCGTTCCTCGAGCCCCAGCGACCGCGCCTGGGTCTTGAGGTTGGTGAACTGGCCGCCGGGCATCTCGTGCAGATAGACCTCCGAGGCCGGGGCCTGCAGGCTCGACTCGAAAGCCGCATACTGGCCGCGCACCGCTTCCCAGTAGTTCGAGATCTCGCGGATCGCGGCCACATCCAGACCGGTGTCGCGCTCGGTAAAGCGCAGCGCCTCGACGATCGAGCCGAGCGTCGGCTGCGAGGTGTTGCCCGAGAGCGCATCCATCGCGCCATCGACCGCATCCACCCCGGCCTCGGCGGCGGCCATGATCGTGCCGATGCCAGCGCCAGAGGTGTCGTGGGTGTGGAAGTGGATCGGCAGGCCGACCTCTTCCTTCAGCGTCCGGATCAGCGCGCCGGCGGCCGAGGGCTTCAGCAGCCCGGCCATGTCCTTGAGGCCCAGCACATGGGCACCGGCATCACGCAGCTCCTTGCCCATCTCGACATAGTATTTCATGTCGTATTTTGACCGGTCGGGATCGCGGTAGTCGCCGGTGTAGCAGATCGTGCCTTCGCAGACCTTGTTGGCCTCCTGCACCGCATCCATCGCCACGCGCATGTTCTCGACCCAGTTGAGGCTGTCGAAGACGCGGAACACGTCGACGCCGGATTCGGCGGCCTGTTTGACGAAGAACTGCACCACGTTGTCGGGATAGTTGGTGTAGCCCACGCCGTTCGAGGCGCGCAGCAGCATCTGCGTCATCACGTTCGGCATGGCGGCGCGGATGTCGCGCAGGCGCTGCCAGGGGCATTCCTGCAGGAAGCGATAGGCCACGTCGAATGTCGCGCCGCCCCAGCATTCCACCGAGAAGAGCTGCGGCAGCTTGTGGGCATAGGCCGGCGCCACCTTGATCATGTCGATCGAGCGCATCCGCGTGGCCAAGAGCGACTGGTGACCGTCGCGCATCGCGGTGTCGGTGATCAGCACCTGCTTCTGCGCTGCCATCCACTCGGCCACGGCCTTGGGGCCCTTTTCGTCGAGCAGGTTGCGGGTGCCATAGGCCGGCGTCTCGTCGAAGGGCACCTGCGGCGGACGCGCGGGCTTGAGGTCGGGATGCGGCTTGGGGCGGCCCTGCACCTCGGGGTGACCGTTCACCGTGATGTCGGCGATATAGGTCAGCACCTTGGTGCCGCGGTCGCGGCGCTTCTGGAAGTTGAAGAGCTCGGGCGTCTCGTCGATGAACTTGGTGTGGTACTGGTTGTTCAGGAAGGTCGGGTGCTTGAGCAGGTTCTCGACAAAGGCGATGTTGGTGCTGACACCGCGCACGCGGAATTCGCGCAGCGCGCGGTCCATGCGGGCGATGGCCTTTTCCGGGGTCTGCGCCCAGGCGGTGACCTTGGTCAGCAGGCTGTCGTAGTAGCGGGTGATGACGCCGCCGGCATAGGCCGTCCCGCCATCAAGCCGGATGCCCATGCCGGTGGCCGAGCGGTAGGCGGTGATCCGGCCGTAGTCGGGGATGAAGTTGTTCTGCGGGTCCTCGGTGGTGACGCGGGTCTGCAGCGCGTGGCCGTTGAGGCGGATGTCATACTGGCTGGCCTTGCCGGTGGCCTCGGCGAGGCTCTTGCCCTCGGCGATCAGGATCTGCGCCTGCACGATGTCGATGCCGGTGACTTCCTCGGTGACGGTGTGCTCGACCTGTACACGGGGGTTCACTTCGATGAAGTAGAACTTGCCGGTCTCCATATCCATCAGGAATTCGACGGTACCGGCGCATTCATAGTTCACATGGGCGCAGATCTTGCGGCCAAGCTCGCAGATTTCCTCGCGCTGAGCTTCCGACAGGTAGGGCGCCGGTGCCCGTTCCACGACCTTCTGGTTGCGGCGCTGGACCGAGCAGTCACGTTCGTAGAGGTGGTAGATATTGCCCATCTTGTCGCCGAGGATCTGAACCTCGACGTGGCGGGCGCGGGTAATCATCTTTTCCAGATAGCCTTCGCCATTGCCAAAGGCCGCCTCGGCCTCGCGACGGCCTTCGAGCACCTTGTCCTCGAGCTCGTCCTCGGAGGCGATCGGTCGCATGCCGCGGCCACCGCCGCCCCAGGAGGCCTTGAGCATCAGCGGGTAGCCCACCTCGGCCGCCTGCTTCTTGATCTCGGCCATGTCACCGCCCAGCACCTCGGTCGCCGGGATCACCGGCACGCCGGCCTCGATCGCCACGCGCCGCGCGCTGGCCTTGTCGCCCAGGGCGCGCATGGTGGCGGCCTTGGGACCGATGAAGGTGATGCCGGCGGCGTCACAGGCATCGACGAAATCGGGGTTTTCCGACAGCAGGCCGTAGCCCGGATGGATCGCATCGGCGCCCGACATCTTGGCGACGCGGATGATCTCTTCGATGCTCAGGTAAGCCGCCACCGGACCGAGACCCTCGCCGATCCGATATGCCTCGTCCGCCTTGAACCGGTGCAGACCGAGCTTGTCTTCCTCGGCGTAGACCGCGACGGTCTTCTTGCCCATCTCGTTGGCCGCACGCATGATGCGGATGGCGATCTCGCCCCGGTTGGCAATCAGGATCTTGTGAAAGTCGGACATGGCAGGCTTTCCGTTTGTTGCATTGCAGCATGCTTAGACGGTCGGCGACGGTAGGTAAACATACCTGACGGGTTCAAACGTGACTTCAAATCGGTTTGAGGGGCCTATGCCGCGATCAGCGTCACATTCGGCATGTTGGCGATGATCTCGACATCATGCTCGTAAAGGTCGGTCAGAGTGTCGACATAGTCGTCGGTCCAGCCGGGAATATCGAGCTCTTCCTCGACCGCATCCTCCAGCGCGTATTTGTCGAGAAAGGCCACCATCACCTTGCGCTTGTGCGGCTCGGAAATGCCGGGATGCTCGTGCAGGAAGGCGCGGAACCGCTTCATCCCTTCCTCTGACATGATCCGCGACAACAGGTCGAAGGCCCCGGCGATCTTGGCGCCGCTGGGCAGGCCGCCAAGCGCGCGCAGGATCTCGCCCCAGATCAGCGGGCTGTCCTCGTTGCACCAGACGGTGATCGGCAGGTCGGGCAGGGCAATCTGGATGCGTTCGATCACCTCCGACCAGCGCAGATAGGCGGGCTCGGCGCCGTTGAGAAAGCTCTCGAAGCTCTGGTGCGGCGTCTCGGCATAGACCCCCGGCAGCCAGGTCGCCGGGTTGCGGATGCCGAGGAACAGCTCGATCTGGTCGCTCTCGAACAAACGCGCGGCATTCTGCATCCGCTCTTCGGCGCGCGGATAGATCCGCCCGGCCCCAAGCGCGATCTTGGGCACGCAGAACAGGTGTTCATGGCTGAAGACCACGCGGCCGAAACTGTCGGGATCCTCGCTCAGCACGTTTTCCAGCAGGATGTCGCGGGCATCGGGCGACGGATCGGCCTTGCTGAGCGCATTGAGCGCGCCGCTGAGCAGCTGCCGGTAGCGGCTGGGCCCCGGCACGGCGACGGCGCGGGCCCTGAGATCGTCGGCATTGCGCAGCAGGCATCGCAGGAGCTTGCCGTCGTCGGTGGCATGGGCTCCGGCGTGGAGAATGACTTTCATGCGGGCTCCGTTTCCTGCGCTTGGCGGCACTATACTGGAGCCGCCGGCGGTTGAAAGCCCCGCCGCCCGGCCGCCAGATTTCCTCTTGCCCTGCAAGCGGCGACGATTTAGAGGGTTGCGACGTGCCCCTATAGCTCAGCTGGTAGAGCAACTGATTTGTAATCAGTAGGTCCGCGGTTCGAGTCCGTGTGGGGGCACCACTTGTCAAGAAAAAACCCTCGAAACTTCAGGTTTCGAGGGTTTTTCTTTGTCTGCTGCAAATTTTTGCCACACAAACTGCCACACACGGGCAGCCGTTTCTGCGACGGTCCAGAGATGCACTGTCATCTTTCGACCGTGAAACAAACCTGCGCAGCATTTCGCTCCAGCGGACCGAATTCCCTCCAATCAATGGATTGGAGAAAACGGATGAAACCTTCTATCGAACGCTTGGAAAACGCCTTGATTATCATGGCAAGGATGATCACCACTCGTGCCGACGGAGAAACGTATCTCCCGATCTGTGAGCGTCTGGAGGCCGAAATCGCGGCGCTGCGAGCCAGCGAAAACTACATGGACAAAATGCGCCGACTTGCGGAGTGCGGCGCAGCTCGAGGAGCTGCGAGCCAAGCTTAGGCACGACATCAGACAACCCTCGTTCTTCTGGGGGCTGTCAGAGCCAGAAGTCGTTGTCAAATGACGGAACGCCGCCGAATCTTGGTGCCATGAACCTCAGGGGAAAGAGAAGGTCGAAGCGTCTCGATAGCGCCTCAGTTCGCACTGCGACAGAGACTTATGCTGACCGCCTGCAACAATCGAAACAGGTTCTGCTGAACGACGTGGGAACAGATTTCCCCGGGGCCACCTCGTGTCCTCAGAAATCACCTTCACGCGTACTCTGGTCACGAAGTCCTGGAATGTGAACAGGCGTGCAATTTTGACCCCGTAACGGGGTGATCGGCGTCCAAAAATGACCCCCTTACACTGATGTG
>NZ_JBLXEC010000016.1:0-102329 GCF_048263515.1 Marinovum sp. | reverse complement strand
CGCGTCGGGTCAAGCGGGCGCTGTTCGGGTTGTTCGAGGGCGCTGTCAGCAAGGACTTGGTCAGCCGGGCTTGGCGGAAGGTCAAGGTAGACTGGGACGCCTGGTGTGCCCGCAGTCTGGCCGATGAGGACATCGTCCGCCTGATCCTCGACGGCACCGTGATCAAAACCCGGCTGGACCGGAAAGCCACGAACATTTCTGTGCTGGCCGCCATCGGCGTGCGCCGAGATGGACAGAAGGTTCTGTTATCCATAAGAAATATGGGCGGCGAGAGCACGGCGGCTTGGCGCCAGTTTCTGGATGACCTGGACGCGCGCGGCTTGAAACGACTAGGGCTCGTGATCGTCGACGGCGCCCCGGGCCTCGAGGCCGCGCTGGTGGCGCTGTGGGGCGACGACCTGCCAATCCAGCGCTGCACGGTTCACAAACACCGCAACCTCCTGGCCCATGCGCCGAAGCATCTCCACGACGAGCTGACCGAGGGCTACCGCGACATGATCTATGCCGACACCGCAGCCGAGATCGAGAAGAGGCGCAAGGCATTCCTGCGCAACTGGCGCCTGAAATGCCGGGCCGTGGCCGAAAGCTTCGAAGAAGCAGGCGATCGGCTTTTCACCTACACACGGCTTGACCCGTCGCAATGGAAATCAGCCCGGACCACCAACGCCATCGAGCGCCTGAACGGAGAGTTCCGCCGCCGCATCAAGACCCAGACCGTGCTGCCCTGTGCCGAGACCGTGCCCATGCTGCTCTGGGCGCTGTGAGCCTCCGGCCAGATCCAGATGCGCAAGGGCGATGGATGGGAAACCCTCTCTCAGCCACTCGAACCGATGTCCCTTGATCTCGCCGCCTGAGGAGCCGAACCTTCACAAGCCCGGAACGCTGCCAGACAATTTCCACAGCTTTCGCGACACGACCCTTACACCATCTCTCGGGGCACTACCACGGAGACCCGTTACCGAAGTCCTGAGCCTAGGCTCAATTGCGTGTTGACAGCTCCCATGGCAAAATCTCCTCATTAGATAACCCATTGGTTTCTGATAGGAGGCGCACTTCAAGGTAGCGCGCGCCCCTCAGAGCCCGGCACGCAAGATGACGTGTATAGAAGATCAGCACTTGTCCAAGGCGACTAGAGAATCTCTCGGGACACCTTCTTAAGCGTCACCCCCCACCCAAATCCGCCCATGACAGGCAACGTCACCCAATCTACCCCCCCCCCGCAGCAAATCCCCCAGCCGCTTCGCCGCAGCCACGGCGGCATCGCCCTGCAGTGGCCAAGCCTGGGTCAGCCCCTCGATAATCACCATCAGTTCGATCGCAGCGTCGGGCAGACCGCAGGCTTCGGCGGCGCGAGAGGCGACTTCGGTCTTGTGGCGTTCGAGCAGGGCGCGCAGGGGGGCGCTGGAGGGATCGGCGGCGACGGCGGCGTGGAAGAGGCAGCCGTGGGACGCTTCGGTCTGCATCCACCGGCCGACCCGCGACACCATCGCGTCGAGCGCTTCGGCCGGCGCTTCGGGCAGCCCCTCGAAGACCTGCGCCATGTAGCGTTGGTGACGGTTTTCCAGCGCCGCCAGCACCATCTCGGCGCGGGAGGGGGTGTATTTGTAGAGCGTGCGCAGGCTCACGCCGGCGGCATCGCGGAGGTCTTCGACGCTGGGGTCGGCAAAGCCGCGGCTGGCGAAGGCGCGTTCGAGCCCGGCGGAGATCTTGCTCATCATGTCAGACATGGTTGACGATGTAGAGGGATCCCTCTACCTACGCAAGTAGAGTAATCATTCTACACCCGGAGCCTGCGTCATGACCCTTCCCGCAACGATGAAAGCCATGCTGCTCACCGGTCACGGCGGGCTGGACAGGCTGGAATGGCGCGAGGAAGTGCCGGTGCCGCAGCCGGGCGGGGGCGAGGTGCTGATCCGGGTTGGTGCCTCGGCGGTCAACAACACCGACGTCAACACCCGCACCGGCTGGTATTCCAAGGCGGTGCGCGGCGACACCGGTTCTGCTGCGGCAGAGGGTTATGGCGGCGCCTCCGACGCCGACGGCGGCTGGTCCGGGGCGCTGAGCTTTCCGCGCATCCAGGGCGCCGACTGCTGCGGCGAGATCGTTGCAGTGGGCGCGGGTGTCGACCGGGCACGCATCGGCCAGCGGGTGCTGGTGCGGCCGATGTACCACCCGGGCGGTGCGGCGGACGCGCTCGAAACCTTCGGGTCCGAGCGCGATGGCGCCTTTGCCGAATACACCACCGCCGCCTCCGAGCATGCGGTGCAGGTCGACAGCCGGCTGTCGGATATCGAGCTTGCCTCCTTTCCGTGCGCCTTTTCCACCGCCGAGGGCATGATCCAGCGGGCTGGACTGGGGGCTGAAAGAGTGCTGATCACCGGCGCCTCCGGCGGTGTCGGCTCGGCGGCGGTGCAACTGGCGAAGCTGCGGGGGGCGCATGTGACGGCCTCGACCAGTGCGGCGAAGAGGCAGGCGCTGGAGGCGCTTGGAGCGGATGTCACCGTTGATCGCACGAAGGCGCTGCCGGCTGACGCCTTCGACGTGGTGCTCGACCTCGTGGGCGGGCCGCGCTGGGGGGACCTGCTCGACGCGCTGGTGCCGCAGGGGCGCTATGTGACCTCGGGGGCGATTGCCGGGCCGATCGTCGAGCTCGACCTCAGGACGCTCTACCTCAAGGACCTGACCCTGATCGGCAGCACCCGACAGGCGCCGCGCGTCTTTACCGATCTGGTCGGCTATATCGAGGCCGGCGAAATCCGCCCGGTGGTGGCCGAGAGCCATCCGCTGCGCGATCTGCCCAAGGCCCAGGAGGCCTTTCTGACCAAGGCGCATATGGGCAAGATCGGCATCCGGATCGCGGGCTGAGAGGCACAAGGCCGACCGATCCAACTTGCCGAGACCCGGCAGCCGACCCATATATTCCGGCAGATCGCAGGAGAGATTGCAGATGTCGGGATACATGCGAACAGCCATGTTGATGGCGGTGATGACGGCGCTCTTCATGGGCATGGGTTGGCTTCTGGGTGGCAGTTCCGGGGCGTTGATCGCGCTGATGGTGGCCGCTGCGATGAACCTCTTCACCTGGTGGAACTCCGACCGCATGGTGCTCTCGATGCAGGGGGCGCGGCCGGCCACCGGGCCCGAGACGCGCGAGCTGAACGCCATGCTGGCCGAGCTGTCGCGCAATGCCGGCATGCCGGTGCCGGCGCTCTACATCATCGAAACCGATCAGCCCAATGCCTTTGCCACCGGCCGCAGCCCCGAGCGCGCGGCGGTGGCGGTGACCCGCGGTCTGTTGCGCAGCCTCAGCCGAGAGGAGGTGGCGGCGGTGATCGCCCATGAGCTGGCGCATATCAGGAACCGCGACACGCTGATCATGACGGTGACGGCGACCTTTGCCGGCGCGATCTCGATGCTGGCCAACTTCGCGCTGTTCTTTGGCGGGCGGCGCGACGGGCCGCTGGGGATCATCGGCGTGATCGCCATGATGATCGTGGCACCGTTGGCGGCGATGCTGGTGCAGATGGCGATCAGCCGGGGCCGGGAATACGAGGCCGACCGGATCGGGGCCGAGATCTGCGGTAACCCGATGTGGCTGGCTTCGGCGCTGCAGCGCATCCAGGGGCTGGCGTCGCGGATCGACAACCACGCAGCCGAGCGCAATCCCGGCATGGCGCATATGTTTATCATCAATCCGCTGCATGCGCATGGTTACGACAACCTGTTCGCCACGCACCCGAAGACCGAGAACCGCATCGCCGCGCTGCAAAAGCTGATGCCCGGGCAGGGCGGCCGGCGCGCCGCGCGGCCTGCTCCGTCGCAGTCAGGCGGGGCCGGGCCCTGGGGCTGAGCCGGGCGCGCGAATGTTGCGCTCCGGCCCTTCAAAACGCGCCTTGCGCCTCCTAATTCCATGAGGAACACGTAACCTTGCCCGTCCGGGAAGGACCGGTTGCGGCTGATCTCTCGGCGGGCGTTTCCAAGGCTCCGAATGACGATGACCCAGAACCCGTATGATGTCCTCGGGGTGTCTAAGACGGCCACGCAGGACGAGATCAAGAAGGCCTATCGCAAGCGCGCCAAGGCGCTGCACCCCGATCTGCACCCCGACGATCCCGAGAAACAGGCGGCCTTTCAGGCGGCCGCCGCGGCCTATGACCTGCTGAGCGATCCCGTGCGCCGCCGCCGCTTTGACGTCGGCGAGATCGACGCCTCGGGGCAGGAGCGCCACGGCTACCGCCATTACGCCGACGAAGCGGCGGGTGCCGGATTTGGCGGGCAGGGCTTCGGGCAAGGGTTTGGCGGCGGGTTTGGCAAGGACTTCGGCAAGGACTTCGGGCCCGGTGTCGGCGGCGGCTTCGGCGTCGGGCAGGGCGAGGACCTGTCCGACCTGTTCTCGAGGCTCTTCGGCCGTGGCGCGCGGGGCGGCCCAGGCCACCCGGGCGTCCAGACCCGCGGCGAGGACCTGCGCTACAATCTCGAGGTCGAGTTCCTCGACGCCGCCCGCGGTGGCAAACGCGCCGTGACCATGCCCGACGGCAACAGGATCGAGATCACCATCCCCGCCGGAGTGCGCGACGGCCAGACCCTGCGTCTGCGCGGCAAGGGCGCGCCGGGGCAGGGACAGGCCGGGGATGCGCTGGTGACGATCGCGGTCAAACCGCATCCGGTCTTTGTCCGCGACGGCGACGATATCGAGATCGACCTGCCGATCACCTTTGACGAGGCCGTGCTGGGCGCGAGGGTCGATGTGCCGACGATCCACGGGCCGGTGACAATGACAATCCCGGCGGGGGCGTCCTCGGGCCAGCGGCTGCGGCTCAAGGGAAAGGGCATCCGGCGCGGCAAGAGTGCCGGCGATCAGCATGTGCGGCTGAAGATCGTACTGCCCAAGGGCCCGGATGACGAGATGCGCCGGCTGGCCAGGCGCTGGCGCGATCACAGCCGCTTCGATCCGCGCGCCGAGCTGCGGCGCAAGACCTGACGACCCGGTTTCAGAACTCGAACTGCTGCGACCAGCGCTCGAGCGCGTCGAGGTAGGCGTGATCGTCCAGCCCGTCCGGCGGATAGAACCGCGGCAGCTCTGCCAGGGCGATCCGCCAGGCGCGGATGGCCTGCGCGTCGCCGCGCTCGACCGCGCCGCGAAACAGGGTGACCAGCCCGCGGGGCAGCCTGCGCGTCTCGAAGGGCGAGGAGTAATAAAGCGCCATCGGCACCGAGTTCAGCCTGACGATCAGAGTCGCCAGATCGGCCAGCGTGCCGGGGGTGTCGGCGACCCGGCCATCCAGCAGCTCGGCCGTGGTCAGAAAGGCGCGGCCCTGCGACACCGCCTGCGTGGTGTTGAGCACGAAGCTGACCGAGAGCGTCAGGATCACCATGCCGTTGACCGCCACCAGCACCGCCGCCAGCGCCCAGCCGACATCGCCGGGCTTGCCCAGCGAGCCGCCCAGGGTGGAGAGCAGATGGCCCACATAAGCCATGTCCATCCACCAGGCCGCGGGCGCCTCGTCGGCGCTGCGCACGATGGCCCGGGATTGCAGCTGAAAGATCAGCGTCCAGGCCAGCGCCGTGCCGATGATCCAGTAGGAGGCGACGCTGGTCATCACCACGGGCCCGATGCAGACCCGGACCCAGCGCCGGTCGGGCAGCGCCCAGGACACCAGCCGCCACATGCTGCTGGCAATCCGGTGTGACGGGACTTCGAAAAACGCCGCGCTGATGGTGACCAGCAGAAAGTCGGCCACGACGATCAGCAGCAGCAGGACACCGACGAGCGCCAACAGGATGCCTGCGAGGTCCATCAAATGATCTGCGTCCGGTCGCTGTCCTGCATCCGCGCTCCGCGAAGTGGTGTCTGTAGGGGCTCCTGAGAGGTCAACCGCTCTGCGGCGCATGGGTTCCGACCGGGACGATCTGAGGTCCGGTCCGGCACGGCGCTGTCGACGCGCGTCAGCCCTCGGCCACGTCCGCCGGCGCCGAAATGCGCTCGGTCGGCAGGCGCAGGGTGCAGGCAAAGCCGGTCTCGTCGAGCTGTCGCGTGATGCTCCCGCCCAGACGCCCTTCGACCATCAGCTGAATGAGCTGGGTGCCGAAACCCACGCGCTCTGGCGCAGGGGGCGGAGCCGAGAGCGGAGTCGCCCGGGTTTCGCGCCACTCGAGCACGAAGTGGCTCTGGTCCGGCTCCACTTGGCCGCGGATTGACAGATGGGTGTCCTCGTAGGCGGCGGTGTGCTTCAGCGTGTTGGTCGCAAGCTCGTTCAGCACCAACACCAGCGGCATGACGTTCTCGCCGCTGACGAAAAGCTCGGGGGTCTCGATGGCGATGCTGTCATGGTAGGGCAGGATCTCGATCGCCGCCCGGATCAGCGCCGGCATCGCGAGGCCACGGCCGCCATCCTCGACGGCAATGCGGTTGGCCTGACCGACCGCCATCAGCCGGCCGAGGAAGGCCTCGTCCAGCTCCGCCTTGTCCTTGGCCACGCGCGAGCAGCTGCGGTAGATCGAGGCCAGCACCGTCAGGCTGTTGCCCACCCGGTGACTCATCTCGCGGCGCAGGGTCTCGCGGTGCTCGTTGCTTTCCTTGCGCCGGATGGCGACGCCGATCTGGCTGCCGATGGTCTGCAGCATGCGCAAGAGCTCGTCGTCGAGCCGCGCCTCTTCGGTGCCGAAGAACTCCAGCACGCCGTGCACCTGGCCACCATGCGACACCGGCAGGGCGACGGCGCGGGTCAGGCCGACCCGGGCAAAGACCTCGCGGCGCAGGAACTGATCGCAGGCCACCAGGTCATCGAGCGCCTCGAGCGACCCCGAAGCCCAGGCTCGCCCCGGCAGCCCCTCGCCGCGGCGAAAGCGCAGCGGCGTGGTGACCTCGGCCACCGGGCCAAAGCGCGGATCGGCGAGGTGCCAGATGCCCGTCGGGCGCAGGCAGGCCTGATCGCCGGTGCCTCGGACCACGTGGAAATGCCCGGCCTCCATGCCCGAGACCGAACAGATGGTGTCGAGACAGAACTGGGTGAAATCATCGAGCGAGACATCGTCCAGCAACTTCTGCGCCACCGCCAGCAGCGCCTCGCCCTCGCGGGCGCGCAGCTCCTGCTGGCGGCGGGCGGCCTCTTCGACGACCATGCTGCGGATGAAGGCGTAGAAGCTCTTCTCGCCGGGCATCGGAAAGATCGACAGCTCGACCGGAAACTCATGGCCCTCGCGGTGCAGCGCGGTGATGCGGATGCGTTGTTCGAGAACCGGCCCTTCGCCGGTGCGGTTGTAATGTGCCAACCCCTTGGCATGGGCCTCGCGGTGCTGCGGCGGCACGATCAGGTCGCCCATCGAGGCGCCGAGGGCCTCGTCGCGGGACCAGCCGAAGATCTCTTCGGCGGAACCATTCCAGGCGGTCACACGTCCGGCGTCGTCCATGCCGACAACGGCATCAAGCGCACGGTCGAAGAGGGATTGCAGAGATACCATCGGGCCTTTCCGCGATTTCAACAAGAGCTAGCGCTCACAGGCCCATATGTCGAGACACATGGCGCTTTGGCTGACCCGGCGTCGTCATGCAGGGCGCGGGCCCGGCTTTGGGGCCGAGCCTCGCAGATGGTTGCAGGGGGGCGCCGTTCGACACGATCGAGGCGCTGCACGGCGGCCGCCGTCACGCCTCGGTGTCCTTTGCCTCCGGCTTGGTCTCGAACTCCGCCCCCCGGGCCGAGAGGAAATGCCCGAAGCCCTCCAGCGCCGGCACGTGTTCGGCAAAGGTCCGCACCGCCACCAGCAGCGGCGTCGCCACCAGCATGCCGACGACAGACCAGAGCCAGGCAAAGAGCGACACGCTGAGAAACACCACCACGGTGTTCAGCCGCAGGCTGCGGCCGACGAAATAGGGCGTGATCAGCTGGCCTTCGATGCTGGTCAGCAGGAAATAGGTGCCCGCCGCCATGAAGGCCTGGTTGATCGGGTCGAGGCTGACGATGCCCACGACCAGCGCCAGCGCCATGCCCACGACCGAACCGACGTAGGGGATGAAGTTCAGCAGGAAGGCGAGGATGCCGAAGAGCGCCGGGTTCGGCATGCCGTACCACCACATCGCCATCCCCACCGAAAGGCCGAGGCAGGCGTTGATCAGCGCGATGGTGAAGAGATAGCGCGACAGCTTGCGCTCGATGTCATAGGCAATGCGGATCGCCCGCCGCTTGTCCTTGAATGCCGGCAGGACGTGGACGATCTTTTCATAGAACATGTCCCCCGAGGCCAGCAGAAAGAGCAGCAGGATCAGGGTGAAAAGCACCTGCGCCAGCAGGGCGGGCAGCGACATGGCGATATACATCGCATTGCCTTCGGGCTCGACCTTGACGCGCTGCACGCCGGGCTCCTCCTCGCCCTTGGTGACCTCGTCGAGCTGTTCGGCGGCCTGTTCCACGCCTTCGGTCACGCCGCGGATTTCCTTGAGCTTTTCCTTCAGTTCGCGGCCCATGGTGGGCGCCCGTTCGACCCAGTTGCTGGCCGGCACCGCGAGGCTGGCCACTCCGGCGGCGAGCCCGGCGACCAGGCAACCGACGATCAGGAAGCCGCTGAGCGTATCCGGCACGCCCCAGCGGCACAGCTGCCGGCGCACCGGCGAGAACACCAGCAGCAGCAGCACCGCCAGCACCACCGGCATCAGGAAATCGCGGGCATAGGCCAGCCCCGCCACCAGCAGCATCAGAAAGATGCCGATGATCGCCCATCGCGGCACGCCGGAGGGCGAGGCGGGGGGCCGGGGCACCTCGGGGGCAGGCAACGGATTCGACATCTGAAAAAGCTCCACGGGTTCAGGATACCGGTGACAGGTAGGCCGAAGCCGGATTTTGCCCAGCGACTTTGATGCGCTGTCGGATAAAGTTCCCGGTTGGCGATCGTGGCCTTGAGGGCAGGGCAGGTCCCCTTGGCCAAGCGTGACGAAAAAGGGCGGCGGGAAACCCGCCGCCCTTTCGTTTGTCTCAGCCGGAGATCACATCATCCGGCGGCGCTGTCTCAGGCCGACAAAGGCCAGCAGCGCGGCGAAGAGCACGCCCCAGGGGCCGATCGCCCCACCGGAGCCGCCGCTATCGCCGCCGCCGCCACCACCGCCGCCGCCACCGCCGCCACCGCCGCCACCGCCGCCGCCGCCGCTTTGCGACACCGGTTCGTCAGAGGCCAGCGGGGCGCCGACCGAGACCGCATAGGTCCCCTGCGCCGCCGTCGCATCGGCATGCTCGATGGTCACCACGTGACCCGCCGCATCCAGCGACGCGGCCGGAACCCTGGCCACCGCGCCAGAGGCGATGTTGGTGCTGGTAGCGAGGTCGACCATCAGCAGCTCGGTCGTGCCGGCTGCGTTGTAGACCCGGACCACCGGGTCCATGTCCAGAGCCAGCGAAGTCACCCGGGCAATCAGGTCATTGGCGGTCGAGGTCGGCGTGAAGAAGAAGCAATCCACGTCGCCTGCCGCATCGATCCGGCCTGCGGTGTCGACGTTGTCGTCCGAGATCGCCGTACAGGCGCCAGGGACAGCCGGATTGTTGCTGTGGTCATCCGCCGCCGTACCATTCACCGCCGCGTTGGACACCGAGACACGGGTAAAGGGCTCGGTGATATTGGTCGGTGTCGGAAGCACGCCGTTGCCGTTCTCGTCGACCGCGATCGCGGTCCCGTTGAACGTGGTCTGGGCATTGCCCGCCGCATTCGAGGCCGTGACAACGGCGGTATAGGTGCCGTCCATGTCATAGGCCACGTCAACGGTGTAGATGCCGTCATCCGCGATCCGGTCCGAGTTCTTGCCGTCGTCCAGCAGCGGCAGGTTGACGACCGAAGAGTCGGGCTTGGTCACCGCGGCTGTCACGTCGAGACCGGTGATCGCCGGCCCGTTGGTGACGGTTGCTTCGATGGCAAAGCTTGCGGGATAGTTCACGTTGTTGAACTCGACGGCGATGTCGTAGCTCTCGAAGCTCGAGGGCGTCCCTGACACCAGAACCGAGACATTCACCGCGGATGCGGTGTTGTTGACCACCTCGATGCCGTATTCCCCGGCGCCCAGGGCCGAGACATCGACCTCGGCATCGCAGGAGACCTCGGCCCCGGCGTTGCAGGTAAAGGCCGTGCCGGTGTCCGCCCCGGTGCTGTCGAGCAGGCGCAGCGTCACGTCGGTCACCGCCCCGGCATAGGAGACGTTGATCGCCGCCGTCGCCAGCGAGCTGTCAAGCTGGATGGTCCGGACGTCGGTGCCGCTCGCCGCTGCCGGTGTGGTCGAAGAGGTCACCACGACACTGGACGAGAAGGCCGCATTGGCCGCGACAAAGGCTTGCTGGATCTGCGCCAGCGTGGTGGGCGAGAAGAAGTATTGCCCGCCGGTGCCATTGGCCAGGTTCTGCAACAGGCCGGCGTTCACGCCGGCACCGAAGCCAAAGGTCACCAGGGGCACCTTGGCGGCGGAATAGGCGTTGATCACATTGGCCTCGTTGACCGAGCTCTGACCGTCGGTCAGCAGGTAGACCACCGAAGGACGAACGCCGCCTTGGAAGGCCTGCACTTCCGACAGCGCGGTCAGCGCCGCAGTCTCGATGTCAGTGCCGCCGCCGGCAGAAAACGCCGCGATGGCGGTCTGCGCCGCGGTGCGAATACCGGTGTCCGGATCGGGGATGTCGGTGATCGCAAAGGGCTGGGAGGCGCTGCTGGTAAAGCGGCCCACACCCACGGCGTTCTCGCCCGGGGTCAGCTGACCGACCAGCAGGCTGGCGGCGGTCTTGGCGTTGGCCATCGGCGTGCCGCCCATCGAGCCGGAGGTGTCGATCATCAGCTCGGCCACCTGATTGCCGGCCCAGATGATGTCGAGCTCGCTGCGCGCGGTGCTCTCGTCATCATTGACGATGAAGTTGGGGCTCGTTGGGGCCACCAGATTGGTGTACTGCGTCCGCGTCGGCAGGAAGGAATGCCGCGGGTCAGTGGTGGGGCTGCGGGTCAGCGTCGCCCAGCCGTTCTCGGCAAAGGTGCGGGCCTGACCGTTCTTGTTGTCGCCATCGGCCTGGGTCTTGTAGGGCTCGACGTTCACGGTCGACACCTCGAGCCAGTCCTGGCTGCCGCTCACCGCGGTCCACTGGTTGTGCATGATCGACGGCGAAGACGCCGTATCGGTCGAGCGCGGAAAGTAGATCACGCAGTTGGTCTCCGGCGTCTGTCCGCAGTTGGCAACATATTCGTCATAGATGCCAAGGGTGTAGTGCCCCCATTCGTGCGCCAGGGTAAAGCCTGCGCCCTTGGGCGTGTCCATCAGCCCCGGTGCGCCTTCCCAGTTGGTGCAGAAATAAATCCGCGCGCCGGCCACGCCAAAGCCGCTCGGGTTGGCCCGCGGGCCGGGGGCGGTGGTGGTCGGGTCGCTGTCGGTGCAGTTTTCCTTCCACTGCACGTCGGTGTTGTTGGCCTGATCGCCATCGCGGAAGATCGTGACCTTGCCGATCTTGTGCTTGCCGTTGGTCATCTGGAAGACAGCGTCGGCGAACTCTTCGATCTTCTTCTCGAACTTGTTCTGCGCATCGTCTCCGTTGGCCGGGGTCGGCTCTTCGGGATATTCGTCGTCGCCCTGCGGGTTTTCCTCGAGCGAGATGCTGAGGTCGAAGACCGAGGTCGTGCTGGTGGCCATCGGCGCTGGTCGCGCATTGAGCGTGCCGGCGGCATAGGTCGTGCGCGCGCCGCTCTCGATGGTTGTTACTCTGGATAGCCAGCTTGATGCGGCATAGACCGGTTGGGTTGCCAGGCAGGCCACCCCCGCGGTCGCCAGCAAATTGGCTATGTTGTGTCTTAAACGCTTCATTTGACTAGTCCCCTTCGATCAATGGTTTTTCGTACAAACATCTTCGGAAGGAAGGCCGTTGAACCGCCGGTCACTTCCCCGAAAGAATACCAAAATACGCATGTCCCGCCGGCAGATCCGCAATGAACCGGGACCGACCGGGGTGGGTCTTGAGAAATGGCCCGGAGGCCGGGCCGGCCTGGGCCACCATGGTCGCCGCGTCCAGCGCTTGCGCCAGATCCGGACCGAGACCGCCGCCGCAGCTTGCCGTTCCGAGGTCGAGATCGGCCGGGCCGGGATTGTCCGGTGCCAGAATGGACCAGAGGTAAGTCCCGCGGGGTGGCCGGGAAAGCGGGGCCGCCGCGCGCCAGGCTTCGATCAGCTCGCTCAGTGCCGGAGTGGCGGCATTGCGAAACACGAAGCGGGTCTTCCCGCGGTCGAAATAGGCAATTTCGATGGTGAAAGTGGGAGGCGAGGGAATGGTGCCGTCGGTCGGCACGGCGGCATGGCGCGGCCGGGTCCGGGACATCTTGCCTTGGGCGGATTTGAACGCCTGGGCACCAAGTGTCGCAGGGGCGGAGAGGCCAAGCAGCTCGTTGCGGTCGTTCCACAGTGCCCGGCTGAGCGTGCCGTCCGGACTGATCCTGAAACCTTCGCGCCGGTAGACGCCGGCATCCAGTTGGCCCATGACCAGATCGATGGTGCCGTCATTGCGGGTGTCGCAGGTGGCAAGCGCCGCGCCGGGTAGGGCAAGGCACAACAGACACACCAGTATGGAAAGAACATTCCGCAAGACCGGGCCCCCGGCAAACAATAGATAAAATATGAGACAAGAGGATAGACCCGAGGGTGTCCATGCGTCAACTCTCGTCTTAATTGTCTGTTAAGGCGGATTTTATTTGCTGCTGCCTGCCGCAATTCGACTCGCTGTTCCGGGGGGAGGGCCTCTGCCGGCTCCGATTTGCTCCGAAACGGGACGAAGTTCGTACCGCCCACAGGGCCGGTCGAGCCTTGACGCAGGGCGCAAAGATTGCCTCCATGACGTCACCCGCTGCACCTCGAAGGGACGGCCCGGCCCTAAAGCAGGGCCAAAGGCGTTACTGCGGCCCATTCAGGTCAACATTCCGCGGCGGGGCGAAACATTTTGACCGGAGCCTCGCAACGACATGCGGCTTTTACTTTCCACAGCATTTCCCGGTTTTTCCTCGCCACGCCGGACCCTCCTTATCCTGACCTGTCTCTGCCTTCTCCTCGCCGGGGTCGCTCAGGCGCATTTCGCGCTCGGCACGAAGATCCGCCACATGCTGCTGACCGAGCGCGACGGCGGCACCGAGGTCTATGTCTTCTCGCCGGTCCCGCTGGTCTTTGCCGACGTGCTGACCGGCGGCAAAGACCCCGAGCGCTTCCTCGCCAAGGGCGGGCCCGAGAGCGCTCCGGGCGTCATCCTGCTGCCAGAGGCGGTTGCGGCGGCGCCGGAGGCCTTTGCCGAGCGACTCTCGCGCAGCCTCGACTGGCGGATCGGCCCGCGCCAGCTGACCCCCGAGGTGCTGGGCTTCAACATCCTGCCCGGCCCACCACCCGAGGGCACCATGACCTCACCCGGCACCGCCGCCGCGCTGCTGGCGCATCCTTCGCCGGAGGTCCCGGTGGCGATCGGCACCGGCTATGTCGGCATGCTGCTGCGGCTCGAGGCGCAGCCACGGCTGCTGCCGCTGACGGTCGAGGCCGGGATGCCGGCGCTGACGCTGTCGGACGGCGTGCGGATCGACAATCACGTGGTCGACGCCCGCGGCGCCGGCAGCCGCAGCTTCACCCGGCCCGGCCAGTTGGAGCGCCCGCTGACGCTGCCGCAAAGCTGGGTCGGTTGGGCGGCCGAATACATCTACCAGGGCGTGGTGCATATCCTCGAAGGCATCGATCACGTCTTTCTGGTGGTGGCGATGTCGCTGGCCGCCACGGCGGGCCTCGGGCTCCTGCGCAACATCACCGCCTTCACCCTGGGCCATGCAGTGACGCTGGCGGTCGGGTTCATGGGCTACGTTCCCGCAAGCTCCTGGTTCATTCCCGGCGTCGAGGCGGCGATTGCGGCGACGATCATCCTGGCGGCGGTGACCAGCTATCTGCGGCTGCAGTCCTCGGCGCTGATCTACGTGGCGATCGGCCTGCTGCACGGCTTCGGCTTCTCCTTCGTGCTCGGGCGTCTGCTGGGGCCGGGCTCGCCCGATCTGCTGCCGGCACTGGCGGCCTTTACTGTCGGGGTCGAGATCGGCCAGCTGGCCATCGTGGCCGGGGTGCTGGCGCTGTTTTTCGCGCTGCGACAGGTCTCGGCACCGGGGGCCGAGGGGCTGCGCAAGGGCGTGCTCGTGCTGCTGGGCCTCGCCGCAGCCTACATGGTGGTCGAGCGCATACCGGACGTGATCTTCGCCTGACGCGCTGTCAGAGCCAGGGCGCGGCAACCACCAGCCCCGCCGCCGCCGCGCAGAGAAAGACGCCAAAGGGCAGGGGCGTGGCGCGATCGGTCGGGCCGAAAAGCCCGAGCG
Source organism: Marinovum sp. (assembly GCF_048263515.1). NCBI lineage: Bacteria > Pseudomonadati > Pseudomonadota > Alphaproteobacteria > Rhodobacterales > Roseobacteraceae > Marinovum > Marinovum sp. The sequence goes on along the minus strand of NZ_JBLXEC010000016.1, from coordinate 87,998 downwards.
CCGCCGCGGCCAGCCCCGAGAGCGAGGCCAGCAGCCCGACCCAAGGCAGGGCGGTCGCGCCCAAGGCCGCGCCGATCCCCAGCGCCAGCTTGACGTCGCCCAACCCCAGGCCCTCGGCACCGCGCAGGCTCTGATAGGCCAGCCGCAGCGCCAGCAGGACCGCGCCGCCCACTGCCGCGCCGGTCAGCCCGTCGACGAGGTCCCGGCCCGGGGCCACCCAGGCCAGCCCGAGGCCGACCGCCAGCAGCGGTGCGGTCATCACGTCGGGCAGACGCAGGCAGATCAGGTCGGTCAGCGCCAGCGCCAGCAGCGACCAGAGAAAGGCTAGCGTCAGCGCCATTTCGGCCAGTGTCTCGGTCACCGCAATCGCTGCCAGCGCCGCCGCAAAGGCCAGCACCTCGGCCACCATCAACCGCCATGGCAGGGGTGCGCGGCAGGCTCGGCAGCGCCGCCGGAGCAGCAGGAAGGAGATCACCGGGATCAGGTCGCGCGCCGCGATCCGGGCCTCACAGGTGGAACAGGCCGAAGGCGCCAGCAACGAACGGCCAGCGCAAGTGCGCTCGGCCCAGACCGCGAGGAAAGAGCCCACGGGCGCGGCGATCAGCACCGCCAGCCAGAGCCAGACCTCATCCATCGGCGCGCGCCCTCTCGGCCATTGGCAGGTCCGCCGCCTCGCGCTCGGCATGGATCAGCGACAGGACGACGCAGACAGCCATCACCGCCATCCGGTGCCAGAGCGGCCCTTCACGCGCCGCCAAGGCCCCGCCGAACGTCCCCAACGTATGCGAAATGAAGCTGACCCGGCCACCAATCGCCGCATCGGCGCCGGGCACCGCGCCGTTGAAGAACTCCTGCCCAAGCTTGGCCGCGAGGCAGACGAGGATCAGCCAACCGAACCAGCGCGGCCCGACCCGCAGCATCACCAGACCGCCAAAGCCCATCACCCCGTGGGTGATGCCGGAAAATCCCACATAGGTGACCCCCTCAGGCATCAACAGCACCCAGCCCAGGCTGATCGCCCCGCCGGAAAACACCACCGCCCGCGCCAGCATCGCCGGCGTCAGCACCGACCAGAGGCTGATCAGGATCAGCCCGAGCCCGAGGTTGTTGAGCAGCGTGTGCACCGTCGAGAGGTTGACCAGATGCGCCGTGGCCAGCCGCCAGACCTCTCCACCCAGCACCGCGCCGCGTTCCAGCAGCAGCCAGCCGCGCAGCACGTCGCCGCCCCGGTCGGTCGCCAGCATCACCAGCGCCAGCGCCCCGGCCATGGCCCCGAGGCGCAACAGCATTGAGCGCTGGTCACTCATGCGCTAGGCTCCAAGCAATACTTACTCGTGGCATTGATAAATCCATGATTGCAAACAAACATATTCCCTCGAAAACGCAAGGGCGCGACGCCGGCTTCTCGCTGCTGGAACTGATGGTCGTGGTGGTCATCATGTCGATCCTGGCGCTGGTCATCGTGCCCCGGGTGATCGACCGTCCCGATCAGGCGCGAGCGGCGCGGGTGCAGACCGATCTCAGCGTGCTCAAAAGCGCGGTCGAGCTCTACCGGCTGGACAATTTCCGCTATCCCACCACCGAGCAGGGGCTGGCGGCGCTGACCGACAAGCCGACCCTGCCGCCGGTGCCCGAAAACTGGGCCGAGAAAGGCTATATCGACGGGGTGCCGCGCGATCCCTGGGGGCGCGAGTACCTCTATCTTCAGCCCGGCATCCACGGCAGCTTCGACATCTTTTCGCTCGGGGCCGACGGTCAGGAGGGCGGCAGCGGCAGCGACGCGGATCTGGGGACATGGCAGGTCGAGTGACGCCACGCAGGACACCGGAGAGCGGGTTTTCCCTGGTCGAACTGATGATTGTCGTCACCGTGCTGTCGATCCTGAGCCTCGGCGCGGTGCTGGCGCTCAACCTGCGCGATCCGCAGGGTGCGCGCGACGTGGCCTGGCTGGAACGCACCTTTGCCACAACGCAGCGCGAGGCCATCCTGACCCGTCAGCAGGCGCGGCTTGCCATCGGCGCGCGGGGGGTAACACGGCTGATGCCGGACGCCGAGACGGCCGATTGGGTGGCGTCCGATGCCGAAACCCCGCTGGATGCGCTGGTGATCGCGACGCCGGGCTACGGCGCGCAGCTGCGTGACGACGGCAGCCTGATGGTCACGCTTCTGCCCGACGGGCGCACCAGCGCCTTTGATCTGCGGCTCGAGGCCGGGCGGCAGCTCTGGTCCTGCGCCGCCGACGGCTGGGGGGGCTTTGCATGTCGGCAGGAGGGCTGATCCAGGGCACGCGCGACCATGGCCTCACCCTGATCGAGGTGGCGGTGGCGGTGCTGATCCTGTCGATCGGCACGGTCGCGGCGCTGGGCGCCTTCGATGCCGCGCGGGTCCAGATCGGCGGCGCACCGGAACGGCTTTTCGCCCAGCAGGTTGCGCTGAACCGCACCGCCGAGTTCCGCGCGCTGGGCGCGCAGGCCGGCCGCGCGCTTCCGGAGGTGGTGAGCTTCGCCGGCCGCGACTGGCGGCTCGAGGTCAGCGAAACCGCGACCTTGGGCGGCTACACCGAGCTGCGCGTCAGGGCCACAGGCCCGCAGGGCGAGGGCGCGCTGGTGGTGGGGTTTCTGGGCGAAGAGGAAGAGGAGGAGGAATGACATCCGACCGTGGCCTCACCCTGCTCGAACTGACCGCCGCCATGGCGATCTTTGCGCTGATCGCGGTGATGGGCCTGCAGGCGCTGGGCGCCACGGTGCTGTTGCAGGACCGGCTCGGCAAGCGCCACGCCGCGACATGGGACCTCGGGGTGGCGCTGGTGCGGCTGCGCGCCGACCTCGACGCGATGGCGCCCTTTGCCTTTGCCGCGCCGCAGGGGCAGGACCGCGCGGCCGCCTTTGTCGCCGATCCGGGCCGCGGGCAATTCAGCCTGTCATTGGCCGGTGTCGGGCGGCTGCCCGGCACGCAGGAGACCGGGCTGGGCCGCGCCGATTGGTGGCTCGATCCCGGCAGCGACACGCTGATGCGGCGCTACTGGCCGGACCTTGCGCCGCTCGACGCCTCGGTGGCGGGGCCCGATCAGGCGGTGCTGCGCGGCGTCACCGCGCTGTCCCTTCGGGCGCTGACCGAGACCGGCTGGGTCAGCGACTTCGGCCGCGACGCCTCCGCTTCGCGCACGCAGCTGCCGCTGGCGGTGGAGCTGACCCTGAGGACCGAGGCGCATGGCGACCTGCGCCTGGTGGCGGCGCGATGAGGAGGCTGGGGGCAAAGCCGACGGCCGACCGGGGCGTCGTCCTGCTCAACGCGCTGCTGCTGGTCGTGGCCATGGCGGCCGCGGCCAATGGCGTGCTGGCGCTGGCGGTGGGCGATACCACGCGGCTGGCCGCCATCCATCGGGGCGATCAGGCGGCGCTCTACCTCGACGCCGGCACGCCGCTGGTGTCGCATGTGCTGAAATCCGACTGGGACAACGGCGCCGAGATCGACCACGAGGGCGAGCTCTGGGCGACCGAGGGCTATTCCGTGCCGATCGACCGCGGCATTCTGGCCGGCCGCATTTCGGACCTGCAAGGCCGCTTCAACGTCAACTGGCTGGCGGCCGAGGACAATGGCGCCGCGCAACAGGCCTTTGCCCGGCTGGTGCAGCTTCTGGGGCTGGACGTCGCGCTGGGCCGCGCGGTGAGCGACTATCTCCGCTCCGGCGGCCCGAGCAACCCGACGCCCTATGCCAACCGCGCCCTGCCGGTGCGCACGCCGGGCGGGGCGCTGGTGACCGTCGCGCAGCTGCGGGTGGTGCCGGGAATGAGTGACGCGGCCTTTGCCACGCTCTCGCCGCATCTGGCGGCGCTGCCCGTCGACAGCGGGCTCAACGTCAACACCGCCAGCGCCCCGGTGCTGGCCGCGGTGCTGCCCGGCGCGGCGCTGCGCGATGTCGAAAAGCTGCTGCTCGACCGTCAGGCCACGCCTTTCGACAGCCCCTCGGCCTTTGCCCGCCGCGCCGGTTCCGCCCTGCGGCGCGAGGTGACCGTCGGCCCGTCACCGCGTGATTTCCGCGTCGTCAGCGAATATTTCGCCGCGCGGCTCGATCTGGCGCTGGACGAACGCCGCCAAAGCCGGATGATCTGGCTGCATCGCAGCCTGACATCGGGCAAGGTGACGGAACTTTACAGAATGACCCTGCCATGACGCGGCGCAACACATCTTCAGGACCCGCGGTCTGGCATCTCGACGGCGGTGCACAGCCCCCTGCCAAGGGCGCATTCGTGGCCGTGGTCGACGGCGAGGCCGCGCCGCTGTTTCCGCTCGATCTGCCCCGGCGCCTGCGCGACAGTGTGCGCGGCCAGATCGCCAGACAGCAGGTCGAGACGCTGCTGCAGGACGGGCTCGACGGGCTGGAGCTTCGCGTCAACCGGCCGGCCAGCGACGGCGCGTCGGCGGCGCTGGTGGTGGCCGCCGACCGCGCTGCCCACTGGCGCGACAGGCTGAGGGGGCAGGACCGGCGGGTCACCGCGCTGCTGCCGGATTACCTGACGCTGCCGGTGGTGGCCGAGGGCTGGGCGCTGCGCGTTGATTCCGAGGGGCCGCGGGTGCTGGCACGCCTCGGCCCGGTCGACGGCTTTGCCGCGCCTCTGCCCGTGGCGCTCGCCCAGCTCCGCGCTGCCTTGGCGCGCAAGGACGGCCCGCCGCGGCAGGTCTACCTGTGCGACAGCCCGGCGCCAGAGGCGCTGGCGGCGCTGCTCGCCGACACCGGGGCAGAGGTTCACGCGGGCTGGCCCACGGCCGGGGCAGGGCCTGACCCGGAGGCGCTGGCCTTCAACCTGTTCCGCGATCCGGCCGCCGACCGGCGCGCGGTGCAGAAGCTGGTGCGGCGCTGGCGGGGGCCCCTGATCGCGGGCTTTGCCGGTCTCGCCGCCCTGGCCGCGGCGCTCTGGATCGAGGTGCAGCGCATCGACACCGCCGCCCGGCAACAGCGCGCCGCCGCCACCGAACTGGCCCGCAGCGCCTTTGTCCCGAGCGGTCCGATCCTCAACCTGCGGCTGCAGGTCGGCCGTGCCGTGAGCGAGCGGCAGGCCGACCGGCAGAGCCCGACACAAGGGGCGGCTCCGCTCGACGTCTTCCATGCCGCAGCCGGGGTGCTGGCGCAGAGCCCCGCACGGGTGCGCCGGGTGAGCCGGAGCAGCGGCGCGCCGCTGCGGATCGAGCTCGACGTTTCTGATTTCGCCGCCCTCGACCGGCTGGTGACAGAGTTGAACACCGGGCCGATCCGCGCGCGGGTGGTCAACTCCTCCGCCGAGGCCGAAGCGCGGGTGCTGGCATTGGTCGAAGTCGTCAGCGCCCCCGGCGCGGAAAGGAACCGGCAATGATCCCGCTGACCGACAGCCTCGCCGCGCTCAGTGGTCGCGAACGCCGGCTGGTCGGCCTGCTGGTCGGGCTGGCGCTGCCGCTGGCGGCGGTCTTCCTGCTGATCCTGCCGCTGGTCGAGGCGCGTCAGGCAGCGATGCAGCGGCTGGCCGAGGCGCGCGACCTCCACCTCTGGGTCGCCACCCAGGCGCGGCTTTATCCGCCGGCGCGGGGCAGCGAAACGCCCGCGAGCGCCCGCCCCGATGCCAGCATGGCGGGGCTGGAGCAGAGCCTTGTGGCCGCCGGGTTGCGCGAGGCGGTGACCGCGCTGTCGAACCAGGGCGCTGACCGGGTGGCGCTGCGCTTCGAGCGGGTGAGCTTTGATGGCTTCATGCGGTGGTTCGCCGCGCTGGAAGCGACTGCCGGTTACCGCCCCGAGAACTTCACCATCGAAGACGCCGGCACGCCCGGCCACGTCGCGGTGGCGCTGGTGCTGGAGCCCGCGCAATGAGGGCGCTGCTTGGCCTGATCGGGTTGGTTCTTGGCGGGCTGATGGCCGTGGCGCTTTTCGGCACGCTGGGCCATCTGCGGCAGGTGGCCCCCGAGCATCTGCCGCCCTGGACCGCGGCGGTGAGCGATGGCTCCGGGGTGATCTCCGGTCAGGCGGAACTGCCCGGCGGCGCAGCTTGGCCCGGCGCCCTGGACCTCAGCTGGACCTGGGCCGGGCTGGAGGGCACGGCGCCGCGCTGGCGCCTCGTGCTGGCCGCCACGGGTGCCTCTGGGTCGGCCCATCTGGCGGTGCCTGCGCCGTTTGAACGGGCGCGCCTGAGCGAGGGGCGGGGCAGTCTCGATCTCTCGGCCCTGCCGCTGGCGGGGCTGGGAGGCGAAATGCGGCTGGAGACATTGGACGGCGTGCTGGTGGCAGAGGACCTGCGGGCCGAGCGGTTGACCGGGGCAGGGCGCATCCTTGGCGCCAGCTACGAAGGCGTCGCGATCGGCGACGGCACCTTCGATCTGGCGACCGATGCCGGCGGTGCCTGGCGGATGCGCTTTGCGACAGAGGGGCCGGCGGGCACCCTTGAGGGGCGGCTGTCGGGGCTGATCGGCGGCGGTGCGGCGACGCTCGAGGCCGAGATCACGCCGGGCGCGGCCATGTCCGAGGACTGGCGGCAGACGCTCGATCTGCTGGCCGACAGGCAGGAAAACGGCGGCTGGCGGGTGCGCAGGCGGTTCGACCTGCGCTGAAGCGCTCAGCCCAGCGCGGCCAGTTCGGTGCTGATCAGCGCGCGGCGCCGGGCCATGGCCTCGCCGACGTCGAGCTTGGGGTATTCCGCCAGCAGCACATCCAGTGCCGAGGCCGCGGCTTTCAGCCGTCGCCGCGTGTCGCCGCCCCGGTTGCCGGCGGCAATGCCGCGCCGGGCGATCTCGTGGTCGGCCGAGGCCGCCACGGCCAGCGCCAGACCCCGTACCTGGCCGGTCTGTCCGGCGGCCAGCTGGCGGGCCGCGCGCGAGGCGGCCTCGAAGTCGCCGCCGCGCAGCAGGGAATGCGCCAGTTCCAGGGTCAGCCGCGCCTCGATGGCGCCGGCGGGATAGCTCGAGAGCAGCTTCTGATAGCTGCGGGAGGCCTTGTCGTACTGCCCGGTTTCCAGCGCATCACGCGCTGCGAAGTATTGCTGCTGGAAGCTGCCGCCGCTGGTCGAGACGGTTTCAGAACAGCCCGAAAACCCCAGCAGGGCCAGTCCGACCGTTGCCAGAACGCGGAGGTGTGCCATGCTCATATCCATTGATTTGGTTTGAAATTCTGCCTCGTTTTTCTTAAACTGTATGCAAAAGTTCGCCTTGGCTCAATCTGCCGGAAATAGTCTTTCGTCCGGCGAGGAGTGCGCGCAACACAATGAATAATCGCCAATGAGGCTGGCGGACCCCATGGAGGAGCGAAGCGCAACTCGTGTTTCGGGCAGACCACATCCTGTCGCTTGTCGGATCCGCGATGCTCGGGCTGGGCGGGGGTGCGCTGGCGCTGACCCTCACCGCGCCGCCGGAGCTGGTGCCGCGTTTGCCGATTTTCGACGACATCGCCGTGACCGAAGCCGCCGAGAGCCCCGCCGCGCGCAGCTGGCCGGCGCTTTTCGGCGAGGTTCCGCCGGAGCCTGTGGCCGAAGAGACCCCCGCCGCGCCGGAGCCTTCGCCGGATTTCCGCCTCAAGGGGCTGGTGGCCGGCGGTGACAGCGGCTGGGCCATCGTTTCGGCCAGTGACGGCGATCATCTGGTCAGCGTCGGATCGGTGTTGCCTGGCGGGGCCGAGGTCGTGGCGATCGACCCCGACGGGGTGCGCATCCTGCTGGACGGCAAGGACTTCCTGATCTCCTTTGACGAAGAGGACGAGGCGCCGGTGGCAGCTGCCCCGGCCGTCGCGGCACCGGTGGTGCAGACCGCCACACTGTCGCTGACCGAGCTGCGCAACGACGGCTTCCAGCGCTCGCTGGGGCTGGCCGGCGGATCCAAGGTGGTGGACCAGGGCAACGGTCATCTGGCGCAACAGATAATGTGGGTGCGCAATGGCCGGCTCTATGACAAGGTCGGATTGCAAAAGGGCGACATCCTCCTGACGCTGAACGGCGTGCCGGCAGGGGACATGAAGGCGCTCACCGAGGCGGCCCCGAAGCTGCTGCGGGAACGTGTCTTCGAGCTCGAATTTCTGCGGGCAGGGGCGCGCATGACATTGAAAGTGCAGATTGATGAAGACAGTTGAGCGTCTCTTCCTTGCCGGGCTGGTCTGGCTGGTCCTGGCCACAGCCGGCATTGCCCAGGTCAAGCTCGACATGCGGCAGGCCAATCTGCGGGACTTCGTTTCGATCGTGGCCGACAGCACCGGGCGCAACTTCATCCTCGATCCGCGGGTGCAGGGCACGGTCACGGTGCTGGCCCCGCGAGAGGTGACGCCGGCGGCGCTTTACGAGATCTTCCTCAACGTGCTCGAGCTCAACCGTCTGACCATCGTCGAAGGCGCCGAGGCCGACCGCATCGTGCCGCTCGATGTCGCCCGCGAACTGGCGCCGGCGCGGCTGGTGGGCAGCAGCGGCTACCAGACCCGGGTGATCCCGGTGAACAACGTGCCGGTGACCGAGATCATCGATGTCATCCGCCCGCTGGTGGCGGGCGAGGCGGTGCTGACCGCGGTGCCCGATGCCAACCTGCTGGTGCTGTCCGACCGGCTCGAGAGCTATCAGCGGATCGTGGCGCTGGTGGCGCGGCTCGACACCCCGCGCAACGACGCGGTCGAGACGATCCGGCTGCGCAATGCCAATGCGGTGGATCTGCTGGCGGTGGTGCAATCGCTCGATCTCGGCCCCGAGGGCAGCAATGTCTCGGCCGATGCCCGGGCCAATGCGCTGGTGGTCTCTGGCGACCGGGACTATCGCCAGCGGGTGCGCCGGCTGGTGGGTCAGCTCGACACGCCGCAGCGCAGTTTCGCCACGGTGGTGGTGCGGCTGAACTACGCCGATGCCAAGGAGCTGGAGCCGGTGATCCAGCGCTCTTTCGGTGCCGCCACCGGCGAAGACGGCAGCACCGCCGGCGAGATCAACATCGTCGCCGAACCGCAGCAGAACTCGCTGATCATCACCGGCCCGACCGAACGCATCCGGACCGTGGCGCAATCGATCGCCGCGCTCGACCAGAAACCCAGCCAGGTGCTGATCGAGGCGGTGGTCTTCGAGCTCTCGGTCGAGAATTTCTCGGACCTCTCGGTGCAGTTCGGCGCGCTTCTCAACGATGCGCTGGTGGGCGGGGTGGAATTCTCGCTCGATGGGCGGCCGACGCTGACCGGGCTGGTCAGCTCGGTGTTGCAGGGCAATGTCGCGGCGCCGGGCAATGGCGGCTTCATCGGCGGCCGGCACGTCAGGGGCAACTCGGGGATCGGTGGCTTTCTCGCCGCGCTGGCGAGCCAGAGCTCCACCCGGCTGCTTTCGACCCCGTCGATCCTGACGCTGAACAACGAAGAGGCGCGGATCGTGGTGGCGCAGAACGTGCCCTTCGTGACCGGCAGCTATTCCACCGTCGGCAACAGCGCCGTGCCGCAGGACCCCTTCCAGACCATCCAGCGCGAGGATGTCGGCCTGACGCTCGAGGTCACGCCGCAGATCACCGCCGACAACAACGTGCGGCTCAAGATCAACCAGGAGGTCTCGAACCTGACCAATTCGGCCTCGGCCGCCGGCGGCGAGATCACCTCGAAGCGCACGCTGTCGACCAATGCCATCGTGCGCGATGACCATGTCATCATCCTCGGCGGGCTGGTCGAAGACGGCTCTGGCGTCAACAGCCAGCGGGTGCCGGGGCTCAGCCGCGCGCCGATCATTGGCGGGCTGTTTCGCGGGCGCAATGTCTCGTCCGGTCAACGAGTGCTGCTGATCATGCTGCGGCCCCGCATCCTCGACAGTGCTGCCGAGGCGACGCGCTATACCCGCAAGATCGCCCAGGAGGCGCGGCTGGTGTCCGAGAAGATCGCGCCGCGCGACGATGGCCGCTACCCCAGCATTCCCGACGGGCGGCTGCCGTTCGACGGTGCCGACCTGAACCAGCCCTTCGAGGCCGGGGCGCAGGATAACATGGTCATCGAACGGTTGATGCCGGCCCTCCCCAAAAGGCTCCAGTTCGACAAGTGAGCGCGATGGGCACGACCGCACAGCTTCCCTTTGCCTTTGCCCGCGACCACCAGGTCGTGCTGACGGAGGGGAGGCTTGTGGCGGGCCCCGAGGCCACGCCCACCGGATTGCGCGAGGCGCTGCGCCGCGCCGCCGAAACGCCGCTCGATTTCACCCAGCTTGATGCCGAGGGCTTTCAGGACCGGCTGATGGCCACCTATCAGGGCCGCGCCGGTGACGGGCCCGAGGACGAGGCCTCCGGCGACAGCGTGGTGCTCGACGACAGCGCGCTCGAGGCGCCGCCGCTCGATCTGCTGGACACCGGCAGCGATGCGCCGGTGATCCGGCTGGTCAACCATTTCCTGCGCCGCGCGGTCGAGGCCCAGGCCTCTGACCTGCATGTCGAGCCGCACGAGGGCGGGCTGCGCGCCCGCATTCGCGTCGACGGCTATCTGCAGACGATCTACGACCGCTCCGGTGCGCCGGCGCGGCGGGTGATCTCGCGGCTCAAGGTGATGGCCGGGCTCGACATCGCCGAAACCCGACTGCCGCAGGACGGCCATATCGCGCTGCGTTACGGCGGGCGGTCGATCGACGTGCGGGTTTCCACGCTGCCCGGCAACTACGGCGAACGGGTGGTGATGCGGGTGCTGGACAAGACCGCCGGGCTGATGCCCTTGGCCGATCTCGGGCTGCGGCCGGGGCAGGTGGCGCAGCTCGAGGCGCTCAGCGTTTCGCCGCATGGCATCGTGCTGGCGGCGGGGCCCACCGGTTCGGGCAAGACCACGACGCTCTATTCCCTGCTCAAGTTCGCCAACCAGGCCGAGCGCAACATCCTCACCGTCGAGGACCCGATCGAATACGATCTGCCCGGCATCAACCAGAGCCAGATCCACGCCGAAATCGGGCTGACCTTTGCCGCCGGGCTGCGCGCCGCGCTGCGACAGGACCCCGACATCATTCTCGTGGGCGAGATCCGCGATCAGGAAACCGCCAGCGTCGCGGCGCAGGCGGCGCTGACCGGGCATCTGGTGTTTTCCTCGGTACACGCCAATTCCTCGGTCGCGGCGATCATCCGGCTGCGCGATCTCGGGCTCGAGGATTACCTGATTGCCGCCACAGTGCGCGCGATCATCGCGCAGCGGCTGCTGCGCCAGCTTTGCCCCAGCTGTCGCCGCGCCGCATCGCCCGATACGGTGACCTGCGCCGCCTATGAGGCCGTCGGGATGAGCCCGCCGGAACAGGTCTTCCACGCCGAGGGCTGCCCCGCCTGCAACGGCAGCGGCTACGCCGGGCGCGCCGGCGTCTATGAAATCGCGCCGGTCACCGACGCGCTGCGCGCCGCCATCGACGAGGGCGCGCCGGAGCAGCGGCTCAAGGCGCTGGCGCTCAACCCGCAGGAGACGCTGCTGGGCGAGGCGCTGCGGCTGGTCACCGCCGGCACCACCGATTTCCGCGAGGTGGCGCGGGTGATCGGAACCAGCCCATGACCGCCTTTCGCTATACCGCCTATACCGCGACGGGGCAGCGGCGGCGCGGCACGCTGGTGGCCGAGACCCGCACACAGGCCAATGACCAGCTGCGCGCCAAGGGGCTGTTTCCGGCCGAGATCGAGGCCCGCGCCGGCGCGCGGCCTCTGGCCTTTCTGCGGCCCCGTGCCATGCTCAGCGCCGACGAGCGCACGGTTTTCACCCGCCAGCTCGAGGTGCTGCTCTCGGCCGATATCCCGGTCGACATGGCGCTAGAGACGGTCAGCGCCTCTGGCGGGTCGCAGCGGATCGAGGCGGTGGCCAATGCCGCCCGCGCCGCGCTTCAGGAAGGCGAGAGCCTGAGCCATGCGCTGGGCCAGAGCGACGCCGGGTTTCCCCCGTATTTTCTCGCCGCGATTGCCGCCGGCGAGACCTCGGGCGAGCTGTCCCGGGTGGTCAACGAACTGGCCAACCACCTGGAGACCATCGGCCAGGACCAGTCGCGCCTGGCCACCGCGCTGATCTACCCGACTTTCGTCGCCTTGGTCTCGCTGGTGGTCTGCGCCATCCTGGTGACCAGCGTCGCGCCACAACTGGTGTCGATGTTCGAGGCCACCGGCCAGCCGCTGCCTGCGATCACCGTCAGGCTGCTGGCGGTGTCCGACTGGCTGCAGCGCAACTGGCTGGGCTGCCTGATCGCGCTGGTCGCCGGGGCGCTGGCGGCGCGCTGGGCGCTGCGGGTGCCACGGCTGCGCGACCGTTGGGACAATTTTCTGCTGAAGCTGCCGATTGCCGGGCGGCTGATCCGCAATGCCGCCGCGCTGCAATACCTGCAGACATTGGCGCTGGTGATCTCCAGCCGGCAGACCGCGCTCGATGCGGTGCGCAGCGCCGAGCGCGTGCTGACCATCCGCCGCTTCCAGACCGAGGCGCAGGCGGTCTCGACCGCGCTGCAGCGGGGCGAAAGCCTGAGCCGGGCGCTGGCGCATCTGACGCTGATCCCGCCGGTCTGCTGCCAGTTGATCGGCGCCGGGGAACAAAGCGCCAGGGTCGCGCCGATGGCCGACCGCGCGGCGCGGCTGGTGGCCAGCTGGCTCGAGACCGACCGCAAACGCATCGCTGCGCTGATGGACCCGCTGCTCATGATGATCGTCGGCAGCTTTGTCCTGGTGGTCGTGCTGGCAATCCTGCTGCCGATCTTCGACCTGCAGGCGATGGTGTCGGCGCCGGGGTAGGCCCCGGGCGACATCTCGGCCACGGGCAAAAGACAAAGCCTCTTAATGACTTCCGCCGCGCCGCCAGAGGCGTTACCCTGTGATCAAACATCATGGCACCGCCGGCCCTGAACCGGACGGCAAGAGCACCGAGGACCCTTGGACATCAAGATCGAGCCCGGAGATTCCGCCGGTGTGGTTGCCGTCTCGGGGCGGCTGACGATCCACACGGTGACGCAGGCCCGGGCGGCGCTGGCTTCGGCCATGCGCGAGGAGGTGACCGCGCTCGACCTCTCCGGGGTCGAACGGCTCGACACCGCCGGGGCCTGGGTGCTGATCTCGCAGCAACGCGCGCTTGAAGGGCGGGAGCTTGCGCTGACTGGTCTGAACCCAGAGGCCGCCAGCCTGCTCGAGACTGTCGAGCGCGCCATGCCGGTGCCGGAAGAAGTGCCGCCCGCCCGCGTCACGCTGACCGGGCTGCTCGACATGACCGGGCGGCGGCTGGTGGACGGGGTGAATTTCGTGCTGGCGCTGGTCGGCTATCTCGGCATCTTCCTGCACCGCCTCGGCCGCTCGATCCGCCACCCGAGCGAGTTCCGCCTGACCGCGCTGGTGCATCATTGCGAGGAAGTCGGGCTGAAGGCGGTGCCGATCGTGGCGCTGATGTCCTTTCTCATCGGAGTGGTGCTGGCCTTTCAGGGCTCGACCCAGCTCCGCCAGTTCGGGGCCGAGGTCTTTGTCGTCGACCTGATCGCCATCTCCGTGCTGCGTGAGCTGGGTATTCTTCTGACCTCGATCATCGTCGCGGGGCGCACGGCGTCGTCCTATACCGCCGCCATCGGCTCGATGAAGATGCGCGAGGAGATCGATGCCATGCGCACCCTCGGGCTCGACCCGGCGATGAACCTCTTCGTGCCGCGCATCCTCGCGCTTTTGGTGATGCTGCCGATCCTCGGGCTGATCGCCAATCTCTCGGGGCTGTTCGGCGGCGCGCTGATGGCCTGGATCGACCTTGGCATCTCGCCCGATCTGTTCCGCACGAGGTTGCTGGAAGGCACCGACATCAACCACGTGATCGTCGGTATGGTAAAGGCACCGGCATTCGCGCTGATCATCGGCGTGGTCGGCTGCCACGCCGGCATGCAGGTCAAGAGCAACGCCGAGTCGCTGGGCCGGATGACCTCGAATGCGGTGGTGACGGCGATCTTTGCGGTGATCGTCGCCGATGCGGTCTTTTCCATCTTCTTCGCGCGGCTCGGCATATGAGCGGGTCGGACGTGGTCATCAAGCTGCGGGGCATCCGCAACCAGTTCGGCCGGCAGGTGGTGCATGACGGGCTCGACCTCGACGTGCATCGCGGGGAAATCCTCGGCGTGGTGGGCGGCTCGGGCACCGGCAAGTCGGTGCTGCTGCGCACCATCACCGGGCTGCAAACAACTGCGGCGGGCAGCGTTACCGTTCTGGGCACCGATCTGATGACCGCCGACCATGACACCCGCACCGCGATCGAGCGGCGCTGGGGCGTGATGTTTCAGGACGGCGCGCTGTTTTCCTCGCTCACGGTGCGCGAGAACGTCGAAGTGCCGATGCGCGCGATCAAGGACCTGACCCCAGAGCTGCGCCGGTCGCTGGCCGATCTCAAGATCTCGCTGGTCGGGCTGCCGTATCTCGCCGGCGACAAATACCCCTCCGAACTGTCAGGCGGCATGCGCAAGCGCGCGGGGCTGGCGCGGGCGCTGGCGCTCGATCCGGACCTTTTGTTCCTCGACGAGCCCACCGCGGGGCTCGATCCGATCGGGGCGGCGGACTTCGATCTGTTGATCCGCGGGCTCAGCCGGTCGTTGGGGCTGACGGTCTTTCTGGTGACCCATGATCTCGACACCTTGCACGCCACCTGTGACCGGATTGCGGTACTGGCGGAAAAGAGGGTGCTGGTCACCGGCACCATGACGGATATGCTGGACGTGGATCACCCGTGGGTGCACGAGTATTTCCACGGCCCTCGCGCCCGGGCATCCGCCGCGAACGCAAGCGCCAGCGCGGCACGGAAAGGCAGTTAGGTTTTGGAGACACGGGCGCATTTTGTACTGATCGGCACCTTTGCCATCGCCGGTCTTCTGGCGATCCTCGGGTTCCTGCTCTGGTTCGCCCAGGTCGAGCTGGACCAGCAGTTTGCCTATTACGACATCCGCTTCAGCTCGGTCTCGGGGTTGAGCAACGCCTCCGACGTGCGCTTCAGCGGCTTGCCGGTGGGGCAGGTGGTTTTCGTGCGGCTGGCGCCCGAGCGTGACGGTTCGGTCCTCGTGCGGGTCGAGGTCGATGCCGCCACCCCGGTGCGCGAGGACAGCATCGCCCGGATCGAGGCCCAGGGCGTGACCGGCGTGTCCTATGTGGGCATCGGCCCCGGCACGCCCGACGCGCCCATTCTGGAACCGACAGAGGACCGGCCGATCCCCGAGATCGTCGCAGGCCGCTCGACCCTGCAATCGCTGAGCGAGGATGCGCCGCGGCTGCTGGAAAACGCCCTCGCGGTGATCGAAGAGATCAGCGAGATGTTCGACGAAGAGAACAAGAACCGCGTCAACACCATCCTCGCCAATGTCGAGGAAGCCTCCAAGGCCTTTGCCTCCTCGCTCGAGGATTTCTCGGCCGTCACCGGCAGCGTGTCGGAATTCGCCGAGCAGATCGGCCAGTTCAACGAGACGCTCGATGAGCTTTCGGGCGACCTGACCACCGTGCTGGAGACCGCCGATACCGCGCTCGGCACCTTTGCCGAGCTGTCGGAGCAGGGCAAGGGCGTGCTGACCGAGGCCAACACCACCCTGACCACCGCGCAATCGGCCATCGCCCGCACCGAGGCCTACATTGCCGAAGACCTGGCGCAGACCACCAACGAGCTGCGCGAGACCAGCGCCGAGGTGCGCCGTCAGGTCGGCACGCTCAGCCTCGGCGCGACCGAGGTCATGGACAGCCTCAAGCAGACCGGCGAGACCGCCACGGCGCGACTGGACGAGGCGCAGGAAACCATTGCCTCGGCCAATGCGCTGATCGCGCGGCTTGACGGTGTGGCGGGTGTGGTGGGCGAGACCGCCGGCCGCGTCGACAGCCTGATCGAGGAAGAGGGCCGCCCGCTGGTGGCCGAGACCCGCGCCATGGTCGACGCCGGCACCCGCGCGGCCTCGGCCGTGACCGATCTTGCGACGCAGGGCGAGGGCGTGATTGCCGACGCCGGCGAGACGCTGGACCTGGCGAAGAACACCCTGACCAGCGCCGGATCGGCCATCAACACGACCGAGACCTTCATCGCCCAGGACCTGACCCGGACCACCACCGATCTGCGCGAGACCAGCGCCGAGGTGCGCCGGCAGGTCGGCACGCTCAGCACCAGCGCCACCGAGGTCATGGACACGCTCAAGGTCACCGGCGAAACCGCCACCGCCCGGCTGGAAGAGGCGCGCGAGACCATTGCCGCCACCAATGCGCTGATCGCCCGGATCGACACGGTGGCAGGCTCGGTGAGCGACACCGCCAGCCTCGTCGACGACCTGGTCCGCAACGAGGGCCAGCCGCTGATGGCCGATGCCCGGTTGATGGTCACCGAGGCGCGGCGCGCGGTGACGGCGGTGACCGCCGTGGTCGAGCAGGACCTGCCGGTCGTGGTCTCCGACATCCGCGCCGCCACTGCCAACGCCAATCGCACCATAACCGAGGTCGGCGAAAACCTCAGCACCGCCAGCGCCGGCGTGGACGAGCTGATCACCGTCGCCCGCGGCACGCTCGAGGATGCCACGGTGGCCTTCGACAACGCCAATGTCACGCTCGAGGCGATCAACGAGGCGATGGATTCGGCGATCGAGACGCTGGACATCGCCGAGCAGGCCTTTGCCGGCGCCGACCGCATCATGAACGAGGACGTGGCCGGGATTGTCGAAGGGCTCAGGGGCACGATCGACACGCTGCAGACCGCGATCCGCCGGGTGTCCGACGACATCCCCGGCATCACCGCCGACCTGCGCGCCGCCAGCCAGTCGGCCACCGCCACCTTTGCCGACATTCGCCGGGTCACCAATGCCTCGGCCCCGGCGGTGCAGGAATTCACCACCCAGACGCTGCCGCTCTTTACCAGGCTGGCGCAGGAAAGCCGGAGCTTGATCGGCAATCTCGACCGGCTTACCAACCAGTTGCAACGCGACCCGGCCCGTTTCCTGCTTGATCGGGAAACGCCGGAATTCAGACGATGAAAGTATTGCCCATGTTCGGACGCCTCCTGCGGGTCACCGCGGTCCTTGCCGCCCCAGCGCTCCTCTCGGCCTGCGCCGCGATCTCTGCCGTCAACGATATCGGCAAATCGCTCGAGGTCTACGAGCTGCGCCCGCCGGCGAGCATCGCCACGGTCCGGGGCCGGCCGTTGCAGCGCGACGTCATCGTCGAGCTGCCGACCACCTCGGGCGCGCTGGAGACCGACCGGATCATGATCCGCCCCAATGCACTGCAGGCGCAATACCTGCCCGGCGTACGCTGGAGCGAAGAAACCCCGGTGATGGTGCAGACCCTGATGCTGCGCTCGGTCGAGGCCACGGGCGCCGTGCGCTACGTCGGCCGCAAGCCGCTGGGGCCGGGCGGAGACTACGCACTGGTCACCGAAGTGGTGGATTTCCAGGCCGAGGTCGCTGACGAGGCCGAGGCGGCTACCGTTCGGATCAGGATGATCGTGCGGGTAGTACGCGAACGCGACGCCCGCATCGTCGCCAGCCGCACCTTCGAGGCCACCGCGGCCTCGGCCAGCCTCGAGACGCCCGACGTGGTCTCGGCCTTTGACGCCGCCGCCGGCCAGGCGATGACCGATTTCGCCGCCTGGCTGCCCGGCGTCGTTCGGGGGTAGAGGCGGGGCCTCGGCTCGCCGGATGTCGGCGATTCCCGGTCCTGTTTGTGGGCACTGACGCACGTTGAGGCGCGGGCTCTTTCGTGGCGATAACTGCTGCGTGACGCCACCTTTGGTTGCCGAAAATCCGGGATTGTCCCGCCGTGCTTGCGGGCGGGTGCCCTTTGACTGCCCCTCCGCGCAAACGTGCCCCTCGTAGAACCTTCTGAGAATAAACCATTTTTCGTTAGAGGCGCGATTTTCGTCGTGACTCTCTTCATCTTCACACGACGAAATGAAAAAAATCGTCGACTATTTTGAAATGTTCATCTAACCTTTGTTCGAGGGGACAACTTCGATCCCGGGAGGATGACATGCACCGCAGTGCGCCGGCCTTGGCCGAACAGAGAGAGTTTGCCTGCTGTGAGGGTCGCCCGTGACCTCTGCACCCGACATCCTCCTGATCACCACCGACCAGCAGCGCGGCGACTGCATTTCCGGGTCCGGGCGCCGGCTGCGCACGCCCAATATCGACAGGATTGCCGCCCGCGGCGCGCGGTTCGACACCTGCATCACGCCGCATCCGATGTGTCAGCCCGCTCGTGCCTCGATCCTGACGGGCAAGCTGCCCTATTCGCACGGTGTCCGCGACAACGGCCGCAACCTCGATCCGGCCTTGGCCGAAGAGGGGATGGGAGGCCTGTTTGCCCGTGCCGGTTATGACACCCGGTTCATCGGCAAGGCGCATCTCTCCACCCATGAGACCTTTGCTCCCACGGGCGCTGCCGAATGCTACAACTCGGTGGCTGATTACGGTGACGACTGGACCGGGCCCTACATGGGATTCGATCGGGTCGAGCTGACCTTGCGGCCGCATCATCACTGCGGCTGGAAAGACCGTCCCCATACGCTGCACTACGAGACCTTTCTCGATCAGGGCGGGCAGGGCGGCGCGCGCTGGGCGAAGGCCAAGGAACAGGTGCCGCCGCTGACCACGCACAAGCAGGTCTGGCGTTCGGCGCTCGAGGAAGACTGGTTTTCCACTGCCTGGGTCGGGGACCGGACAATCGACATGCTCGAGGAAGAGCGTGATGGCCCGCTGATGTCCTGGGTGTCCTTCCCTGATCCGCACCCCCCGTTTCTGGCCGCCGCGCCCTGGGCCACGATGTACGATCCCGCGCAGGTGGATCTGCCGCCGCATCGCGCGCTCGATCTCGACCGGCGGCCCTGGTGGCACCGCGCCTTCCTCGAGAGCCCGGCGCGCCGCAATCAGAAGCGGCCCCACGCCGGCGATCAGCCCTACTGGGGCAACGACGAGCCGCTTTCGGACAAGGATCTGCGCGACGTGATCGCGGTTTACTACGGCATGATCAGTGCAATCGACCAGCAGATCGGCCGCATCCTCGATCATCTCGAAGCCGCCGGACGACTGGAGAACACGATTGTCATCTTCACCTCGGATCACGGCGAATGGCTGGGCGATCACGGCCTGCTGCTGAAGGGGCCGATGCTCTATGACGGATTGCTGCGGGTGCCGCTGGTGATGGCGGGGCCGGGGATCAGGCAGGGCCGCTTCGATGCGCCGGTCTCGACCCTCGACCTGCGCGCCACGCTGGCCGACCTTTGCGGGCTGTCTGCCTCGGAGGATGACGGAAGATCCCTTACCGACGTCCTCGGTGGCGCCACGCGCGACGTGGCGCACAATGAATGGGAGGTGGATGCCGCGCGCAGCGGTGTCGATCTCGACCTCAGAACGGTCCGGTCGGCCACCCACCGACTCTCCGTCGATCTCAAGAGCGGGGCGGGCGAGCTTTATGACCTCACCGTCGATCCGCATGAAATGTTCAATCTCTGGGACGAGGCTTTGGCTGCGACGCAGCGCGACCGGCTGGTCGCGATGATCGCAGCCGAACGTCCCGGCATGATCCCCGCCGCCCCCCGCGTCGGCTGGCACTGAAAGGCCCTGTTGAATGTCAAAGATCACCGCAATCGAACCGCTTCTCGCCCGTGTGGGCATCCGCAACCAGCTGCTGGTCAAGGTCAGCACCGATGACGGGCTGGTGGGCTGGGGGGAATCCGGGCTCTCGGCGCGCGAGGATGCAGTTGCCGCCACCATCCACCATTTCGCGGCATTTCTGGTGGGCAAGGACAGCAACCAGATCGGCCGCATCTGGCAGGAGAGCTACCGCAGCCAGTATTTCGAGGGCGGCCGGGTGCTGACCGCCGCCATGTCGGCCATCGACATCGCGCTCTACGACATCCTCGGCAAGCGTCTCGGCGTGCCGGTCTACCAGCTGCTAGGCGGCAAGCAGCGCGACGAGATCCCGACCTTCCCGAGCGCCCAGTCGACCGATCTGGACACGCTGATCGCCAAGGCGCGGGTGCTGGTGGGCGCCGGCTGGGATTGCCTGCGGATTTACACCGGCGAGTTCAACGGCGACGGCGTCTTCGACCCGCGCCAGAACCTCAACCGCGCCACCAAGGAGCTGATCGCCCTGCGCGAGGAATTCGGTCCCGACCTGGTGCTGGGCATCGACCTGCACCACCGGCTGTCGCTGGCCGAGACCGCCGATTTCTGCAACCGCCTGCCGCAGGGCACGCTGGATTTCCTCGAAGAGCCGATCCGCTGCGAAACGCCGGAAGCCTATCGCACCCTGCGTGGCATGACCAATATCCCCTTTGCGGTAGGCGAGGAGTTTGCGTCCAAGTGGCAGGCGGCGCCCTATATCGAGCAGGGCCTGACGCAATACATGCGGCTCGACATCTGCAACATCGGCGGCTTCACCGAGGCGATGAAGGTCGCCGGCTGGTGCGAGCGCCATTACATCGACCTGATGCCGCACAATCCGCTTGGTCCGGTCTGCACCGCGGCCACCGTGCATCTGGCCGCGGCGGTGCCCAATTTCAGCTGGGCAGAGACCCGGCAAGGGCCGACCGAAGACCTTGGCTTCCACGACCCCGAGCTGTTCCCGGTTCAGATCGGGCTCGACGGCATCACCTACAAGGTGCCCGACAGCCCCGGCCTGGGCGTCGAGGTCAACGAGGAAAAGATCCGGGCCACCCGGCCCACCCATGTCGAACCGCCGCATCTGACGCGGCCGGACGGCTCTGTCACCAACTGGTGATGACTTTCAACGGAGGAGGAGACGACAATGACCAAAAGGTGGAGATTTACCACGCTGGCAAGCGCGCTTGCCCTGGCAGTGGCCAGCCAGGCCTATGCCTATGACGAGGCGCCGGCACTGGCCGAACAGGTGGCCGCAGGCAGCCTGCCACCGGTGGACGAGCGCCTGCCGGCCGAGCCGCTGGTGATGGACCTGATCGATGGCCCCGGCGAATACGGCGGCACCCTGCGCCGCGCCATCCTCGGCGGTGGCGACCAGC
This sequence comes from Marinovum sp., assembly GCF_048263515.1. Taxonomy (NCBI): domain Bacteria; kingdom Pseudomonadati; phylum Pseudomonadota; class Alphaproteobacteria; order Rhodobacterales; family Roseobacteraceae; genus Marinovum; species Marinovum sp. Next base: position 67,096 of record NZ_JBLXEC010000016.1, on the reverse strand, counting down.
ACAACATGGTGCGCACCATCGGCAGCGACAACATGGTGCGCTGGTCCCCCGACTGGTCGGAAGTGCGGCCCAATATTGCCAAGACCTGGGACGTCTCCGACGACGCCTCCAAGTTCACCTTCCACCTGCGCGAGGGGATGAAGTGGTCCGACGGCGCGCCGTTCACCGCCGATGACATCATGTTCTGGTACGAGGATGTCTTCTCCAATCCGCAGCTGACGCCCAACAAGGACGCCACCTTTGTCGGCCCCGAAGGCCCGGTGGTGGTGCGCAAGATCGACGATGTCACGGTCGAGTTCGACTTCGGCGCGCCCAACGGTCTGTTCCTGCAAGGTCTCGCCTATGGTTTCGGCTATCACCCGACTGCGTACCCGAAGCATTACCTCGGCCAGTTCCACGAGAAGTACAACGACAAGCTCGACGAGCTGGTGGCGGCAGAGCCGGCGGCCGGCGACTGGGTGCAGCTCTTCAACCTCAAGGCCGGGCCGATGGACACGCCGCTGTTCTGGCAGAACCCGGACCGTCCGACACTGCATGCCTGGCATCTGACCAATGCCTATGGCGCCACCGACCGCGTGGTGGCCGAGCGCAACCCCTATTACTACAAGGTCGACAGCGAAGGGCAGCAGCTGCCCTATATCGACCGGATCACCTATGATCAGGTCGAGGATGTCGAGACCATCCTTCTCAAGGCCTTCAACGGCGAGATCGACTACATGCTGCGCCACATCGGGCGGCCGTCGAACAAGGCGGCGCTGACCGACAATGCCGAGCGTGGCAAGTACCGCTTCTTCGACGTGGCCGACCTGCCGGGCAACAGCATGATCCCGATGATGAACCTCAACCACACCGATCCGGTCAAGCGCGAGGTGATCGGCAACCGTGATTTCCGCATCGGCGTCAGCCACGCGGTGAACCGGCAGGAGATCATCGACCTGCTCTACTTCGGCGCGGGCGAGCCGGCGCAGGTGTCGCCCCGCCGCGGCAACAAGTTCTACAAGGAGAGCTACCAGAAGCAGTACACCGAGTATGACCCCGATCTCGCCAACGAGTACCTCGACAAGGTGCTGCCCGAGAAGGACGCCGAGGGCTATCGCCTCGGGCCGGATGGCAACCGCTTTACCCTGGTCTTCCTGGTGGCCGATGTCTTCGGCATGCAATACCCCGACGCGATGGAGCTGATCGCGGGCTATGCCCGTGACGTCGGGCTCGACTTCCAGGTGCGTGCCACCGACCGGTCGCGGCTGATCGAGCTGCATACCTCGAACGACTTCGACGGCTATCTCTGGAACTGCTCCGGCGGGCAGGCCGACATCTACACCTCGCCGATGTGCTACATGCCGATGATCTCGAATTCGGTCAGCTGGGCGCGGGAATGGGCGGCCTGGAACCTCGATCCCACGACGGGTGAGGAACCGCCGCAAGCTGTCAAGGATATCTTCAACAAGTACAAGGAGATCCGGGCCGAAGCTTCACCAGAGAAGCAGGAAGCGCTGATGTTCGAAATCCTCGACATGCAGGCCGAGCAGTTCTTTACCGTCGGCATGATCCACACCGATCCGGTGTTCGGCATCGCCCGCAACAACGTGCGGAACGTGCCCGATCCGCTGCCGATTGCCGGTCAGCTTTGGTTCCCGGCGCCCTATACCGCGCAGATGTACTTCGAAGGTGGCACAAACCTGCCCTGATCCGAGGTACTGTGACGGGGCGTCCGGTGTCCTCCCTTCCGGGCGCCCCACTTGAACTCTAACGCAAGGAGCGGACATGGGTGGCTTCATCCTCCGACGGGTTGTCTACATGATCCCGACGGTCTTTCTGGTCTCCATCGTGACCTTCATCATCATCCAGCTGCCGCCTGGCGATTACCTCGACAGCCTGGCCGCCGAGATGGGCGAGGCCGGGGTCGACAACACCGCCGTCGTCGAACAGCTGCGCGAGCAATACGGTCTCGGCGAGCCGATGTACCTGCAATACTGGAAGTGGATGACCGGCATCCTGTTCGAGGGCGACTTCGGCATTTCCTTCGAAAAGAACCTGCCGGTGACCGACGTGATCTGGGACCGGCTCGGCTGGACCTTCGCGATCTCGCTGCTGACGCTGGCCTTCATCTGGGCGGTGGCCCTGCCGATCGGCATCTATTCTGCAGTGCGCAAGTATTCGGTGGGCGACTACATCGCCACCTTCCTGGGGTTCGTGGGCCTCGCCGTGCCGAATTTCCTGCTGGCGCTGGTGATGATGTATGTGGCCTTCAAGTACTTCGGCCAATCGGTCGGCGGGCTGGTCAGCCCCGAGTATCTGGATCAGCCGTGGTCCTGGGCCAAGTTCGGCAACCTGCTGCAGCACATCTGGATGCCGGTCTTTGTCGTCGGCACCTCGGGCGCGGCCGCGCTGATCCGCATCATGCGCGCCAACCTGCTGGATGAACTTTACCGGCCTTACGTCGTCACTGCCCGGGCCAAGGGCATGTCGGAATTCCAGCTGCTGCTGCGCTATCCCGTGCGCGTGGCGCTCAATCCCTTCATCTCGACCATCGGGTGGATCCTGCCGACGCTGGTCTCGGGCGAGATCATCGTTGCCGTGGTGATGAACCTGCCAACCACCGGGCCGCTGCTGCTGCGCGCGCTGCTGGTGCAGGACATGTACCTGGCCGGCTCGCTGATCCTGATCGTCAGCATGCTGACGGTGATCGGCACGCTCCTGTCCGATGTCCTTCTTGCCTGGGTCGACCCGAGGATACGTTACCAATGACAGCCATCGATACAGCCTCCGACGTCGAGGCCGCCGCCTCGGTCAAATCGCCAGAGCTTCTGGGCCCCTGGGCGCTGATGTGGCGGCAGTTCCGCCGGCACAAGATCGCCTGGGTCAGCCTCTATCTGGTAGGATTTGTCTATTTCGTCGCGCTCTTCGGCGAATTCCTCGCCCCCGCCAACTATCTGCAGACCAACACCCGCGCGCCCTTTGCGCCGCCGCAGGGACTGCATTTCTTCACCGAGGCCGAGGATGGCAGCCGGCAGTTCCAGCTGCATGCCCGTGGTCTCAAGATGGAGATCGACCGCGAGGTGATGCGCCGGCATTTCGTCGAGGACCCGGAAAAGGTGATCCCGCTGGGTTTCTTCGTCAGGGGCGCCGAGTACAAGCTGCTCTGGCTTATCCCGACCGACCGGCATTTCTTTGGCCCCAAGGACCCGAAGCAGACGGTCTATTTCTGGGGCGCCGACCGGCTGGGCCGCGATATCCTGAGCCGGATCATCATGGGCACGCGGATTTCCATGTCGATCGGGCTGGTGGGCGTTGCGGTCTCTCTGATCGTGGGCGTCAGCCTTGGCGGCATCTCGGGCTATTACGGTGGCTGGATCGACAATGCCATCCAGCGGCTGATCGAGTTCCTGCGCTCGATCCCGACCATTCCGCTGTGGATGGGCCTTGCCGCCGCCATCCCGCTCGACTGGCCGCCGCTGCGCACCTATTTCGTGGTGACGCTGATCGTCTCGATGATCGGCTGGACGACGCTGGCGCGCGAGGTGCGCGGCAAGTTCCTGTCGCTCCGGCACGAGGATTTCGTGGTCGCCGCGCGGCTTGACGGGTTGTCGGACTGGGAGGTGATCCGCAAGCACCTGGTGCCGAGCTTCGCCAGCCACATCATCGCCTCGCTGACGCTGGCGGTGCCGCTGATGATCCTCGCGGAGACCTCGCTGTCCTTCCTCGGCATCGGGTTGCAACCGCCCATCGTGTCCTGGGGCACGCTGCTGAAAGAGGCGCAGAACATCCGCACCATCATCGAGGCGCCCTGGCTTCTGATCGCGCCCGGTTCGATCATCGTGATCACCGTGCTTGCCCTCAACTTCCTAGGAGACGGCCTTCGCGATGCCGCTGATCCCTATGCAAACTGACAAAGACACCCCCCTGGTCGAGATCAAGGGCCTGAAAACCCACTTCTTCACCGATGACGGGCTGGTCAAGGCGGTCGAGGGCGTCGACCTCGACATCCTGCCGGACCGCACCCTCTGCCTTCTGGGCGAGAGCGGCTGCGGCAAGTCGATCCTCGCCCGATCGATCCTGCGCATCGTCGATGCGCCGGGGCGGATCACCGGCGGCTCGATCCTCTATCATGCGGCCGACGGCCGGACGGTGGACCTGGCCAGCGCCCGCACCGGGTCGCGGCAGCTGCGGTCGATCCGCGGCAGCGACATCGCGATGATCTTTCAGGAGCCGATGTCTTCGCTCGGACCGATTCAGAAGATCGGCAAGCAGATCACCGAGACGATCCTGCTGCACCGCAAGGTGACCAAGGCCGAGGCGCGCGAGGAAGCGATCGACATGCTGGCCCGCGTCGGCATTCCGCGCCCGGCGGAACGGTTCGAGGCCTATCCCTTCGAACTGTCGGGCGGGATGCGGCAGCGGGCGATGATCGCCATGGCGTTGTCGTGCCAGCCCCGCCTGTTGATCGCCGACGAGCCGACCACCGCGCTCGACGTCACGACGCAGGCGCAGATCCTCGACCTGATCGCCGAGCTCAAGGACGAGTTCAAGATGGCGGTGATGCTGATCACCCATGATCTGGGCGTCGTGGCCGAGGTCGCCGATGACGTGGCGGTGATGTACATGGGCCGGATCGTCGAGAAATCGGACGTCTACGGGCTCTTCGAGGCGCCGCAGCACCCCTATACCCGGGCGCTGCTGGACAGCGTGCCGCGCATCGGGGTGACGACGCGCGACCGCCTGCCGGCCATTCGCGGCATGGTGCCCCATCCGCTGGCGCGGCCGTCGGGCTGCACCTTCCGCACCCGCTGCGATCACTACGTGGCGGGGCTCTGCGACCGGCGCGAACCGCTGCTGAGGCCGCATGGCGCAGGCGAAGTGGCCTGTTTCCTGCACGAAGAGGAGGCGCGTGCCGATGTCTGAGGCCATTCTCGAGGTCAAGGACCTCACCATGCAATTCGGCGGCCACAAGGGCGGCTGGCTGACCAAGCCGCGCGACGGCTTCGTCGCGGTCGATGCCGTGTCCTTCGAGGTGCGGCGCGGCGAGACCTTCGGCATCGTCGGCGAAAGCGGCAGCGGCAAGACGACGCTCGGCCGCTGCATCCTGCGGGTGCTCGACCCAAGCTCGGGCAGCATCCGCTTTCAGCCCAAGTCCGGCACCGCCACCGAGCTGGCCGATGCGCCGCTCGACGAGCTGCGCCGGGTCTGGCGCAAGGTGCGGATGATCTTTCAGGATCCGCAGGCCTCGCTCAACCCGCGGCTGCGGGTGATCGACGTGGTCGGGCAGGCGCTGCAGAAATCCGAGGGGCTGAAGGGCAAGGCGCTGGGCGACCGGGTCGGCGAACTGCTGGAAAGCGTGGGCCTGCGCCGCGAGTTCATGCACCGCTATCCCAACGCCTTTTCCGGCGGCCAGCGGCAGCGGCTGGGCATTGCCCGCGCGCTTTCGACCCACCCCGAGCTGGTGGTGGCGGACGAGGCGGTCTCGGCGCTCGACGTCTCGATCCAGGCGCAGACGCTGAACCTGTTGCAGGACCTGCAGGAGAAGTTCGACCTGACCTTCCTGTTCATCGCCCATGATCTGGCGGTGGTGGAACACATCTGCGACCGGGTGGCGGTGATGTACCGCGGCCAGTTCGTCGAGGTGGCCGAGACGCACACACTCTTTGCGCAACCGCAGCACCCCTACACCCGTGCGCTGCTGCAGGCGGTGCCGGTCGCCGATCCGCGCCAGCGCGGTCGCCGGGCCAAAAGGGTCGAGCCGGTCGATGTCGGCGTGCCCTCCAAGGGCTGCCGCTTCAGCCCGCGCTGCCCGCATGCCACCGATCTCTGCCGCACGACCCGGCCGCCGGCGCGGCGGATCGGCAGCGCCGACGTGCTGTGCCACTACGCCGGCGAGATTTGACACCCCGGCGGGCCCCGGCCGCTCTGGCACAGGGCGGGGCCCGCCGCTATGATGACGCCTGATCCGACAAACAGGGCAAGACCATGAAAACCGGCGACGATACCGCGGAACTCCCGCTCTACGACGCGATCCTCGACGACATCTACGATGGCCGTCTGGCAGGGGGGCAGCGGCTCAAGGTCTCGGAGATTGCCGAGCGCTACGGCACCAGCACCAGCCCGGTGCGCGAGGTGCTGCGGCGAATGCAGGGCGAGGGCTTTGTCGAGATCCACCCCAACCGCGGCGCCACCATCAAGCCGACCGATGCCGGCTCGATCCAGAACATCTTCGAGGTTCTGCAGATGCTCGAGCCGTATTTCGTCAACTGGTTCGCCGATTACGCGCCGCCCGATCTGCTCGACGAGCTCGAGGATATCCAGGCCCGGATCCACAGGATCCCGCATGGCGAGCAGCGCGCCTTTCGCAAGCTCGACTTCCAGTTCCACGAGATCTTCTGCCGCGGCCATTACAACCAGACCGCGGCCGAGATCTGGCGCAACCTGCGCACCACCCTGAACGTTCAGGCCGCGCGGCTGCGGATTTCACCGGCGCGCTACGAGGCGATCAAGGAAGAGCATGACGAGCTGATCAAGGCGCTGCGCGCCAATGACGTGGCGCGGGCGGACACGATGATCCGTAAACATGTCGACGGCTCTTTCGTGCAGATGTCGCAGCAGATCCGCGCGCTGGGCATGAAGGCCGGGGGCTGACCGCGCTCAGCCGTCGAGATAGGCGCGCGCCTGATCGGCGGTTTCGTAGATATGGGTGCGGGCCTCAGGGAAAACCTCACCCAGCTTCATCCGCATGAAGGCCGAGCCGGAATAGCGCGAGACCTTGGCATAGAAGAGCGCGTCGAGATCGGCGACCATGCGCGCCCAGGCGGTCTCGAGCGCCTCGTCGATGCGGAACCCGTCGTAGTTGACCACCACGTCGACCTTGTGGCCCAGCGGCGCGCAGCGTTCCTCGACCAGACGGCCGACGCGGTCGACCTCGGCTTGCGTACGCACCCGCATCTTCTCGAAGTTGAGAAACAGCTGGCCGGAATTGGCATCCAGCGCGATCCGGTCGGGCAGGTCGAGGTGCAGCAGGTCCCGGCGCAGGTCCATCTCTCGGTCGAGGAAGAGGCGCGGGTCCATCTGCACGACCTCTCCGACAATCGGCGGCACCTCCATCTGCGCCAGGATGTCCCGTTCGAGATCGACGCCGGGGGCGATCTCGGTCAGGCGCAGCCCCTCGGGCGTCAGCTCGAAGACGCAGCGCTCGGTGACATAGAGCACCGGCTGGCCCAGCCGCGCGGCGCGTGCACCGGAGAAGGTCACCTGTTCGACCGCCTCTAGGAACTTGCGCGACCGGCCCTCGCGGCGAATCTCCACCGCGCCGTTGTCTATCACAACCTCCAGCCCCTGCGCCGTGAAGGTCCCGGCAAAGACCACCGCGCGGGCGTTCTGCGAGATGTTGATGAAGCCGCCGGCGCCGGCCAGCCGCGGGCCGAAGCGCGAGACATTGACGTTGCCGAAACGGTCGGCCTGGGCCAGCCCGAGGCAGGTCATGTCGAGCCCGCCACCGTCGTAGAAATCGAACTGGTTGGCCTGCGGGATCACCGCGTCGGTATTGACCGCCGCGCCGAAATCGAGCCCCGAGGCCGGCTGGCCGCCGATCACCCCGGGCTCTGCCGTCAGGGTCAGATGCTCGAGCAGACCCTCTTCGGCGGCAATCCCCGCCACGCCTTCGGGCATGCCGATCCCGAGGTTGACCACGCCGTTGACCGGCAGCTCGAAGGCACAACGCCGGGCGATCACCTTGCGCGCATCGAGCCGCATCGGCGGGATTTCCCCCGCCGGCGTGCGCATCCGGTTGGTAAATCCCTGGCTGAACCCGGTGGCATAGGTCTGCACGTGGTTTTCCGGCTGGGCCACCACCACCGCATCGACCAGGATGCCCGGGATATGCACCTCGCGCGCGGGCAGGGTGCGCGCCTTGGCCACCCGCTCGACCTGGACGATGACCACGCCGCCGGCATTCCTGACTGCCATCGCCTGGGCCAGGTTGTCGATCAGCAGCGCCTCGCGCTCCATGGTGATGTTACCGGCCTCATCCGCCGTGGTGCCGCGCAGAAGCGCCACGGTCAGCCGCTGTGATTTGTAGAACAGAACCTCCTCGTTACCGACCTGCATCAGCTCTAGCTGAGGATCGGTTGAGATTTCGTTAATCGCGCCGCCCCCGTTGCGCGGATCGACAAAGGTGTCGAGCCCGACCTTCGACAGCATCCCTAGTTTGCCCGCCGCAATGTCGCGGTAAAGCTGGCTGATGCAGCCCTGCGGCAGGTTCCAGCCCTCGATCTTGCCCGCCACCGCCAGCGCCGCCACCTTGGGGATCAGCCCCCAATGCCCGCCGATCACCCGCTTCAGCAGCCCCTCGTGGCCCAACCGATTGAGACCAAGGGTTTTTCCGTCTCCCTGGCCGGCGGCAAAGACCAGGCTCAGATCGCGCGGCTGGCCGGTTTCGAGGAACCGCGCCTCGAGCGCCGCGAGCAATTCGTCGGGCACGCCGATGCCGACAAAGCCCGAGGTGGTGAGGGTATCGCCGCTCTTGATCAGGGCAGCGGCTTCGGCGGCGGAGACGACCTTGTTTGTCATGTCGGGCAGATTAGGGGCGCGTTGCCGGGCCGTCCAGCGGCAGCTGCAAGCCAAGCCGTCTTGACATGGTTGGACCGTTCCAATACTTCATTATGGAACGTTCCAATTACAACAGACTCGGACCGAGCCACGTGACCCAAGCCATCCCGCAAGACATCCTTGATGCCCTGACCGACGTCGACATGCCGCGCCTGACGCCCGAGCCGGGGTTCGACGAGACCCTGAGCCTCGTCGGGCATGTCATTCCGGTGCATCGCAGCGGCGCGCTGGTGGTGGGCAGCGGCGCGGCCGGGCTGCGCGCGGCGGTGGAACTGCGCCGCCGGGGCGGTCACGTGAAGATCATCAGCCAAAGCGCCTGGGGCGGCACCTCGGCCTGTTCCGGCTCTGACAAGCAGACGCTGCACACCGCCAATACCGCCGACCAGGGCGACAACTTCAAGGCCATGGCCCGCGCCATCCGATCCGGCGGCGCGATGGACGAGGACATCGCCTATATCGAGGCGGTGGGATCGGTCAGGGCCATGGCATCATTGCAGTTTCTTGGGTTGCCGTTGCCGCAGGACGCGCTTGGCGGCACGCTGCGCTATCAGACCGACCACGACGAGACCGGCCGCGCCACAAGCTGCGGGCCGCGCACCTCGCGGCTGATGGTCAAGGTGCTGGCGGAAGAGGCGCTGCGGCTGGGCGTGGGGTTCTTCAACCAGACCACCGCGGTTCGCATCCTCACGCGCGACGGCCAGGTCACCGGCGTGCTGGCGGTGCGTCCCAAGGATCGGTCAGAGCGGAACCCGCACGGCCTCGCGCTCTATCGCTGCAATGCGCTGGTGCTGGCGGCGGGGGGGCCGGGCGAGCTCTACCGTGACAGCGTCTTTCCCAACGGCTGTTTCGGCTCGCTGGGGCTGGCGCTCGAGGCCGGGCTCGAACTGGTCAACATCACCGAGAGCCAGTTCGGCATCGGCACCCGGCGCGAGGGCTTTCCCTGGAACCTGTCGGGCACCTATGTGCAGGTCATTCCGCATATCTACTCGGTCGATGCCGAGGGGCAGGAGCATCACTTCCTCGCCGAGTACTACCGCACGACGCAGGAACTGGCCTCAAACGTCTTTCGCAAGGGCTATCAATGGCCGTTCCACGCCAGCCGCATGCTGGATTTCCGCTCCAGCCTTGTCGACCTCGCGATCTTTCGCGAGACGCAGGCCGGGCGGCGGGTGTTCATGGACTTCAATCGCAACCCGGCACCGATGCCGGGGGATGCGCCCTTCAGCCTCGACCGGCTGGACGATGACGTGACGCGCTATCTGCGCGATGCCGGGGCGGACCAGGCGTTGCCGATCGACCGGTTGCGGCAGATGAACCCGCTCGCGATCGAGCTGTATCGGCGCTACAAGGTTGATATTGCTGCCGAACCGCTGGAGTTCGCGGTGAACAACCAGCACATGAACGGTGGTATTGCGGTGGATACCTGGGGGCGGACCAATGTCGCCGGCATCTACGCGGTGGGCGAGGCGGCGGGCACCCACGGCGCCACGCGGCCGGGCGGCTCGGCGCTGAACGCGGGTCAGGTCTTCGGCACGCGGGTGGGCGAGCATATTGCCGCCAGTGGCCGTGCGGTCGCGCCTGCTGAGGGCGCGGACGGCGATGTGGCCGCGGCGGTCGCGGGCATCGAAGCGATCCTGCAGCCTGAGGGCGGCGTGCCCTTGCAGGAGGTGCGGCAGGAGGTGCAGGCGCGGATGAGCGACCAGGCCGGAATTCTTTGCAATCCCCGCGACGTGCGCGCGGCACTGGCCGAGGCGCGGGCGCTGAACGCGCGGATCAGGGCGCAGGGGATCGGCTATGCCCGCGGCGGCGAGATCGGCCGGGCGCTGCAATGGCAGCAGATGGCGCTGACCTCCGAGGCGGTGCTGACCGCGCTGGATCACTACATCTCGCAGGGCGGCGGCAGCCGCGGGGCGCGGGCGATCTGCGATCCCGAGGGCGAGGCGCTGCCGATGTCGGTGAAAGGCCCGCTGGAGGAGGTGCGGTTCCGGCCAGAGCGCGAGGTGGACAAGGAGAGCCAGATCACCCTGCGGATGGCGGGCGGCGAGATGGTGCTGGCGGAACGGCCCAACCGCAGCTTTGACGAGAACGCGAAAGCGGTTTTCGAGCGGGATTGGCCGGCCTGGCTGACCGGGGCGATCTATGAACTGGGCGAGGCGCCGCCGCTCGACTGACGCACAACGAGGCTCACCGGCGTCCGGGTTTCCCCGGGCGGCGGCGTGCCGCTGTCGAGCCAGTCGATCACCGTGCCGGCGGCCTTGGCGCCGATGCCGGCAATGTCGCAGCGGACTGAGGACAGCGTCGGAAAGCATTGCGCCGCCTCGGAAATATCGTCGAATCCGACGATGCGGAAGGTGTCGCCGACGCTGCGGCCCTGCTCCTGAAAGCCCGAGATCATCCCCAAAGCCACCAGGTCGTTGAAGCAGACCGCGGCATCGACCTCTGGGTGCTTTTCGGCAAGCTCCGCCACCGCCGCGCGGCCGAAGGCGCGCGAGGATTGGCCGGTCAGCATTACCGGCGCCAGCCCGGCCTCTGCCAGCACGCCGAGATAGCCGGCCTGACGTTCCTCGGTCACCGCACGGCCCTGAAGACCGCCGACGAAGGCCACGCGGCCCGCCCCCTGATCCAGCAGGTGCTGCGTCGCCTCGCGGCTGCCGCGGGCGTAATCGGGGGCGGAGAGGGGGAAGAGGTCGAGCCGGTCATCCACCCGTCGCAGCATCTGCATCGCTGGAATGTTTGCGCGCGCAATGGCGTCGAAGGTCGGCCGCGTCTCGCCATAGGCCGGGCAGAGGATCAGCGCGGACACCCCGTGTTCGATCATCGAGCCCACCACCTGCGCCTGCAGGCCCGGGTCTTCGTCGGTATTGGCGATGACGGCGGAATAGCCCTTGTCAGCCAGCGCCATCTGCAGCGACGTGGCGAATTCGGTAAAGAACGGGTTGCGCAAGTCGTTGATCACCAGCCCGACCAGACCGGCGTCGGATTTGCGCATGTTGGCGGCCGAGCGGTTGTAGACATAGCCGATCCGCGCCATCGCCTCGCGCACCTGCTTGCGGGTCTCGTCGCGCACCGAGGGGCTGTTCTGCAGCACCAGGCTGACGGTCGACTTGGAAACGCCGGCCTCGCGCGCCACGTCGATGATGGTCGGTCTGCGGGTCATGTCTGTGCTCTTGCCGGTTGCCTCTCGGTCAGAGTGCCATAAGCGCGCGGCCAAGAGAACGCCAGCCGCTCACCCCACGTCGACCGGCAGGTCGAAGCAGAGGATGCCGTCCTTGCCGCCCACCGCATGGGCGCTGAGCTTGGCGCCCGCCACCTGATGGTCGGGGTGGTCCTGATAGGCCTGCAGCCCGTCCCAATCGGTGAAATCGGCAATGAAGCCATGCATGTAGCCGCGCTCCATCTTTTCCGGGCTCTCGCTCTTGCCGGCGGTGATGCCGAGGCAGGCGGGCAGCTTGTCCTCGATCTCCTTCAGCTCGGCAAAGAGCGCGGCAATCGTCTCTTCGCTGACCTCCGGCTTGAACCGGATCAGAACCACGTGGCGGATCATTGCGTCTTCCTCATGTTGTCAGTCCATTGTCCTGCTTGATCATGTCAGCGGCTTTTTCGCCGATCATGATGGCAGCAGCGTTGGTGTTGGACGAGATCACCGTCGGCATGATCGAATTGTCGACGATGCGCAGCCCCTCGATCCCGTTGAAGCGCAGCCTTGTGTCGACCACCGCGCCATCGTCGACGCCCATCCGGCAGGTGCCGGCACAATGGTGCGAGGTCTTGGAATGGGTGCAGATGAAGTCGAAATACTCCTGATCGGTCTTCACGTCAGGCCCCGGCAGGCGTTCGGCGAGGATGTATTTGCCGAGCGCGCTCTGCGCCAGGATCTCCTGCGTCAGCTTGAGCCCGCGGATCGACATCTCGCGGTCGAGCGGATCGGCCAGATAGTTCGGATCGATCAGCGGCGCCTTTGCCGGATCGGCGCTTTGCAGCCTTACCGTGCCGCGCGAGCGCGGGCGCAGGTAGCAGGAATTCAGCGTGATCCCGCCCTGCGGCATGGCCGCCACCCCGTGTTCGATGCCGGTGCCGAGGCCGAGGTGGAACTGGATGTCGGGCGAGCGCGCATCGGGGTCGGCGTACCAGAAGCCGCCGGTCTCGAACAACGACGAGGCCACCGGCCCCTTGCGCCTGAGCAGATAGTCGAGGCCAGCCAGCGCCGCCCATTGCGGCTTGGCATAGCGGTCATAGCTGTAGGGGCCAGAAAGCTCGCTGATGCAATAGAGGTCGAGGTGGTCCTGCAGGTTGGCACCGATTTCAGGCTGATCCTGCACGACGTCGATGCCGAGGCCCGCCAGATGATCCGCCGGCCCGATCCCCGAAAGCTGCAACAGCCGGGGCGAGCCCACCGCGCCTGAGGACAGCAGCACCTCGCGGTCGGCCATCAGCCGGGTGCCGTCCAGCAACTCGACGCCCCTCGCGCGGCCCCGCTCGACGATCAGCCGCCGCACCTGCGCGCCCAGCTTCACCGTCAGGTTTTTGCGGTGCCGGTTCGGCGTGACATAGGCCATTGCCGCCGAGGACCGCCGCACGTTGCGTTGGGTCAGCTGGTAGTAGCAGACGCCATCCTGTCGCGCGCCGTTGATGTCGCGGTTGCGGGGGATGCCGAGCGCGGCGGCGGCCTCGAAATAGGCCTCGCAGATCGGCAGCGGCGCGCGCGGTTCGCTGACGCCCAAAGGCCCGCCCTTGCCGTGATAGTCGTTCTCGTATGTCTCGTTGTCCTCGGCCTTTTTGAAATAGGGCAGCACGTCGTCATAACCCCAGCCGGCGCAGCCCATCTGCTTCCAATCGTCGTAATCCTGCGGGTTGCCGCGCGTGTAGATCTGGGCGTTGATCGCCGAGCCGCCGCCGATCACCTTGGCCTGGGTATAGCGGAACACCTTGTTCTGCATGTGTTTCTGCGGAACCGTGTCCCACCCCCAGGAACCAATGCCCTTGGTCATCTTGGCGAAGCCGGCGGGCAGGTGGTAGAACGGATGGCGGTCGCTGCCGCCCGCTTCCAGCAGCAGCACCCGGGCCGAGGCGTCCTCTGACAGCCGCCCGGCAAGGACCGAACCGGCGGAACCGCCGCCAATGATGATGAAATCGTAGCCTTTGGACATGGGGTCTTCCTGGGAATGGGGGGTCAGGCCGTGAGGTCGCGCTGGCGGATGTGCTGGCCGGCGCGCAGCGCCAGCGCCGCGATGGTCAGCGCCGGGTTGACCGCCGCCGAGGTCGGCAGGATCGCGGCATCGGTGATGAAGAGATTTGGGTGGTCGTGGCTGCGGCCGAAACTGTCGGTGACGCTGGTCGTAGGGTCGTCGCCCATGCGCGCGGTGCCGCATTGATGCGAGGGCGTGCGCCGGTCGAAGGCGCGCGACAGCACCAGCGGAAAGCCCGCCTTGCGCAACAGCTGCTTGAGCCTTGTGACCAGCGCCGCATGCGCCGCCTCGTTCGAGCGTTTCCAGTCGAGCACGATCTGGCCATTCTTCAGCGTCACGCGGCTCTCGGGATTGGGCAGGTCTTCTGACATGGCATAGAGATCGACCGAGCGCGCGGCGATCCAGTTGGCCAGCGGCCGTGGCAGACCGGACGACCCGGCGAGGATCGGGCCGGAGATCTTGCCAAGGAGCTGCACATTGCCCAGCGGTTCGCCATCGGGCCCGCCGGTGAGGTAGAAATCGTTCAGCATCAGGGTCTTCTGATAGACCGAGGTGTTGCGGCGCAGCGGGTGCAGCGCCAGCACGGCCGAACAATTGTGGTTCATGAAGTTGCGCCCCACCTGGTCGGAGCGGTTGGCCAGCCCCTTGGGGTTGGTCTCGTCGGCCGAGGCCAGCAGCAGCGCCGCGCTTTGCACTGCGCCGGCGGCCAGCGCGACGATGCGGGCCTCGATCACCTCGCCGCTGTCCAGCTCGACGCCGCGCAGGTGGGTGTCCTTGCCGCGCAGCAACCGGCGCACCCGGGCACCGGTGCGCAGCGTGACATTGTCATGCGCCAGCGCCTTGGCCAGCGCCGCGCTTTCCGCATCGCGCTTGCCGCCGTTGGTGTCCGGAAAGGCATCCCAAGGCGTTTTCGCGCGCGACAGCCAGCGCTCGAGATCGACGCCCAGCGGCACCGGCGAGGGATGCAGCCCCTGCGCCGTGAGCCTCTCGCCGAGGTCGGCGATCACCGGCTCATGCGGGACCGGGCCGTAGGGATAGTCGGCCGAGCGCGGCGGTTCGGTCGGATCAAGGCCGGCCGCGCCGCGCACGTCGTACATCTGCTCGGCCTCGCCATAAAAGGGCTCGAGCGCGTCATAGGAGATCGGCCAGCCCGGCGTGGTGCCGCCGATGTGGCGCAGGGGGCGGAAATCCTCGGCACGGTAGCGGATCAGCGCGCCGCCGTAGAATTTCGAATTGCCGCCGACGTTGTAGTAATTTCCGGGTTGAAAGGCGCGGCCCTCGCCGTCGAGCCACTGCTCGTCGGGGCGATAATGCCCGCGCAGAAAGATCGCTTCGGCATCACGGTCCTCGGCCGAGGGCCGCAGCCGCTCGCCGCGTTCCAGCACGAGGATGCGGCGGCCGCTGGGAGCGAGGGCGGCGGCGAGGGTTGCCCCGCCGATGCCCGACCCCACGATCACGATATCCGCCGCATCGCTCATCACGACACGCGCTGCTCGGTTTCCGGATCGAAGGCCACGGCCTTGTCCATGTTGATGGCAAAGGGGAAGCTGTGGCCCGCGTGCACATCCACATCCGCCCGGAAGCGCCCGGTGACCTCCTTGCCGCCCAACTGGGTGACGACGAAGGTGTCGGAGCCCGCCGGTTCGGTCACCTCGACATGGGCGTCGATCACCTGCACCGCGCGGCTGTTACGGTCGGCGCCGTCGCGGTCGGTGATCGCCTCGGGGCGCAGGCCCAGCACGATCTCGCGGCCGTCGTGACGCTCAAAGCCGCGACCCTCGGCAAAGGGCAGGGTGGCCTCTTCGCCGCTGGCCAGCCGCGCCTTGGCGACCGCGCGACCGTTCTCCACCGCGATCCGCGCCGGGAACAGGTTCATCGAGGGCGAGCCCATGAAACCGGCAACGAACATGTTGGCCGGGTTGTCATAGATCTCCTTGGGCGTGCCCAGCTGCTGCACATGGCCGCCGAACATCACCGCGATCCGGGTCGAGAGCGTCAGCGCCTCGATCTGGTCGTGGGTGACATAGACGATGGTGGTCTTCAGCTTCTGGTGCAGCTTCTTGATCTCGGTGCGCATGTCGACGCGCAGCTTGGCATCGAGGTTGCTGAGCGGCTCGTCGAAGAGGAACACGTCAGGATCACGCACCAGCGCGCGGCCCATGGCCACCCGCTGGCGCTGACCGCCGGACAATTGCCCGGGCTTGCGATCCAGCAGATGCTTGATCTGCAACAGGTCGGCCACCTCGTTCATCGCCTTGTCACGCTCGGGCTTGGGCACGCCGTGCATTTCCAGACCGAAGACGATGTTCTGACCGACGTTCATGTTGGGGTAGAGCGCGTAGGACTGGAACACCATGGCGATATTGCGCTCGGCCGGCCGCACGCCGTTCATCGAGCGGCCCTTGATCGCGATGTCGCCGGTGGTGATCTCTTCCAGCCCGGCAATCATGTTGAGCAGGGTCGACTTGCCGCAGCCCGAGGGGCCGACGAGCACAAGAAACTCGCCTTCCTCGATCGAGATGTTGGTCTCGTGCAGCACCTTGACCGAGCCATAGGATTTGGTGGCGTTGTTGATGTCGAGAAATCCCATGGGATTATCCTTTCACGGAACCGGCCATCAGGCCGCGGACGAAGTAGCGCCCGGCGACGACGTAGACGAGCAGGGTGGGGAGGGCGGCCATGATGGCGCCGGCGAAGTGGACGTTGTATTCCTTCACGCCCGTCGAGGACTGGACGAGGTTGTTGAGTGCCACCGTCATCGGCTGGCTGTCGAAGTCAGAGAAGGAGGCGCCGAACAGGAAGTCGTTCCAGATGTTGGTGAACTGCCAGATCACGCAGACCACGGCGATCGGCCCCGACGAGGGCAGCATGATGCGGCGGAAGATGGTGAAGAAGCCGGCCCCGTCGATCATCGCCGCGCGCACCAGTTCGGTCGGGAACTGCTGGTAGTAGTTGCGGAAATAAAGCGTCGAGAAGCCGATGCCGTAAACGAGGTGAACAAAGACCAGCCCCGGAACGGTGCCGGCGAGACCGACAAGCCCCAGCATCCGAGCCATCGGGATCAGCACCATCTGGAAGGGGATGAAGCAGCCAAAGAGCAGCAGGCCGAAGATGATCGTGTCACCGCGAAAGCGCCACTTGGTCAGCACATAGCCGTTGAGCGCGCCCAGCACGGTCGAGATCGCCACCGCCGGCACCACCATGACGATGGAGTTCCAGAAGAACGGCTTGAGACCGGTGGCCTCGACGCCGATCTGCGCCGTCGACCAGGCACTTTTCCACGGCGCGACGGTCCATTGGTCGGGCAGGGACATCATGCCCCCGGCCTGAATCTCGCTCAGCGGTTTCAGCGAGTTCACCACCATCACGTAGAGCGGCAGCAGGTAGTAGAGACAGAAGATCGCGAGCAGGGTGTAGATCACGAAGCGCGAGCCGGCCCCGGTGCGCACCACGGTTGCGGTTGCATTGCTGGACATCACGACTTCTCCCTGAGTTCGGAGTAGATGTAGGGCACCATGATCGCCGCAATCGCCATCAGCATGATCGTGGCCGAGGCCGCGCCGATGCCCATCTGGTTGCGGGTGAAGGTGTAGGAATACATGAAGGTCGCCGGCAGTTCGGTGGCCGTGCCGGGCCCGCCGCCGGTGAGCGCGATGACGAGGTCGTAGGACTTGATCGCCATGTGCGCCAGCACCACGAAGGCCGACATGAAGGCCGGGCGCAGCTGCGGGATGACGATCCGGCGATAAAGCGCAAAGTTCGAGGCACCGTCGATCTGGGCCGCCTTGAGCACCTCGTTGTCGATGCCGCGGAGACCGGCGAGGAACATCGCCATGACGAATCCGCTGGTCTGCCAGACCGCGGCGATGACGATGGTATAGATCGCCATGTCGCCGTCCTTGATCCAGTCGAAGGTAAAGCTCTCCCAGCCCCAGCTTCTGACCACGGCCTGCAAGCCGATGCCCGGATCGAGGAACCATTTCCAGGCGGTGCCGGTGACGATGAAGCTCAGCGCCATCGGGTAGAGGTAGATGGTGCGGATGAAGCCCTCGGCGCGGATCTTCTGATCGAGCAGGATCGCCAGGGCCAGGCCCAGCGCGCAGCAGATCACGATGTAGAGCGAGCCGAAGATCAGCAGGTTCGTGACCGCAGTGTCCCAGGCGCGGATGCGGAACAGCTTGGAGTAGTTCTCCCAGCCCACCAGCTCGTAGGAGGGCAGGATGCGGCTGTCGGTGAAGGACAGGTAGAAGGTGAAGATGATGAAGCCGTAGACGAAGATCAGCACCATCGCGAGGCTCGGGCTGAGGACGATCTTTGGCAGGGCTTCGCGCAGCCAGTCAGAACCGCCTCGGCGGGTATTGGCAACCTGTGTCATGGGAGTCTCCGGAAGCAGGGTGGGAAGGCGCGGGATCGCGCCTTCCCGTTAGGGGCCGGTTACTGCGAGATTTCGACCGCGGTAACGAGCTCTTCGACAGCGGTGGCGCTGTCGTACTCGCCGTTGAAATGCGCGGTGATCACGTCATACATCGCGTTCTTGACCGACGCCGGGTTGGCGTGGCCGTGGCCCATGGAGCCGTACAGGTTGCCGCTGGAGGCGGCCGCCTTGAAGTCTTCGTAAGCGCGTTGGCCACAGGCATCCAGCTCGCTGGCGTCAAGGTCGGTACGGGCGGGAACCGAGCCCTTGACCTTGTTGAAGGCGATCTGGAATTCCGGCGACATGATCGCGTTGGCCAGAGCCGCCTGTTCGTCAGAGACGCCATCGCCCTGGCTGAACATCGCGAACTGGTCGGAGTTGAAGGTCACCTGATCCTGGCTGCCGGGGAAGCGGAAGCAGAGGAAATCCTCGCCCGGGACCTTGCCGGCATTGAGGAATTCGCCCTTGGCCCAGTCACCCATCAGCTGGAACGCGGCTTCCTTGTTGATCACCATGGCGGTGGCCAGGTTCCAGTCGCGGCCCGAGAAGTTGTCATCGACGAAGCTGCGCAGCGTGCCCATGCGGTCGAAGACCTCTTTCATCTGGTCCGAGCCCAGCGCCTCGGGATCGAGGTCGATCATCGAGGCCTGATAGAACTCGGGCCCGCCGACCGACAGCACCACGGCGTCAAAGAAGGTGGCTTCCTGCCAGGCCTGACCGCCATGGGCCAGTGCGGTGTAACCGGCTTCCTTCGCGGCTTCGAGCGCGGCGATGAAATCTTCCCAGGACTGCGGCTCTTCGAGGCCCAGTTCGTCCATGATCGCCTTGTTGGCCCAGACCCAGTTGGTCGAGTGCACGTTCACCGGGGCAGCGACCCACTTGCCGTCATAGGTGGCGAACTTCTGCAGCGCCTCAGGCACCACGTCGCCCCAGTTGCCGGCTTCGGCGATCTCGTTGAGGTTGGCCAGAGCGCCTTCCTTGGCCCAGTCGGTGATGTCAAAGCCCAGCATCTGCACGGCGGTGGGCGCATTGCCCGAAGTGACGCGCGCCCGCAGCACGGTCATCGCCTGGGTGCCGCCGCCACCGGCGACCGGCATGTCCTGCCAGCCGATATCCTGGCCGGCGAGATCGTCCTTGAGCACGTTCAGAGCCGCGGCTTCACCACCGGACGTCCACCAGTGCAGCACCTCCACGTCGGCGGCAACCGCCGGCGAGGCCAGGCCCACGGCCATGGCCGTCATCTTCAGTGTTTTCATCATTGTCATTGCAGTTCTCCCTATTGAAGCGCCCCTCCCGGGCAGCAACATTAAAACGTTATAAATCGCTTTTACGTCAAGCGTTATCTTGGTCAGGCGCCTCCAGAAATGTTTCGTAATACCGATCAACCCACTGTCGATTAACGGAAATCAGTGAAATTCGCGCCTGCACAAACTTTCAGCGCGAAAGATTTCTGTTGAAACGATTTAAATTCCAAGCTTACTCTACCTTCGATGTCGCCACCGTCCCGCGACGGTTTTGTGAAGTGGATCACATGAGCACCGGACCCCGATTCGACCGTCCCAAGCCGACGCTGCGCACCGTCGCCGAGCTGACGGGCTATGCGGTGGCCACGGTGTCGCGGGCGCTGGCCGATGATCCCAAGATCGCCAAGAGCACCCGGGAAAAGATCGCCGAGGCGGCGCGGCAGGTGGGCTATGTGCCGGACCGCGCGGCGCGGCGTCTGCGGACCGGGCGCACGCAAGTGGTGACCCTGCTGCTCAACACCGACCACGAGTTCCTGGGCTTCACCCACGAATTCCTCTCGGGCATCACCGAGGGGCTGCGCGGCACCGGCTATTCGGTCACCGTGGTGCCCGACAGCCTTGGTCCCGACCGGCTCAGCCCGGTGCGGACCATCCTGCGCAACCGCCTTGCCGACGGGCTGCTGTTCACCCGCACCGAGAATTTCGATCCGCGGGTGCGGATGCTGATGGAAGAGGGCTTTCCCTTCGTCTGCCATGGCCGGACCGAGTTCTCCGAGCCGCATGCCTGGGTGGATTTCGACAACGAGGCCTTTGCCCGCGCCGCCGTGCAACGGCTGATCGACCTCGGCCGCAGGCGCATCAGCCTGATCCCGCCCGCCGACAGCTTCACCTTCGGCCAGCACATCCGCTACGGCTTTGTCTCGGCCGCCCGCGCCGCCGGGATCGACTACGAGGTGGCCGAAACGGTCACCATCGACAGCCCGCGCACCGAGATCGCCAAGGCGATGCGCAGCCGGATGGCGCAGCCGAACCCGCCCGACGGTTACGTCTGCGTCGGTGAGGCGATTGCCCTGACGACGCTGGGCGTTCTGGCCGATGCCGGCGTGGTGCCGGGGCAGGGGGTCGACGTGGTGGCAAAGCGCGCCTCGCCGATCTTCGACAACATCCGCCCGCGGATCGAAACCGTCTTCGAGGACCTGCGCGCCACCGGCAAGACCATGGCCGAGATGCTGTTGCGCAGCATGGAAGGCGCGCCCGCCAGCGAGCTGCAATACCTCTATCCGCCGGGCCCCACCTCGTGGCAGGCGCCCGAGGCCTGAGGGCCCGCATGTGCCGGCACGACCCGGGCCACCTGTCAGAAGGAAAGCGTCACAACGCATCAAGGTCTCCATGAAATACGGCGCATAACCCCGCGCCACGTCAGTGAAATTCAGTCTGTCTTCACCCAAGGCGCGCGGCTGCGCCCGAGACGCATGACCAGTGTTTTCACCTCGAGGAACTCCTCGAAACCGTAGCGCCCGATCTCGCGTCCCTGGCCGGATTCCTTCATCCCGCCAAAGGCAAGCTCGGGAAATCCGTCCATCCAGGTGTTGGTCCAGACCGTGCCGGCCTGTGCCTTGCGGCAGAAGCTCAGGCAGGTGTGGACATCCTCGCTCCAGACGCCCGCAGACAGACCGTAGGCCGAGTCATTCACCAGAGCAACTGCCTCGTCGAAGTCGCGGAAGGTGAGCACGCTGAGCACCGGGCCGAAGACCTCGGCCTGCGCGATCTCCATGTCGGGGGTCACCCCGCGCACCACGGTCGGCTGGTAGAACTGCTGGCCCAGCCCCGGCACCTCCATCACTCCGCCACCAAGGCAGACCTCGGCGCCTTGCGCTTTGGCGGCCTGAACATAGCCGTCGATCTTCTGCTGGTGCTCGGCGGTGACGATGGCGCCGACCTGGGTGTCGGGGTGCATCGGGTTGCCGAAGACCACCTTGCGCGACAGCGCCACCACCCGCTCGACAAAGGCATCGGCGATGTCCTCGTGCACGATGATCCGCGAGGAGGAATTGCAGCACTGGCCGACATTGAAATAGACGCCGAAGGTCACCGCATCGGCGGCGCTCTCCAGATCGGCATCGGGAAAGATCACCTGCGGGTTCTTGCCGCCCAGCTCCAGCGCCACCTTCTTGAGGGTCTGGCCGGCGGATTTAGTGATCAGCTTGCCCACGCCGGTCGAGCCGGTGAAGCTCACCATGTCGACATCCTTGTGGGTGGACATCAGGCTGCCCACCGGGTCGCCATGTCCCAGCACGATGTTGCAGACCCCGGCGGGCAAGCCGGCCTCAGCCAGCAACTCGCCGAGCATGGCGGTGGTCGAGGGGGTCATCTCCGAAGGCTTCACCACGCAGGTGCAACCGGCGGCCAGAGCAAAGGGCAGCTTCTGGCTGAGGATCCAGAAGGGGAAGTTCCAGGGCGTGATGATCGAGACCACGCCGATCGGTTCCTTCAGCACCACGCCGAGGATATCCTCGCCCAGCGTATTGTGGCTGTCGCCATGACTGGTGCGGGCGAGGCTGGCGGCATAGCGCCAGAGGTCCGCCGCGCCGCCGCATTCGCCGCTCGCCTGGCTGATCGGCTTGCCGCTTTCCAGCGTCTCGATCACCGCGAGGCGCTCTTCATTGGCTTCGATCAACTCGGCCACACGGGTCAGCACCGCCGCGCGCTCCTTGGCCGGCAGGTCGCTCCAGCGGCCATCGTCAAAGGCGCGGCGGGCGGCGGCAATCGCCGCCTCGGTCTCGGTGGCAGAGCCAAGCGCCGCCTGACTGACCACGATGCCATGTGAGGGCGAGACCCGGTCAGAGGTGCGGCCATCAGCGCTGTCGCAATACTGGCCGTCGATGAAATGCCGCGCGGCAAAGGGCGCCTCGGGCATGGCGACGGTCTGGTCGGTCTGGATGGTAAGGTCGAGCATCGGTCAGGTCCCCGAGAAATCTGGTTTGCGTTTGTCACGAAAGGCGGCGACGCCTTCGGCCCGGTCGTCGCTGGCGGCAATGGCAGCGCTGCCCAGCGCCTCGACCATGGCGGCGCGGTCCTCGCCCTGGGCGGCATGGATCATCGTCTTGGCAATCTCGACCGCGCGGGGCGAGAGGGTGACGGCCCGCTCCAGGAGCGCCAGCGCCGCGGTGCGCGGATCGTCGGCGACAGCGGCGACAAAGCCGCAGGCCAGCGCCCGGTCGGCTTTGATCCGGTGACCAAAGAGCGCCATCTCCTTGACCATGGGCTCCGGCATCAGCCGCAGCAGACGCTGCGTACCGGACCAGCCGGGCACGATGCCGACACCGGCCTCCGGCAGCGCCAGCGCCGCCGTGGGGGCCATCACCCGCAAGTCACAGGCCGCCGCCAGCTCCAGCCCGCCGCCGAAGGCATGGCCATTCAGAACCGCCACGGTGGGTTTCGACAGCCGCGCCAACCGGTCGAAGATCCGGTGTCCGTCGCGCACCCAGTGGCGCGCGAATTCGGCCGGCGTCAGGTCGCCCCAGCCGTTTATGTCGGCCCCGGTGCAGAAGGCCCGGTCGCCCTCGGCGGTGAGCATCACCGCGGCAATCCCGCGGTCCCGCTCGATCCGGTCGAGGTGCGCGGCAAGCTGGTCCAGCATCTCGACGGTCAGCGCGTTCATCTTGGCCGGGTTGTCGAGCCTGAGCTCGGCCACGCGGCCCTCTTGCGACAGGTGAACGGCGCTCATTGGCCCCATCCCATCGGCGCATCCGCCAGCAGCGACAGCGGCAGGGTGATGGCATCCTCGGCCACGGTGACCCGCCCGCCAGAGGCGGCGACGATGTCACGCTCGGGGTCGATGCCGGGCATGATCTCGGTGGCCACGAGGCCCGCCTCGGTCAGCCGGATCACGCAGCGTTCGGTGACATAGAGGATTTCCTGCCCCAGCTCGCGGGCGCGTTTTCCGGAAAAGGTCACGTGTTCAACCGCTTCGACCATCTTGGTGAACTTGCCGGGGGCGGCAATGTGAATGCCCTGATCGGTCAGCTCGACCTTGGCGCCGGCCTCGAACCAGCCGGAAAAGACGATCTTCTTCGCCCCCGCCGTGATGTCGACGAACCCGCCGCAGCCGGCCGTCAGATAGGGCTTCTTGCCCAGCTTCGAGACATTGACGTTGCCGTCGCTGTCGACCTCGAGGAAGGACAGGAACGACACGTCGAAACCGCCGCCCTGGAAGTAGATGAACTGCTGCGGCGAGGGGACGAAGGCATCGGCGTTCGACGCGCAACCAAAGGCGAACCCGGTCAGGGGCATGCCACCCACGGCGCCCTGTTCGATGGTCCAGGTCACCGCTTCGGGCTGGCCTTCCTCGAGCAGGATGCGTGGCACCATGGCACTGATGCCGAAACCGAGGTTGGCCGACATGCCGGGCCGCAGCTCCATCGCTGCGCGCCGGGCGATGACCTTTTCGACGCCGTGCTCGGCCAGCTCAAAGCTGTCCCAAGGCCGCATCACCTGGCCCGAGATCGCCGGGTCATAGGGCGTCTCGCAGGTCTGCTTCTGCTCTGGGTCGATCACGATCAGGTCGACCAGATGCCCCGGCACCCGCACGTCATGCGGGCGCAGCGAGCCGCGCTTGGTGATGCGGCTGACCTGGGCAATCACCAGCCCGCCGTGGTTGCGCACGCAGATCGCCTGTTCCAGACCGCCCAGGTAGGCGCCCTCGTGTTCATAGGTCAGGTTGCCGTGTTCGTCGGCGGTGGTGGCGCGCAGGATGGCGACATCGGGCACGATGTTGGGGAAATGCAGCCAGGTGTCGCCGTCGAACTCCACCCGCCTGACAATCGGTGCCTCCGCGCCCCGGTCGTTCATCGCGCAGCCTTCGCGCTGCGGATCGACAAAGGTGTCGAGGCCGACCTTGGTCAGCACGCCGGGACGCTTCGCCGCCGCCTCTCGCGTCATGTCGAACAGGATGCCAGAGGGCACGTTGTAGGCCGCGACCCGGTCCTCGACGACCATCTTCCAGATCTCCGGCATCGGCTTCGACGAGGGGCCAGAGGGGTAGGAGCCACCGAGAATGCGCGCCAGCAGCCCGTCCTTGGCGATATGGTCGACGCCCTTGACGCCATACATGTCGCCGGCGGCAATCGGGTGGATTGTGGTCAGGTTGCGGGGATGGCCTTCGGCATCAAAGCGCGCGCCAATGGCCTCGAGCATCCGGTCGGGACAGCCCAGCGCGGAGGAGGAGGAGACGGTGACCACGGCGCCATCGGCGATACGCGCCGCGGCCTCGGCGAGAGAGACGATCTTGCTCATGCGCTCATTCCGTAATCCAGGGTCTGGCGTGTGCCGCTGCGCCCGGCCTCGCGCACTGCCATGGCGATCTGCAGCGATTTCAGCCCGTCGCGGCCAGAAGCGCTGGCCTCGGTGCCCTCGCGCACCGCGTCCTCGAAGCGGCCCACCGCGGTCTCGTAGAGGCTGGTGGTGTCGAAGGGCAGGGCGCTGCGTCCTTCGGCGGTGATCAACTCGACCTCGCCGCCCGGGTCCTGCGCCATGACGCCACGGGCGATCAGCGAGCCCTCGGTGCCATGCACCTCGAGGCCGGAGGTGGTGAAGGGGTGGGTGAAACTCTCGTGGCTGAAGACCATCGCGCCCGACGGCATGGTCCAGACCGACATGGCGCTGTCCTCGACCCCCTGGCCCATGCCCGAGGTCGCGGATTCGGCGATCACCGAGGTCGGGTCTTCGCCCAGCAGGAAGCGCACGGTATCGGCGTTGTGCACGGTGATGTCGGGGATCACCCCGCCGCCCGCCGCCGGATTGTCGAGCCGCCAGCCGCGCAGATGCTCTGGCAGATGCACCGCGTGGAACACCCGCAGCGACAGGATGCGGCCAAGCCGGCCCGCGGCAATGACCTCGCGCATCGCGCGGTGGCTGCCCGCGTGGCGCAGGTGGTGGTTGACGCCCAGCGTGACACCGGCGGCCCTGGCGGCCGCGATCATCGCCGCGGCCTCTTCGGTGGTCAGCGCCAGCGGCTTTTCGCAGAGCACATGCTTGCCGGCCGCGATCGCCGCCATCGCCTGAGGATGGTGCTTTTCATTGGTGGAGGAGATGTAGACCGCCTCGACCTCCGGGTCGGCCAGCGCCCGGCTCAGGTCGGTGGTTGTCTCGGGAATGTCATGGTCCTGCGCAAAGCGCCTCGCGTGATCTTCCGAGCCGCTGACAACCCAGCGGACCTCCCCGCCGGCCCGGGCGCGCAGGGCACCGATCATGTATTGGCTGGCGATGGTACTGGCGCCGACAAGTGCCCAAATCACGCTCTGTCCTCCTGCATTTTGGAACGTTCCATATCATTAGTGGAACGTTCCATGGCGAGTCAAGGCAGAATAGCAGCGTGGTGCTGAGAGGGCGGTGAAAATCATGTTTGGACGTCAGTCGGATCGCGTTCCATCTTGGCGGAAGCGTCCGAAAATCTTGGTGCTGAACCCCCGGGGCCGTCCTCGCTTGGCTGACGCAAGCGCAGGTCGGGCAGGGCATCGAAATGCTCCGGCGCTGGCGCCTTTCAGCACTGCATCTTGCATGTCAGGGAGGCACTGCGCGCCTGCCTGCCAGAGACAGAGCCTGCCGCCGCGCCTTCGACAGACCAGCGTATCAGGGCGGGAGCCGTAGTCCGGCGGCGGTCCAGCATCGAAGCCGCGCAAAACCTCAGAAGTTGACCGTCACCCCCGGCAGGTTCAGCGCCTTGATCAGCTCGCGCAGCTCCTGCCGCGCGGCGATGTTCGACATGTTGAGCTGTCGCACCCCGGCATCGCGCAGATCGAGCAGCGTCAGCCCGCGCGGAAACAACTCGCGAAATACCACCCGCTCGGAAAAGCCGGGCGCCACGCGAAAGCCGATGCGCTTCGACAGCTTCTGCACCGCCTGTTCCATCTTCATCTTGTTGACCATCTGTTGCGCGCCCACGCGGTTGCGCAGCACCACCCAGTCAATGGGTTTGCCACCACCCAGCGCGCGGGCCTGCCGCGCAGCCCAGACCATCTCGGAATAGACCGACGGGCCGGTGATCCGGTCGCCTTCGGTGTCGATATGGGCCAGCAGGTCGAAATCGACGAAACTGTCGTTCAAGGGCGTGACCAGCGTATCGGCCAGCGAATGCGCGATCTGGCTCAGCTTGGTGTGCGAGCCGGGGCAGTCGATCAGGACAAACTCGCAGACCGGCTCCAGTGCCGCCAGCGCGCCGTGGATCTTGGCCTCTTCCTCGCCCTCGGTCGCCGGCAGATCGTGATAAAGCGGCGTCGGCAGGCTCAGCCCGGCCTCGGCCATGTGGCTGGTGCGGTTGTGCATGTAGCGGCCAAAGGTCTTCTGGCGCAGGTCGAGATCGACCACGCCCACCGAATGGCCGATCCGCGCCAGCGCGGTTGCCACATGCATCGACACGGTGGATTTGCCCGCGCCGCCCTTTTCATTGCCGACAACGATCTTGTGCGCCATGGGGTTGCCTCTCTGCCCTGACACCTGCTGCTTGAGTTGGCCGCTTATTCCCACCAACCCGCGGCACGTACAAGGCCCGGCGGCGGGTTTTCCGCGCCGTCCTGATCTTCTTCTGTTTACAAATACCCTTGGGGGGAGGCCGCAGGCCCGGGGGGCAAAGCCCCCCTCTCATAAAAAAGACTGCGGGCAAAGCCCCCCTCTTAAAAACTGTGGGGCAAAGCCCCGGTAAAACCACGGGCAGAGCCCCCCAAACCCCTCGACACAAACAGGCGTGGCGAAATCAGGTGTCAGCGCCGCGCCGGGTCACCAGCATCGTCACCACCGCCAGCAGCGCGCAGATCAGGATGGCCAGGATCAGCCGCGCCGGGGTGCCGTCGAACACCAGCCCGGTGAGCCCGATCATGACGCCACCCACCACCATCTGCAGCGTGCCGCCAAAGGACGAGGCGAGCCCGGCAATCGGCCCGTGCGGGTCGAGCGCCAGCACCATCGAGGTCGGCACCACCAGCCCGAGGCAGGCATTGGCCAGCGCCAGACCGGCGATCAAGCCGACCAGTGGCACCGCGCCCAGCCAGGCCCAGAGCGCCAGCGCCGCGGCGCAGACGGCAAAGCCGCAGATCGCCCAGTTCACCACCCGCGCCGCGCCAAACCGTGCGCCCAGCGAGGCGGCGAATTGCGAGGCGGCGATGAAGCCCATGGCATTGACCGCAAAGGCCAGGCTGAACTGCTGCGGGCTGAGACCATAGGCGCCGGTAAAGACAAAGGGCGACATCGCCAGGTAGACGAAGAAGCTCGCCATGCCGAAGCCACCGACCAGCGTCAGCCCCATGAACACCGGGTCGCGCGACAGCGTGGCGATACCGCGCCGCATGGTGGCGAGGTTGACCGGTTGCCGCGCCTCCGGCGCCAGGGTCTCGGGCAGGGCGCGCAGGCTCAGCACCAGCGCCAGTGCGCCGGCCCCGGCCAGCACGCCGAAGATCAGCCGCCAGCTTCCCGCGCCCAGGATCAGGCTGCCGGCCAGCGGCGCCAGCATCGGCGAGACCGACATCACCAGCATGATCATCGCCATCATCCGGGTCGCGGCGTCACCGGTGTGGCGGTCGCGGATGATCGCACGGGGCACCACCATCAGCACCGCCGCGCCGATCGCCTGCACCACCCGCGCCGCGATCAGCACACCGATCGAAGGCGCCAGCGCACAGGCCAGCGTGCCCAGCAGGAAGACGCCCAGCCCGGCATAGATCGGCTTCTTGCGGCCGGCGGCATCCGACCAGGGGCCATAGAGCATCTGCGCCAGGCCGAAGGCGATGAAATATGCGGTCAGCGTCATCTGCGTCGCGGCCACCGTGGTGCCCAGATCGCGGGTGATGTCGGGCATCGCCGGCAGGAACATGTCGACGGCAAAGGGGCCCGGCACGACCAGCGCGCCGAGGATCAGGCCTTCGCGCCAGAACGACCGGGCAGGGGCAACGGAGAGGGAGGTCATGGGAAACTCGCTTTCACTGAATACGGCAGTCACAAAAGAAAATGGCTGCCCGCGGAAGGTCCGGGGGCAGCCACGACGAAACGTCGAATGCAGCGGGTGATCAGAACCCGAGGCCCTCGTATTTCTTCTTGAACTTCGAGACGCGGCCGCCCTGGTCCATCAGACGGGTGTTGCCACCAGTCCAGGCCGGGTGCGCGCTGGGATCGATGTCCAGCGTCATGGTGTCGCCTTCCTTGCCCCAGGTGGTGCGCATCTGGACGACGGTGCCATCGGTCATCTTGACGTCGATGACGTGGTAATCGGGATGTGTATCTTTCTTCATCTCGCCAATCCTTACGCTTCGGCGCCCGAAGACTTGGGCTTGTAGTTTGCATCCTCGGCGATCCGGGCGGATTTGCCACGGCGCGAGCGCAGGTAGTACAGCTTGGCGCGACGGACGCGGCCACGGCGCACGACGGTGATGCTGTCGATGTTGGTCGAATAGAGCGGGAACACACGTTCCACGCCTTCGCCGAACGAAATCTTGCGAACGGTGAACGAACCGGCAATGCCCACGCCGTTCTTGCGGCTGATGCAGACACCTTCGTAGTTCTGCACCCGGGTGCGGGTGCCTTCGGTCACCTTGTAGCCGACGCGAATGGTGTCGCCGGCCTTGAAATCGGGAATGTCCTTCCCGAGCGAGGCGATCTGTTCCGCCTCGAGTTCCGCGATCAGATTCATCTGATCCTCTCCTATATCTCGCTCACGGTTTTGCCCGTGAAGGTGGTCGGCCTCAGAGCTCTCGGTCTTCTCTCGGGTCCGCGTATAGCGCCCGCCAGAGATCAGGTCGGCTTTGCTGTCGGTGTCCCGGCGTCGTGCCCAGGTGGCGCTTGTCAGACCCGCCAGAAGCAGACGGGAATCGATCAAGAGCCAGCGCGGCGCGGGATGGGCGGGATAAATCAGAGAATGTCCCGCGTTTCAAGCGAAAATGCCGGTCCCGGACGGGGCCTCAGGAAATCACCTGACCGACCATCATCTGCGGTTCGGTATCGGTGAAATTGGCAATGTCCGCCACCACCGGCGGGGCCGCCGCCAGCGCGGCATCCAGCGCATCCAGGTTGGCGAAAGTCATCGTCGCCACCGCGTAATAGGGCGAGGGCGCCCCCGGTCCGCCACCGGCCAGACCGCCTGTCACCAGCACCTCGTCGATATGTGCGCCCATGTGTTCGCCCACCAGCGGCATATGGGTGTCGGTGTAGTAATCCATGTCGAACCTGGTGCCGTCGGTCGCCGGATAGATGACCTGCAATGTCAGTGCCATGGTGTCGTCTCCCTCTGCGTGTCCCTGACGCAGGGTAACACGAAACACCGCCGCGCCGGCGGGTTTTCAGACCGGGGCTATGGCAGAGGTCACTTCCGGCGTTGCTCCCACGCCTGCCAGAGATCGGGCCGCCGCGCGCGGGTGATCGCCTCCGACTGCGCCTGGCGCCACTTGGCGATCTCGCCATGATGGCCGGACAGCAGCACATCGGGGATCTTCAACCCCTGCCATTCCGCCGGTTTGGTATATTGAGGATGTTCCAGCAAGCCGTTGGAAAAGCTCTCTTCCTCGGCGCTGGCCTCGTTGCCCAGCACGCCGGGCAGCAGCCGCACCGTGGCGTCGATCATCGCCTGCGCCGCCAGCTCGCCACCGGTCATGACAAAATCGCCCAAGCTGACCTCGGTGATGCCGTAGTGCTCGATTACCCGCTGGTCGAGCCCCTCGAAGCGCCCGCAGATGAAAATCGCGCCGGGCGTGGTGGCCAGGCTCTTGGCCATGGCCTGGTCAAAGCGACGGCCGCGCGGGCTGAGGTAGATCAGCGGGCCCGGCCCCTTGCGCATCGCATGTTCGAGGGCGCGGCCCATGATGTCGGCGCGCAGCACCATGCCCGCCCCGCCGCCTGCCGGCGTGTCATCGACGTTGCGGTGCCGGCCCTCGCCGAAATCGCGCAGGTTCACCGTGTCGAGCTGCCACTTGCCGTCCTTGAGCGCGCGCCCGGTGAGCGAGCCGCCGAGAACGCCGGGAAACATTTCAGGGAACAGCGTGATCACGCTGGCGCGCCAGACGTCGTGCAGGTCCGGCGTGTCGGTCATCAGCGGCTGCGGTTGCAGCGTGGGGCGCACGGCCTTGCGGCCATGGGATTTGCTCGGAGGGGACTTTGGCTGTGTCATGGACGCTCCTTAGCCTGCGAATTTGGCGCTGCAAAGACCCCGCAGCTTGCGCGCGCCGGCAAATCCCGCATCAATGCCGGCATGATCCTTGCCGACCTGCCGCTTCCTGTCTGGGCCACCCTGTGCCCCGAGACCCCGCCCAAGGACATCGAGGTGCTGGGCCCCGATGTCTGGCGGGTGGGCGACGTGGTGCTCAAGCGCTTTCCCGAGGCCGATCTGGCGCGGTTTCGCCGCATCGTGCGGGCGCACCGCCAGGCCGGGCGGATCTTTCGCGGCTGCGAGGGCATGGCGGCGCAACGGCTGCGCGGCTTTGACGAGGCGTCGCGGGCGCTGCTGCTGGACTTCGTGCCCGGACGCTCGGGCCGCATGGCGCTGCTCGAGGATGTGGCCCCCGAAGACCTGCTGGCCCGCGCCGGCGCCTGGCTGAACCATCTGCACGGCGCGCGCGCGGTCAGCGAAGGCCGGTTCGATCCCTGGGGTGCGATCGAGCGCCTGCCGCAGACGCCGAACTGTGCCGAGCCCGCAGGCTACGAGGCGGCAATGGCCCGACTGCGGCACGAGGCGGACCGCCTGCAGGGGCGACAGGTGCGCCGGGCCTGCCTGCACGGCGATCTGACGCTCGCCAACCTGCTGTTCGGGCAGGGCGTGGTGACCGGCATCGATTTCGAGAACCTGGCGCAGCACCCGGCTGACCGCGACGTGGGCGAAATCTGGGCCGATCTGCTGCTGCATGTGCGTCGTCTGCCTAGCGATCTGCGTTTGATGCCAAGGGCCTGGGAGGCGGCCTTCGCGCGAAGCTACCCGGATGTCAGGCCGAAGGTTGCGCGCTTCTACACCCGTCACCGCATCCTCAAGGCCTGGGCGGCGATCCCGGCGGAGCCGCCCGACCGGGGGCCGGGGCGGGACCGGCAATTGATCAACATCCGCGCGCTGATGGCACGCGGCGCCTTTGCCGAGACCTCGCAGGCCTAGGATTTGTCGGGAAAGAGCCCCTCGGGCGGGTCCGCCACGATCCGGCCTGCGGCAAGATCGACAGTCGGCACGGCGGCCAGCGTGAAGGGCAGCAGCACCGTGGTCTTGAGCCCCGGCCCGTGAATTTCCAGCAGGTCGTCGGCGCCGTGGTTGTGCACCGCCTTGACCCGGCCCAGCGAGACGCCACCGGTGTCAAAGACCTCCACCCCGATCAGGTCGGCGTGGTAATATTCGTCGTCTGGCAGCGGCGGCAGACGGTCGCGCGGGGCAAAGAGCTGCACGCCGCGCAGGGCGTCGGCCTCTTCCTTGGTGGTCACGCCCGACAGGCGTGCGGCAAAGCCGCCCTTGACCGGCCGGCCGAGATCGAGATCGAAGCTCCGCGCCCCGTCTTCGGTGCTCAGCGGCACATAATCGACAATCGCGGTGGGATCGGCGGTAAAGCTCTTGAGCCGCACCTCGCCGCGCACCCCGAAGGCGCCCGCGATTGCTCCGACACAAACCAGATCGCTCATCAACTCTTGTCTCCGCTCAATCCCGAGAGGGTGCCCCGGAAGGGGCGTGGGCCCGGGCAGATCGCCCGGGCCCGCCAGCCGATCATTCCTCGGCTGTGGCTTCTGCCGCTTCGGCTGCCTTGGCGGCCTTCTCTTCGGCGCGTTCCTTGGCTTTCTTGCCCGGCTCGGCCTTCTTCATGTTGGCGCGTTCCTTCTTCTCGACAACGCCGGCGGCTTCGAGGAAGCGCGACACGCGGTCGGTGGTCTGGGCGCCCTGGCCCAGCCAGTACTGAACGCGCTCCATGTCCATCTTCACGCGGTCTTCGCTGTCTTTCGGCAGCAGCGGGTTATAGGTGCCCAGCTTTTCGATGTAACGGCCGTCGCGCGGCATGCGGCTGTCGGCGGCAACGATGCGGTAGAAGGGGCGTTTCTTGGAACCGCCACGGGCGAGACGAATTTTGATGGCCATTGGTGTTTCTCCTTTGAATGGCGAATGTGCAGGGGGGCAGGTGCCGCCCTACGATTGGTGCTGTTTGTGGTGCTGAATGACTTCAGCGATGATGAAGTTCAGGAACTTCTTGGCAAATTCCGGGTCGAGATCGGCCTGGACTGCCAAATCCTCCAGACGCGCGATCTGTTTCGCTTCGCGGTCCGGGTCGGAGGGCGGGAGGTCGTGTTCGGCTTTGAGCCGGCCCACGGCCTGGGTGTGCTTGAACCGCTCGCCCAGCGTGTAGACGAGGATCGCATCGAGCCGGTCGATGCTTTCGCGGTGGCCTTTGAGCAGCGCGGCGGCGCGTGTTACGGCGTCAGTCAAGGGCGTATCCTTTCGGCTGAAACAGCGGGTCGGCGTAGTGGCTGATTTCCATGTCGATGCCATGGGCCAGCTGGGTGCCGTCGAGTTGCGCGGGCGAGGGGTGGCGATAGACCACGTCGTTGCCGTCGACGCTGGGCGCGCCCTGGTCCTTTTTCGCGCCAAGGCGCTCGGCCAGGCGGATGCTGTCGAGGTTCTTTGGGTCGAGGTAGCTGACCGCGCCCTCCCAGCCCAGCGTGTCGTAGAAATAGCGCCGCGCCGCATGGGTGGCTTCCAAGGCAAAGCCGCGCCCGGCCTTCTCGGGCCAGATGATCCAGGCGATCTCGGCCTCGGGCCATTTTGCAGGCTTCCAGCCGCCGGCCATGCCATAGGTCTCGTCGGTGTCCTTGTCGCGGATCATCCACATGCCGTAGCCACGAATGCGCCAATGGCCGATCTCGGCGGCATAGAGCATCCAGGCCTCGTAGGCATTGAGCGGCCCACCCATGAAGCGCGAGCGATACGAGGCAAAGGTGGCGCGGAAATCCGGGTAGTCCTCGGCATCGGGACCGGTCAGGATCAGCCGGCGGGTTTCCAACACGGGAATGTCGACGTCGGGCATCAGAGCGCCTCCGCCGGTTTCGGCTGGCGATAGACCAGGCAGGGAAAGTCGGGCTTGGGCTGCGGGGCATCCACATCCAGATAGGCGCCCAGACGTTCGGCCAGCGCGATCGAGCGGGTGTTTTCCGGCGCGATGTAATGCACGATCTCGGTCCAGCCCAGCCGCTCGCGGCAGTCCTTGACGGCGGCGCGCGCCGCCTCGAGGGCATAGCCATGGCCTTCGGCGCCGTCGAACAGCTCCCAGCCGATCTCGGTCTCGGGGCGGCCGTCGGGATAATAAGGCCCGACCAGGCCGATCGCGGTGTCATCGCCCCGGAGGGTCACCGCCCAGAGCCCGTAGCCGCGGATCTGCCAATGGCCCAGCATTGCCGCCGCATTGCTCCAGGCCTTGGCGCGCGGGACATTGCCGCCGGCATAGCGCGAGCGCTCCGAGACGTAGAACTCGGTCAGGGCCGGCACATCGCGGGCCTCAGGCGGGCGCAGCACCAGCCGTTCGGTTTCCAGACGCAGGCTCATGCATAGGCCTCCGGGCTGCCGTCGTCGTCGAGCGGATAGTCGAACACCAGCGCACCGTCCAGCGTGCCGGTCTGCACGCCGCCCAGCCTGGCCACCAGTGCCTGGCTGGCCCCATTGTCCGGCGCGACGTAGCTGACGATCCGCTCAGGCCCCAGCGCCCGCAGGTGGCCCAGCGCCGCCACGGCGGCCTCACAGGCAAAGCCCCGGCGCTGCGCCTCGGGCGCAATGACAAAGCCCAGCTCGATCGCCTCGTCCCCCGCCTCGACCCCGGCAAAGACGAACCCCACCGGCGCGCCGCCATGGCAGACGGTGAACATGCCGTCACCGCGCAGCAGCCAGCCGGCGACGTAGTTGGTGAACTGCGCCCAGATGGCTTCTTCCGTCGGCTCCACGCCCAGGAACTTCGCCGAAGGCTGCGAGAACAGCCGTTTGAACAGGGCAAAATCCTCCACCTCCGGCGCGCGGAGCAGGAGCCGCGCGGTCGCCAGAACGGGCAGCGTCGCGCGCGCGGCGGCGGCGATATCTGCGCCGGGGCAGGGAAGGGAGACGGGCGAGAGCATCGGTTACTTCTTCTTGCCGAAACCGCTGAGACCGGGAGGCAGCGCCGCGCCACCGCCCAGCCCGCCGAGACCGCCGGGCAGACCGCCCTTGGCGCCCATCTGCTTGGCCGCGGCTTCCAGCGCCTTGGGGTCCATGCCGGCCATCTCGGGCGGCAGACCGCCCTTGCCGCCGAACATGCCGCGCATCGCCTGCTTGAGCATGCCGCCTTTGCCCATCTTGCCCATCTTCTTCATCATGTCGCCCATCTGGCGCTGCATCTTCAGAAGCTTGTTGAGGTCTGACACCTCCATGCCGGCACCCTTGGCGATCCGCTTCTTGCGGCTGGCCTGCAACAGCTGCGGATTGGCGCGTTCCTTCTTGGTCATCGAGTTGATCAGAGCGATCTGCTGGCGGATGGCGCGGTCGTCGAAGCCCGATTCCTCGACCTGCTTTGCCATCTTGCCCATGCCCGGCATCATCGACATCATGCCCTGCATGCCGCCCATCTTGAGCATCTGGTCCATCTGCATCTTGAGGTCGTTGAAGTTGAACTGGCCTTTCTGGAAGCGCTTCATCATGCGCTCGGCCTGTTCCATCTCCAGCGTTTCCTGGGCCTTCTCGACCAGCGCGACGATGTCGCCCATGCCGAGGATGCGGCCGGCGATGCGCTCGGGCTCGAAGGTTTCGAGCGCGTCCATCTTTTCGCCGAGACCCACGAACTTGATCGGCTTGCCGGTGACCGCGCGCATCGACAGCGCCGCACCGCCGCGGCCGTCGCCGTCCATCCGGGTGAGAACCACGCCGGAGATGCCGATCTTGCCGTCGAATTCCTCGGCCACTTCCACGGCGACCTGGCCGGTCAGCCCGTCGACCACCAGCAGCGTCTCGCGCGGCTCGACGGCGTCGCGGACGTCCTCGACCTCTTTCATCAGGACTTCGTCGATCTGCAGACGGCCGGCGGTATCGAGCATGTAGACGTCGTAGCCGCCCAGCATCGCCTGCTGCCTGGCGCGCTTGGCGATCTGCACCGCGCTCTCGCCCTTGACGATCGGCAGGGTGTCGACGCCGACCTGTTTGCCCAGAACCGCCAGTTGATCCATCGCCGCCGGGCGATAGATGTCGAGCGAGGCCATCAGAACCTTCTTGCCCTCGCGATCCTTGAGCCGCTTGGCCAGCTTGCCGGTTGTGGTGGTCTTGCCCGAGCCCTGCAGGCCGACCATCAGGATCGGCGCCGGGGCCTTGTCGATCTTCAGCGTGCCGGGCTCGCCTTCGCCCTTGAGCACTTCGATCAGCTCGTCATGCACGATCTTGACGACCTGCTGGCCCGGGGTGACCGATTTGGTCACCGCAGCGCCGGTGGCCTTTTCCTCGACTGCCTTGATGAAATTGCGCGCCACCGGCAGCGAGACGTCGGCCTCGAGCAGGGCAACGCGCACTTCGCGCAGGGCGGTCTTGACGTCATCGGCGCTCAGCGCGCCCTGTTTGGTCAGGCGGTCGAAGACGCCGGACAGGCGTTCTGACAGGTTCTCGAACATGCGGCTCTGAAGCCTCCCGATCTGGTTTCCTCGTCAACTCACATAAGAGCCAACCGCACAAAGCACAAACGCTCCCACGGGCGCAACGCGCTGGTGGAAGGCGATCCCGGGACAAGCCCAAGGGACCGGAAGGGATAATTCTTCCGGATATGGCCGGGGGAATAGGCGCAAGTGCCGCCAGAGTCAAGCGGCCCGCCACCGCAGCCCGCCGCCCGCAATGTCCACCCGACCCCCTGGTTCTTCTCTTTCCAAATACCGCCGGGGGTCAGGGGGCAGAGCCCCCTGTAGAAGTTGGGGGTCAGGGGGCAGGGCCCCCTGCCGGGTCGTGCCATGAGACCGGCACGCAGGAAAAAGCCCGTGAGCGACGCCCCCGGGCCCAGTCAACCAAAGTTGTCGCCGAACCTCGCTCAGGCGGCGAATTGCGCCGCCTCGGCCTGTTCGGTCACGAAGGTCACGTCGGTCAGGCCGATGAAGCCCAGCACGTGGCGCAGATAGTTCGAGGCAAAGTCATAGTCCGACCCCAGCGACACGCCGCCAGAGGCAAAGGCCACGATCACCTTCTTGCCGGTCAGCAGGCCTTCGGGGCCCTCGGCGGTATAGCGGAAGGTCACGCCGGCGCGGGCGACGAGGTCGATCCAGGCCTTGAGCGCTGCGGGCACGCCGAAGTTGTAGACCGGCAGGCCGATGACGATGGTGTCGGCCTCCTGCAGCTCCTTCACCAGGGCGTCGGATTGCGCCAGACGCGCCTTCTGCGCCTCGGTCCGGTCGGCCGGCGGGGTGAAGTTGGCACCGACCCAGCTCTCGTCGATCTGGGGCAGGGGGGTGTCGGCCAGGTCGCGGGTGATCACGCGGGTGGGGGCCAGGGTTTCGGTCAGGCTTTCGGTCAGCACGCGGGTGGCCGAGCCGGTCTTGCGGGCGGATGCGTCAACGCGCAACAGTGTGGATGTGGTGGTCATGGTGTCTCTCCGGGGTTTGATCCTGCCCCTAGAGTTGGCTCTTGCATTCATGAACTCAATGTCCCCATATCAACAGCAGTTGTTTATAGATGCACATAAGTATGGGTTGGAGGGTCTTATGGACAATTGGGGAGAGGTGCGCACCGCCTTTCAGGTGGCGCTGCATGGCACGGTCAGCGGCGCGGCCGAGGCGCTGGGGGTCCACCACGCAACGGTGATCCGCCATATCGACGCGCTCGAGGCGCAGCTCGGCGCCAAGCTCTTCCAGCGCCACGCCCGCGGTTACACGCCGACAGAGGCCGGCGAGGACCTCCTGCGCGTGGCGCAGGCCACCGAGGACCAGTTCAACCAGTTGCAGGGCCGGATCAAGGGCCGGGGCGAAGGCGTCTCCGGCGAGCTTGTGGTGACCTCGCTGGTCGGCATGGCGGGGATGTTCGCCCCGGTGCTGGCCGATTTCCAGCGCGATTACCCCAATGTCGTGCTGCGCTATCTCACCGGTGACCGGCTGTTCCGGCTGGAATACGGCGAAGCGCATGTGGCGATCCGCGCCGGATCGGCCCCCGAGCAGCCCGACAACGTGGTGCAACCGTTCTTCCGCCATCCCTTCGCGCTTTATGCCTCCGAGAGCTACATCAAGGCCCATGGCATGCCCGAACGCGACGCTGATCTGGCGCAGCATCGCATTGTCTGCCACGACGATCTCAACAGCCGTGCGCCGATGTACCGCTGGCTGCGCGAGCAGGTGCCCGAAAGCGCCTGCGTCTTCCGCAGCACCGACATGCGCGCCAATACCGAAGCCGTGGTGGCCGGCGCCGGCATCGGCTTTGTCTCGGTCTGGCAGGCGCATCGCCACCCCGGGCTGGTGCAGGTGATGGCGCCGCGCGACGAATGGGCCTCGCAGCTCTGGCTGGTGACCCATGTCGACCTGCACCGCGCGGCCAAGGTGCAGGCCTTCCTGAAATACCTCAAGTCCAACGCCAAGGACTGGGAAAAGACCTGCGCGCTGCATGACTGAGGCGACCAGGGGCCATCTGGCCATGCTCTGCTTTTCGGCGCTGGTGGCGGGGTCGTTCTCTCTCGGCGGGTTGGTGGCGAACGAGATCGCGCCGGCAGCCCTGCAGGCCGCGCGCTTCCTGCTGGCGGCCCTGCTGACCGGCGGGGTGGTGCTGGCCACCGGCCAGCTGCGTCGGGCGCATCTGGCCGCCCCCTGGCGCTATGTCGTGCTGGCGGGCTTCTTCGCCACCTATTTCGTGCTGATGTTCGAAGGCCTGAAGACCGCAGCACCCGTCAGCGCCGCGGCGGTCTTTACCCTGATCCCGATCATGGCGGCGGGCTTCGGCTATCTGCTGCTGCGCCAGAAGATGACGCCGCGCATCGCGCTGGGGCTGGCGGTGGGGGCCTCGGGCGCGCTCTGGGTGATCTTTCAGGGCAGCTGGTCCGCGCTCTTGCGGTTCGAGATCGGCCGCGGCGAATGGGTCTATTTCCTCGGCTGTATCTGCCACGCGATCTATGCGCCGCTGGTGGCACGATTCAACCGGGGCGAGTCGCCGCTGGTGTTCACCGCCGGCATCTTGACCGCCGGGGCGCTGTTGCTGGGGCTCTACGGCTGGCGCGACGTGATTGCGACCGATTGGGCAGCGCTGCCGGCGATCGTCTGGATCACGCTTGTCTACATCGCCACCTTCGCCACCATCGCCACCTTCATGCTGCTGCAGATCGCCTCGATGCGGCTGCCGGCCTCCAAGGTCATGGCCTATACCTACCTCACGCCTTCATGGGTGCTGCTCTGGGAATTGGCGCTTGGCCACGGCGCGCCGCTGCCGATGGTGCTGGGCGGGGTGGGGCTGACGGTTCTGGCGCTCCTGATCCTGCTGCGGCAGGAGGCGCCGCGCGCCGCGGCTACTCCCGCTCCGGCTGCTCAGGCAGCTCGGTCGCCAAGAAACGCTCGAAGGCATCCAGATTGACCGGTTCGAACTGGCCGAAGCCCTGCATCCAGACGCTGGCGGCGCGCAGCGCATCAGGTTCCAGCTTGCACCATTTCACCCGCCCGCGCTTTTCCTGAGAGATCAGCCCGGCGCGGGTCAGGATCACCAGATGCTTGGAGATCGCGGCCAGCGACATGTCGAAGGGCTCGGCCACATCGGTCACCGCCATGTCATCCTCGAGCAGCATCGACAGGATCGCGCGGCGGGTCGGATCGGCAAGAGCGGCGAAGACCGCGTCAAGGGAGGCTGTCGGTGTCACAGGCGCGGAGGTACTGTCTGGGCCCGACCCGGTCAAGGGGCGCGGATTTCAAGATCAACCAGATAGTTGAATATGGCGAGAGCGGGGATTTGCCGGCGCTTCGGCCTGCGACGGATTGACAGGCTTGAAGTTCGGTTCGAAAAATAGACCTGAAATCAATGTCTTGCGATCTGCTCCGAACGCGCTCACCGCTTATTGACTCGCGGCCCCCGCGGGCTTAGCACAACGGCAGGATTTACCAAGGGGGACAGCTTGCCGGACCTTGAGCATCGCAAGCGGCTGGAGGCGCTCGACGCGCGCATCGCCAAGCTCAAGGGCGTGGAAGCGAAACCCCACCAGGAAGAGCACTATTCGCAGGCCAACATGGGCTGGCGCATGGTGATCGAGCTTGTGGCCGGTCTGGGGATCGGCTTCGGTCTCGGTTTCGGGCTCGACAGTCTGTTCGGCACGCTGCCGATCTTCCTGGTGCTGTTTACAATGCTGGGCTTTGCCGCCGGGGTGCAGACGATGCTGCGCACGGCCAAGGAGTTCCAGCCAAAGGACCAATCGGCCGACACGGCCGGAGAGCACGAGAGGGACAAAAATGGCGACTGAGGCGCAAGCTGCCGAAGAGGGCGGTCTGGTTTTCCACCCGATGGATCAGTTCATCGTCGAGCCGCTGTTCGGCGGCTCCGAAGTGGGCATGTTCACCATCACCAACGTGACGCTGTGGATGGCGCTTGCGGTTCTGGCCGTTGTGGCGCTGATGGTGCTGGGCACCTCGCGCCGTGCGATCATCCCCTCGCGCACCCAGTCGATCGGCGAGCTGGCCTACGGCTTTGTCTACAAGATGGTCGAAGACGTCGCCGGCAAGGACGCCATCGTGTTCTTCCCCTACATCATGACGCTCTTCATGTTCATCGTGATGGCCAACTTCCTCGGCCTGATCCCGATGTCCTTTACCACCACGTCGCATTTCGCGGTGACCGTGGTTCTGGCGCTGCTGGTCTTCGTCACCGTCACCGTGGTCGGTTTTGTCAAGAACGGCACCAAGTTCCTCGAGCTGTTCTGGGTCAAGTCGGCACCACTGGCGCTGCGCCCGATCCTGGCGATCATCGAGGTGATTTCCTACTTCGTCCGTCCGGTCAGCCACTCCATTCGTCTGGCAGGCAACCTGATGGCCGGCCACGCGGTGATCAAGGTCTTCGCAGGCTTTGCCGCCATCGCCGTCGTCTCGCCGATCTCGGTCGTGGCAATCACCGCGATGTACGGTCTCGAAATCCTCGTGTCCTTCATCCAGGCTTATGTCTTCACCATCCTGACATGTGTCTACCTCAAGGACGCTCTGCATCCGTCGCACTAATCCGACGGTGGGTTGCACACCCATCCCACGAAATACGGGCGGAGGTCCTCTCCGCCCAGGACAACCCTGAATTCCAACTTCCAATCGTAAGGAGATACACCCATGGAAGGTAATCTGGCACACATCGGCGCAGGTCTCGCAGCAATCGGTTCCGGCGCCGCCGCAATCGGTGTGGGCAACGTCGCGGGCAACTTCCTCGCCGGCGCCCTGCGCAACCCCTCCGCCGCTGCGTCGCAGACCGCGACCCTCTTCATCGGCATCGCCTTCGCAGAAGCCCTGGGCATCTTCTCGTTCCTGGTCGCTCTGCTGCTGATGTTCGCCGTCTAAACCCTGCGGAAGATCGATCCTTACGCCTCGGTCGGGCGCGCTGACGCGCCCGGCCGCTGGTAACCGGACTTCCCAAGGAGGACGACATGGCAACAGTAACCACAGAAGCCGCAGTCGGGGCTGACGCCGCCGCATCCGCACCCGGCATGCCGCAGCTGAACTTCGATCACTGGGGCAACCAGATCTTCTGGCTCCTGATCACGCTGGCCGTGATCTATTTCGTCCTGTCCCGCATCGCGCTGCCGCGCATCGCGGCGGTTCTGGCGGAACGTCAGGGAACCATCACCAATGACCTCGCCAAGGCCGAAGAGCTGAAGCGTCAGGCCGGTGAAGCCGAAAAGGCCTATGACAAGGCGCTGGCAGATGCCCGTGCCGAGGCACAGAACATCATCGCCGAGGCCAAGGAGGAGATTGCAGCCGAGCTCAAGGTTGCAACCGACAAGGCCGACGCCGAAATCGCCGCTCGCACGGCGGAATCGGAAAAGGCGATCTCCGAGATTCGCGCCAGCGCGCTCGACAACGTGAAAGAGGTTGCCCGGGAAACCGCGGAAGCGCTCGTCACGGCGCTTGGCGGCAAGGCCGACAGCAGCGCAATCGACGCGGCCGTCGCCGAACGGACGAAAGGGTAAGACATGCGCAAGTTTCTGACCATCGCGCTGATTGCCTCGGGCAGCCCTGCGCTGGCCGCAAGCGGTCCTTTCTTCTCGCTGGCCAACACCGATTTCATCGTGTTGCTCGCCTTCCTGCTGTTCATCGCGGTCCTGATCTACTTCAAGGTCCCCTCGATGCTGGCAGGCATGCTCGACAAGCGGGCCGAAGGCATCCGCAGCGAGCTGGACGAAGCCCGCGCCATCCGCGAGGAAGCGCAGACCCTGCTGGCCTCTTACGAGCGCAAGCAGCAAGAGGTGAAGGACCAGTCGCAGCGCATCGTCGACCACGCCAAGGAAGAGGCGCGCATTGCCGCCGAATCCGCGAAGAAGGACATCGAAGCTTCGATCGCCCGCCGCCTGGCCGGTGCCGAGGACCAGATCGCATCGGCCCGTGCCGCCGCGGTCAAGGAAGTGCGGGATCGCGCGATCGTGGTGGCTGTTGCCGCCGCCCGCGAAGTGATCGCCAAGCAGATGACCGAGGCCGACGCCAACCGGATGATCGACGAGTCGATCGCCACGGTGGAAGCCAAGCTGCACTGAGCCGCGTGGGGGGCTTTCCCGCGCTGACAGCCGGCAGACAAGATTGCATCGCCCGGAGCTTCGCGCTTCGGGCGTTTTGCGTTTCTCGGGGCAGGGGGATCAGGGCTTGCGGTTTTGCTCGTGTTCGAACCGTTGCAGCGCCACTGCCTCGTTGCGCGCCGCCTTGGCATTGTCGCGCAGCGCGGTCTCGACGAAATCCAGGTGGCTCTCGACCGCCGCCCGCGCTGCCGTGGCCTCGCGCGCCTGCAGGGCGGTGTTGATGCGTTCGTGCTGCTCCAGCAGCATGTCGCGGGTCAGCCGCTGGCGGAACATGATCTGGCGGTTGTAGAACACGCCCTCGCGCAACAGCTGGTACATCGAGCGCATCATGTGCAGCATGACGACGTTATGGCTGGCCTCGATGATCGACAGGTGGAACTCGGCATCCAGCGCCGCCTCGTCAGACGGGTCGCGCTTGGCATGCGCCGCCACCATCTTGTCAAACACCGTCTGGATCACCCGCAGATCGGTGTCCGACCCCAGCCGCGCCGCGCGCTCGGCCGCCAGCCCCTCCATGTCGCGCCGGAAGGAGAGGTAGTCGAAGACCGCCTCGTCATGGCTGGCAAAGAGCTGCACCAGCGCCGGCGCAAAGGCCGAGCCCAGCACATCGGCGACAAAGACCCCGGCGCCGGCCTTGGCGGTCAGCAGGCCCTTGGCCTCGAGATCGGCGATGGCTTCGCGCAATGAGGG
The DNA here is from genome assembly GCF_048263515.1 of Marinovum sp. NCBI lineage: Bacteria > Pseudomonadati > Pseudomonadota > Alphaproteobacteria > Rhodobacterales > Roseobacteraceae > Marinovum > Marinovum sp. The sequence goes on along the minus strand of NZ_JBLXEC010000016.1, from coordinate 24,258 downwards.
GCGCGAGACGCCCAGCCGGTCCGAGAGTTCACGTTCCGAGGGCAGGCGCTCGCCCGGGCGCAGGATGCCACGCAGGATGAGCTGTTCGATCTGGCGGGTTACCGCGGTCGAAAGCTTCTCGGGCTGGATCGGTTGAAACGGCATGGGGGCTCCTGCAATTGGTCAGTTTATATGACCACAGGCGGGGCAGGAGCAAGCTTCCCGGCGATCTGCGAAACAATCGACGGCTTGGGCCTGGATTGTTTCGCATCCGGTAAGGGTTTGTTAATGCCTGCGGTCTAGGCCTGACCCATGGGTCGATTTGCGTTGTTTCCCGTTTTGATCCTTCTCTCAGGCTGTAACAGCCCGGGGCTGCGCCATATCGGCGTGGCCCCCGTCCGCCTGTCAGAGGGTGGCATGCAGTTCGACGTGCGTCACCGCGCCGGCTATGCCGAGGCGATCCGTACCAACGCCCTCTGGAGTGTCCGCATGGCGGATGTCGCCAATAACGGCGGCCGCGCCATCGAACGCGCCACCGGCTGCGACATTGTCTGGCTGCAGGGCGATCCCTCGGTGCTGCTGGCCGGTCTCGACTGCGGCGACGGCCTCAAGCCTCCGCGCCAGCCACGGGGCCGGGCGGTCTGCAGCGGCAGGCTGTCACCGGCGGATCTCCGCGGAGAACGCGACGTCTTCCTGAGTTGCGGCTGACAACCAGCCGGAATCAGCCGATATATTGTGGATAAGTCAGAGGTTATTCCCACATCCTGTGTGGGGGCGTTGACAGACCACAACACCAAGGCTCAGACTGGCTGAAAACCGGAATCACCGGGCCATACCCGGGCAATCGAGAGGCCAGAGCATTGCGCTTTTCCAAACTGCGTCTGACAGGCTTCAAAAGCTTTGTCGACCCGACCGATCTGTTGATTCAGGACGGTCTGACCGGCGTGGTGGGGCCGAATGGCTGCGGCAAGTCCAACCTGCTCGAAGCGCTGCGCTGGGTGATGGGCGAGACCCGCGCCAAGGCGATGCGCGGCGGCGGCATGGAAGACGTGATTTTCGCCGGCGCCTCCTCGCGCCCGGCCCGCAACTTTGCCGAAGTGGCGCTGCATCTCGACAATTCCGACCGTCTGGCGCCCGCCGGCTTCAACGACAGTGACGCGCTGGAGATCACCCGCCGGATCACCCGCGACGTGGGTTCTGCCTACAAGATCAACTCCAAGGACGTGCGCGCCCGCGACGTGCAGATGCTCTTTGCCGATGCCTCAACCGGTGCGCATTCGCCGGCGCTGGTGCGGCAAGGCCAGATCAGCGAGCTGATCAATGCCAAGCCCAAGAACCGCCGCCGCATCCTTGAAGAGGCCGCCGGCATCTCGGGCCTCTACCAGCGTCGCCACGAGGCCGAGCTGAAGCTCAAGAGCACCGAGGCCAACCTGCTGCGCGTCGACGACGTGATCGAACAGCTCGCGACCCAGCTGGCGCAGCTCGCCCGTCAGGCCAAGCAGGCCGCGCGCTATCGCGCCATCGGCGAAGACCTACGGCAGGCCGAGGGGCTGCTGCTTTATCGCCGCTGGAAAGAGGCCGATGAGGCCCGTCTCAGGGCCGAAGAGGTGCTGCGCGCCATGGTCACCGGCGCCGCCCAGGCCGAGACCGCCGCCCGCCAGGCCACCAAGGCGCGGCAGGAGGCCGACACCGTGCTGCCGGCCCTGCGCGAGGAAGAGGCGATCGCCTCGGCCGTGCTGCAACGCCTGCAGGTGCAGCGCGACACGCTCGCCGACCAGGAGACCACCGCCCGGGACAAGATCGCCACGCTGGAAAACCGCATCGCCCAGCTGGCCCGCGACATCGACCGGGAGGCCGGGCTCAACCGCGACGCCGGCGAGACCATCGAGCGGCTGGAGTGGGAAGCCGCCGAGCTCGCCAAGGCCGGCGAAGGCCATGAGGCCGCGATGGAAGAGGCCACCGAAATGGCGCAGGAGGCCGCCGCCGTCCTGTCCGAACGCGAAGGCGACCTGACCCGCCAGACCGAAGACGTCGCCCGTCTCGCCGCCCGCCACCAGTCGGCCCAGCGCCTGCTGGACGAGAGCCGCAAGCGCCAGGATCGCAGCGAGACCGAGGCACAGAAGGCCCGCGCCGCCGTCGACGAGTCGAAATCCCGCCTAGCCCAGGCCGTCGAGGACGAGGCCGCCGCCCGCGCCGCCGAAGAGGCCGCGCGGCAGATGGCGCAGCGCGCCGACGATGCGCTCACCGCTGCCGATGACGCCCGCGCCGAGGCGCAATCGCGCGAGGCCGAGGCCCGCGCCGAACGCTCCGAGGCCGAGGGCGAGGCCAATGCCCTGCGCGCCGAGGCCTCGGCTCTGGCCAAGCTGCTCGAACGCGACACCGCAGAGGGCGGCCAGATCATGGACCGGCTGCAGGTGCAGCAGGGCTTCGAAAAGGCGCTCGGCGCCGCTCTGGCCGATGACCTGCGCGCGCCGGAGGTGCAGGCCGATGGCCCCTCGGGCTGGGCCAGCCTGCCGAATTACGACCTGCCGCCGGCGCTGCCCGAAGGCGTCACGCCGCTGTCGCTGCATGTTTCGGTGCCAGAGGTTCTGGCCCGGCGCATGGGCCAGATCGGCCTCGTCGAGGCCGACGACGGCGCCCGGCTGCAACCGCTGCTGCAACCCGGCCAACGGCTGGTCAGCCCCGAGGGCGATCTCTGGCGCTGGGACGGTTTCCGCGCCTGGGCCGAGGATGCGCCCTCCGCCGCCGCGCTGCGACTGGAACAGCTCAACCGTCTGGAAGAGCTCAAGCAATCGCTGGAACATGCCACCACCCGGATGGAGGCCGCGCGCGCCGCGCATGACGCTCTGACCGCCCGTCTCAGCGATCTTGCCCGCGCCGACAAGGAGGCCCGCGAGGCCCGCCGCGAGGCCGACCGCGCCTTCAACGATGCCAGCCGCGCGATGAACCGCGCCGAGGCTGAAAAGAACCTCGCCGAGGGCCGTCTCGAAAGCCTGGGCCTTGCCGTGCAGCGCCATGAAGAGGAAAGCCACGCCGCCGCGCTGCAACTGCGCGAGGCCGAGCGCGCCGCTGCCGATCTGCCCGATCTCGAAGCCGCGCGGGCGCTGGTCGAAGACGTCAAGATGACGGTCGAGGCCGCACGGATGACGATGATGGCTCGGCGCTCCGGCCTCGACGAGTTGCGCCGCGAGGGCGAGGCCCGCACCCGCCGCAGCCAGCAGGTCACCAAGGAGCTGTCGGGCTGGCGCCACCGGCTCGAGACCGCCGAAAAGCGCAGTACCGAGCTGACCGAGCGCAAGACCGCAAGCGAGGACGAACTGGCCGCCGCGGTGCAGGTGCCGCTCGAGATCGCCGCGCAGCGCGAAGAGCTGGGCGACAGCATCGCCGCCGCCGAAGAGCGCCGCAGCGCCGCCGCCCAGGCCCTGTCAGAGGCCGAGGCCACCCTGCGCAGCGCCGATCAGGCCGAACGCGAGGCCGAACGCGCCGCATCCGAGGCCCGCGAAGCCCGCGCCGCCGCCCAGGCCCGCGCCGAGGCCGCGCAGGAAACCACCCGCGCCGCGGCTGAGCGGATCGAGGACGAGCTCGAGGTCACCCCGGCACGGCTGCTGGAAAAGCTCGGCACCAACCCCGAGGACATGCCCCCCGCCGAGCGCATCGAAGAGACCGTCAATCGGCTCAAGCGGCAGCGCGACGGTCTGGGCGCGGTCAATCTCCGGGCCGAGGAAGACGCCCGCGAGGTGCAGGAAGAGCATGACACCCTGGTCACGGAAAAGACCGACCTCGAAGAGGCGATCCGCACCCTGCGCGGCGGCATTGCCAGTCTCAACCGCGAGGGGCGCGAGCGTCTTCTGACCGCTTTCGAGCAGGTCAACAGCAACTTCTCGATGCTCTTCACCCATCTGTTCGGCGGCGGCGAGGCCAATCTGGTGCTGGTGGAGTCCGACGATCCGCTGGAAGCCGGCCTCGAGATCATGTGCCAGCCGCCGGGCAAGAAGCTCTCGACCCTGTCGCTGCTGTCTGGCGGCGAACAGACGCTGACGGCGCTGGCGCTGATCTTTGCCGTCTTCCTCGCCAACCCGGCGCCGATCTGTGTGCTCGACGAGGTCGACGCGCCGCTCGACGATGCCAACGTGACGCGGTTCTGCGACCTGCTGGACGAGATGTGCCGCCGCACCGACACCCGCTTCCTGATCATCACCCACCACGCGGTGACGATGGCACGGATGGACCGGCTGTTCGGCGTGACGATGCAGGAGCAGGGTGTGTCGCAGCTGGTTTCGGTCGATCTGAAGAAGGCCGAGAAGCTGGTCGCGTGATCGTGTGCCGCCGGTCAGCCCGGATCGGCTAGGCTCGGGGCAAACCACATCGGAGCCTGCCTGATGCGCCTTGTCCTTGCCCTCTGCCTTGTCGCCGCGCCCCTGGGTGCCACCGCGCAACCCCGCGACAGCGACCGCGAGATCGCCGTCGCTGCGCTGGACGCGCGGCTGCGTGGCAACAGCATCGCCTTCTACGATGGCGGCGTCTCGGAATTCTACGACGACGGGCGCTATACCTACACCTATGCGGGCGAGGGCGGCACCGGCTACGGCTATTTCGAGGTCACCGAGGACAGCACGATCTGCATCGAGTTCGTCACCGGGTTCTCGCGCTGCGACCTTTACGTGCTCGACGGCAAAGACCGTCTGGTGGTGATCACCAAGGACGGCGACCGCTTCCCGGTGCGCCCCGAGGGCTGAGGGCTCAGGTCGCGGGAAACAGCGCCTCGCGCAGCCTGGCGGCGGCGGTCTGCAGCAGTTCCTTGCGGTCAATCGCCGCCTCGAGGGAAATCCTTTGCGTCGGGCCGTGCACCGCCAGCGCGGCGATGAACCGGCCCTGAGGGTCGGTGACCGGCACGGCAATGGCCACCATGCCCTCGATGAATTCCTCGCGGTCGAGGGAATAGTCGACTGCGGCGATCTCGGCCAGTTCAGCCAGCAGCGCGTCGGGATCGGTCAGCGTCGCCGTGGTCATCTGCTTCAGCGGCAAGGCCGAAACAAAGCGCGCCCGCGCCTCCGGCGCAAGGCTGGCGAGAAAGCATTTTCCGCTGGCGGTGCAGTGAAAGGGCACGTTGGTGCCGACCGGCAGCTGCACGCGGAACGGCCAGTCGGTCTCGACCCGGTCGAGATAGCGCATGCCGGTGTCCTCGGGCACCACGTAGTTCACCGTCTCGCGCACCTCGGCCGAAACCTCGAGCAGCACCTGATGGCGGGCGATGTGATCGCGCGAGCTGTGGATCAGCCCGGCGCCCATCTCGCGCAGCCGCCGCGCCACCTGATAGCGGCGGTCGGGGCCCTGGCGGGTGAGGAACCCGGTCTCGACCAGCGTGGCGCAAAGCCGGTGCACCGTCTGCTTGGGCAGGCCCAGGTCCTCGTTGATCTCGGTCGCGGTCATGGGGCGGTCGCTGCGCCCGAGGATCTCGAGGATCAGGAGGGTCCTGAGGTTGGTCGGTATCCGGTCGTGCTCAGACATCCGAGGGGGTCCCTGCAAATAGTTTGTGGACTTGTACCCGAATCACTGTAGCCTGCCCATGCGGTAAAAATCGAGACCTTTAGTCCCAATTTTGCTGATAGGGAGGCGCATGGAGTTTGATTTCGTCATCGTGGGGGCCGGGTCTGCCGGTTGTGCGCTTGCCAACCGGCTGTCGGAAAGCGGGCGCTACAGCGTTGCGCTGCTCGAGGCGGGACCGCGTGACACCAATCCCTGGATCCACATCCCCGTCGGCTATTTCCGCACCATGGGCGACCCGCGCACCGACTGGCGCTATCGCACCGAGGCCGATCCCGGCATCGCCGGCCGCGCCATTCCCTGGCCGCGGGGGCGGGTGCTGGGCGGGTCGAGCTCGATCAACGGTCTGCTTTATGTGCGCGGACAGCCGCAGGATTACGACGGCTGGGCGCAGGCCGGCTGTCGCGGCTGGTCGTGGGAGGACGTGCTGCCCTGTTTCAAGCGCGCCGAGCGCTGGGAGGGCGAAGACCCCGAGAATCTGCGCGGCCGCGACGGGCCGCTTTCGGTGCAGACCTCGCGGCTGACCCGCGAGGTGGTGGACCGCTGGATCGAGGCGGCGCAGGCGGCCGGCTATCCGAAGGCGCGCGACTACAACGGCGCCGACCAGGAGGGCGTGGGCTATTTCCAGCTGACGATGCGCGGCGGGCGGCGCTGTTCCTCGGCGGTGGCCTATCTCAAGCCGGCGCGGGGGCGGAAGAACCTCGAGGTGATCCCCAATGCGCAGACCGAGAAGGTGCTGCTGGAAGCCGGCCGTGCGGTGGGCGTGCGGGTGCGTCTCGGCAATACCTTCCACGAGATCCGCGCCCGTGCCGAGGTGATCCTGAGCGCCGGGGCGATCGGTTCGCCGCAGATCCTCATGCTTTCAGGGATCGGCGATGGCGCGGCGCTGGCGCCGCTGGGGATCGAGGTGCAGGCCGACCTCAAGGGGGTAGGGCGCAACCTGCAGGATCACCTGCAGGCGCGGCCGGTGTTCAAGACCGACCTCAGCACCATCAACACCGAGACCAGCAGCCTGCTGAAACAGGCGCGCATTGCCTTGCAATATGCCCTGACCCAGCGCGGCCCGATGACCATGGCGGCGAGCCTCGGCACCGGCTTCCTGAAGACCGAGCCGCATCTCGAGACGCCGGACATCCAGTTCCACATCCAGCCGTTCAGCGCCGACAGCCCGGCGGAAGGGCCGCACAGATTCTCGGCCTTCACCGCTTCGGTGCTGCAGCTGCGCCCCGAAAGCGCCGGCCATCTGAGCCTGACCTCGGCCAGCATGGACGACCACCCGGCGATCCATCCGAATTATCTCGCCACGCCGACCGACCAGAAGACAATCGTCAAAGGCATTCAGATCGCTCGCAAGATTGCCGGCCACGATCCGCTGAGATCGCATATCATGGAAGAGCATGCCCCCGGACCGGACGTGGCCTTCGACGACGAGGCCGCGACGCTCGACTGGGCGCGGCGCACGGCGGTCACGATCTATCACCCGACGGGCACCTGCAAGATGGGCATCGATCCGATGGCCGTGGTGGACCCGAGCTTGAAGGTGCGCGGGGTCACCGGCCTGCGCGTCGCAGATGCCTCGATCATGCCGCAGATCGTCAGCGGCAATACCAACGCCCCGGCGATCATGATCGGCGAACGCGCCAGCGATCTCATTCTGGAGGAGTGTACCGCTTAGGCGACAGGACAGATCGCGAGACACCAGGAATTCCGGCGGCCTGCCCTGCGAGGGGAGGTCGTCGGGATACGAAACGCCAGACATGCGACCGGGAGAGTCGCGGCGTCAGGAGACAAGAGCTTCGGCGGCCCGTTCAGGGAGGGGGGCCGCCGAAACGACCAGGGGACCGGACCCGTGCCTTCGCCGCCGGCCCGATAACAAAAGCAGAAGGCAAACGCATCATGGGAGGAAAATTGATGTTCAACCTCAAGACTTTGACAACCGGGGTCGCGGCCCTTGCCCTGACCGCCTCGGCGGCGCTGGCCGAAACCGTGATCCGCGTGCAATCGGTGATCCCGGCGCAGGCCGACGAAGTGCACATGCTCGAGGATTTTGCCGCCGACGTGGCGGCGCTGACCGGCGGATCGCTCAAGATCGAAGTGCTGCCGGCCGGGGCTGTCGTGGGCGTGCGCGAAACGCTTGATGCGGTGGACAGCGGTCTGATCGAGGGCGGCTTTGCCTGGACGCACTACTGGTCGGGCAAGCACCCGGCGGCGATGCTCTTTGGCTCGCCCGTGGCGGGCGCCGGTGTCGGCATCGACAATATCGCCTTCGTGTCGTGGTTCCAGTACGGCGGCGGCAAGGAGCTCTACGACCAGCTCTGGGACGAGATGGGCATGAACGTCAAAGGCTTCATGCTGCAGCCGGTCGGCCCCGAGGCGCTGGGATGGTTCAAGGAACCGATCGAGAGCATGGCCGATTTCCGCAAGTACCGCTTCCGCACGCCTCCGGGCATTCCCGGCCAGACCTACAAGGATATCGGCGTGGCCTCGGTTGCCATGGGCGGCGGTGACATCCTGCCGGCGCTGGAGAAAGGCACGATCGACGCCGCCGAATGGTGCTGCCCCAAGCCCGACTCGGTCTTCGGCTTTCAGAAGGTGCTGAAGCACTACTACCTGCAGGGCCTGCACCAGGTCGTCGTGAACGCCGACCTCTACATCAACGGCGATGTCTACGAGGGGCTGACCGATCTCGAGAAGAAGGCGCTGGAAGTGGCGGCCAATGCCTCGCTGTCCAAGTCGATGTCCTATCGCATCTACGAAAACGGCAAGGCGCTGAAGGACCTGACCGAGAACCACGGCGTCATCCTGCATGACACCCCGGCGGATTACTTCACCGAGTACATGGCCGCCGCCAAGGCCGCGCTCGAGACCAATGCCGCCGAGAACGAGTTCTTTGCCGAGGTCTGGCAGAGCCAGAAGGACTTTGCCGAAGTAGCGGTGCCGTTCTGGGCCGGGGCGCAGACCTCGAACGCCAACCTGGGCCGGGCCTTCGCGGATACGCTGAAGTAGGCGCAACAGCCTGGAAAGCCCCGGCGCGTCCGGGGCTTTTCCACTGACGACATTCAACAAGAAGAACGACAGGGACGGGTGGCAATGGCCGAAGAGGTAATCCCCGAAGAGCTCGACATCACCGACGAGCTTATCGCCGAGCGGCGCGCTGAAGAGCCGGGGCAGACGCCGGAGGACATGACCGCCTGGCAGAGGCCGATCACCGCCACCATCGACGTGATCAACCTCTGGGCCGGGCGGATCATCTGCCTGCTGATGATCCCGCTGATCCTGGCCATCGTCTACGAAGTCTTTTCGCGCAACATGTTTGCCGTCCTGACCCAGAACGGCATGAACGACGTGGCCATCGCCTGGGGCTTCGGCCCGACGCTCTGGGTCTATGACATCGCCCGGATGCTGGGCGGCGTGCTCTTCATGGCGGCGGCCGGCTATGCGCTGATGCGCGGCGTGCACATCCGCGCCGATTTCCTTTATCGCAACTGGTCGGACAAGACGCAGGCCACCGTCGACGCGGTGCTTTACCTCGCCTTCTACATCCCGGCGATGCTGTTCTTCACCTGGGTCTCGTCGGAATACTGGCTCAAGTCCTTTGTTTCCGGCGAACAGGCCAGCGACAGCACCTGGGCGCCGGTGCTCTGGCCGGCGCGGCTGGCGATGCCGGTGGGCGCGCTGCTGTTGCTGCTGCAAGGATTCCCCGAACTGTTCCGCGCCTTCCACAAGATGGGCAAGGAGCGCGAGGCGCGGTTCCTGAAGATCCTGCCGTTCTATGCGGTGGGTCTGCTCATCGTCACCGGGGGCGTGTTCTTTCCCGATGTCGTGCCACTTGCCGATTGGTGGACAGCTGCCTTTGGCCGCGATGGACTTCTGGATGTCGACAAGCCGATCATCGGGCTGATCATGCTGGCGGTGATGCTCTTTGCCATCTTCGTGGGCTTTCCGATCTCCTTTACCCTGATCTTTTTGGGTTTCGTTTTCGGCACCTGGGGTGCGAATTTCAAGCTCGCCACCTTCCTGATGACGCTGCAGACCAACTCAGTCATGCTGTCCGATCAACTGGTGGCGGTGCCGCTCTTCATCTTCATGGGCATCGTGATGGAGAAGGCCGGGCTGATGGAGCGGCTGTTCCAGGCGGTGCAGATGATGATGAGCCGGACGCGCGGGGCGCTGTTCATCGCGGTGCTCTTTGTCTCGACGATCTTTGCCGCCGCGACCGGCATCGTCGGCGCTTCGGTCACCATTCTGGGCATCATGGCGGCGCGCACGATGAACAAGTCGGGTTATGACGTGCGGCTGGCCGCCGGCACGATCACCGCAGGCGGCACGCTGGGCATCCTGATCCCGCCGTCGATCATGCTGATCGTCATGGGGCCGGTGCTCGAGGTGCCGGTGACCGACCTGTTCCGCGCAGCGATCATTCCCGGGGTGATGCTGGCCGGGCTCTACCTGCTCTATGCTCTGGGGCGCTGCTGGCTCAACCCCAGTCTCGGGCCGATCCTGCCGCCGGAGGACCAGCCGGAGACCTCGAGATTCTACCTGCTGGAAGTCATCCTCGTCATGGCCTCGCTGATCGTGCTGATGTGGCTGATAACGAAAGGCATCACCACCGGCTTCGGCTTTTTCTTCGGCGCGCTGATTGTGCCGCTGGCCTGGATCGGTTTGATGTATGTCGTCTACACCTGGCTGCACCGGACCAAGCCCGGCGGCTTCTACTTCTCGGACCTCTGGTACGAGTTCTTCATGGGGCTGGTGCCGCCGACGGTACTGATCGCCTTTGCCCTGGGCTCGATCCTCGCGGGCTGGGCCACCCCGGCCGAGGCCTCGGCCTGCGGCGCATTCGGCGCGGTGCTCTTGTCGATGCTCTATCGCAAGTTCACTATCCCGGGCCTTTACGACGCGCTGATCAAGAGCCTCGAGATTACCGTGTTGATCATGTTCCTGGTGGCGGCGTCGAACTTCTTCGGCGCGGTCTTCTCGAACCTCGGCACGCCGAAGATGCTGACCGAACTGCTTCTGGCGCTCGACATGCCGCCGGTGCTGATCCTGATGCTGATCATGGCGCTGATCTTCCTCTTGGGTTGGCCGCTGGAATGGGTGCCGATCGTGCTGATCATCGTGCCGATCCTGATCCCCACGGTGATCTCGCTCGACCTCGGCTTCGAGAACCAGAACGACCTGCTGATCTGGTTCGCGATCCTGGTGGCGGTCAACCTGCAGACCGCCTGGCTCAGTCCGCCGGTGGCGCTTTCGGCTTACTTCCTCAAGGGGGTGGTGCCAGAATGGGATCTGCGCGACATCTATCTCGGGATGATGCAATTCATGGTGATCCAGCTGATCGGCTTGATCCTGATCTTCATCTTCCCGCAGATCGCGCTCTGGCTGCCGAATTACATCTACGGCAACTGACCCCCGACGGCGCAAAGGAGAGTTCGATGTACTACAAGATCCTCGTGGCCATGGCGCTCGATCACGGCATCTCGCCGCAGATGCTCGAAATCGCCCAGGCGCTGTGCAACCCGGGTGCCGAGATCGTGGCGATCCACGTTTTCGAGGCGCCGCCTTCGTCGGTCAGCGCCTATCTCGGCGAGAACGCGGTGCGCGAAGGCTTCGAGAGGGCGCGGCGGCTGCTGGTCGAGAAGACCGCGCATATCGAGGGCATCAGCGCCAAGATCGTGCGCGGCCATACTTATCGGACGCTGATCGACTATGCCGACGAACATGCCATCGACTGCATCGTCATCGGCTCTCACAAGCCGGATTTCAGCGACTTCCTGCTTGGCTCGACCGCCGCGCGGGTGGTGCGACACGCGCCCTGTGCGGTGCATGTCTTCCGCAGCAGCTGAGCGCTCAGGCCGGGTCGTTGACCGTGAGATGCCCGGCATCCCATTGCGCCGGGCAGACCTCGGCCTCGGCATGGCCGTTGCGCAGCCGGCGGACGGCACCAACGGGGATGTCAGCGGCCATCAGCACGTGGTCGGTCATCATCGCCGCCGTCTGCGGCGCCAGCGTTGCGTGGCAGCCATCGAGCGAGACATTCACGTCGCAGGGCAGAAAGACGCTCGCCCCGCCGACGCCGGTATCGGTCACGGGCTGGCCAAAGGGCACACCGACCGCACCCAGCACGCAGACCACGGTCTGCAGCTCGATCGCGCGGGCGCGGGCGCAGCCGAAGACGCGGTTGTAGCCGGTGATCATGTCAGTCTTGGCCGGAACAATGATCACGTCGAGATCAAGCGCCCCCAGCCGCGACCAGAGGTCGGTGAACTCGCTGTCGAGGCAGATGATCATCGCCAGCCGCAGCCCGTTCCATTCGATCACGTTGATGCTGTCGCCATGCACGGTGACACCGCCGGCGCCCTGGGCCTCGAGCGGTGTGAGGCTGAGCTTGTCCTGGCTGTGGCGCGCGCCGTCCGGCGTCAGCAGCCAGGCGCGGTTGAGATAGGTCGGCACGCCGTCCTTGTTGCCGGCGGCAAAGGGGATGGTGCCGGGCAGGATCGAAATGCCATGCCGCGTGGTCATCTCGGCAATGGCATCCAGCGCGTGCTCGCCGCACTCGTAAAGCCAGCCGAGGGTGTTTTCCTTGGGCATGTCCAAGGGCGCGAATGTCAGCCATTGCGCGCAGGCAAACTCGGGCAGCACCAGCATCTGCGCACCAAGGGCGGCGGTCTGCGCCGCGCGGGCGTCCAACTGGGCAAGCCAGGTCTGCAGGTCGGGCACCCCGGGCTCGAGATTGGCGGCCCAAAGGTCGATTGAAACGTGTTCCACTGGCATATCCTGATGAGATCAACTCACCGCAGGTAGCCCGGCGCGGGGCAGGGGCAATGGCTGGTCACCGTGGCTGACACGGAAAGAACGCTGCGTCTCGGCGGTGACGCCGGGCCGCCAGTGATGCGCACGACGCTATGCTCTGGCGGGAAGCCTCAGATCTCCGGCCAGGTCTCCGGCACATTGTCCCGCAGTTCTTTAAGCCAGGGCGTCGCCACGCTGTCTGACGGCGCGCGCCAGTCACCGCGCGGGCTAAGCGCGCCGCCGGGGCTGACCTTGGGGCCGTTGGGCAGGGCCGAGCGCTTGAACTGGCTGGTGGCGAAGAAGCGGAACAGGAACTTCTCCAGCCAATGTCGGATGGTCTCGAGGTCATAGGCATTGCGCTTGGCCTCGGGGAAACCTTCGGGCCAGCGCCCCTCGGAGACGTCATGCCAGGCGTGCCAGGCGAGGAAGGCCACCTTCGACGGCGCATGCCCGTAACGCATGGTGTGATAGAGGAAGAAATCGTTCAACTCGTAAGGCCCGATCATCGACTCCGTGCTCTGGATTTCCTCGTCCTCGCCGGCGGGCACCAGTTCCGGCGAAATCTCGGTCTCGAGGATCGCCTCCAGCACCCGGTCGGTCTCGGCATCGAACTGGCCGGTGCGGGTGGTCCAGCGGATCAGGTATTGGATCAGCGTCTTGGGAACGCCGGCGTTGACCGCGTAATGGCTCATCTGGTCGCCGACGCCATAGGTGCACCAACCCAGCGCCAGCTCGCTCAGGTCGCCGGTGCCGATGACAAACCCCTGCCGCTGGTTGGCCAGCCGAAACAGGTAATCGGTGCGCAGCCCCGCCTGAACGTTTTCGAAAGTGATATCATAGACCGGCTCACCGTCGGAAAACGGGTGGCCCATGTCGGACAGCATCTGCCGGGCGGCGGGGCGAATGTCGATCTCGTCAGCCGAGACCCCCATGGCGCGCATCAGCTTCCAGGCGTTGTCCTTGGTGTGATCCGAGGTGGCGAAGCCCGGCATGGTAAAGGCCAGGATCCGCTCGCGCGGCAGGCCCATGCGGTCGCAGGCCTTGGCCGCAACGATCAGCGCATGGGTGGAATCGAGCCCGCCGGAGATGCCGATCACCATGGTCTTGCCATGGGTGGCCTCGAAGCGGCGGCGCAGGCCTTCGACCTGGATATTGAAGGCCTCGTAGCAATCCTGATCGAGATGGCTTTCCCGGTTGGGCACATAAGGAAAGCGCCGCAAGGGCCTGATCAACCCGGCGTTTTCGTGATGAGGTAGGTGGTCGAAGCGGATCTGGCGGAACTCCGGCGCATGGTGGCGGGCAGCGTCGTTGAAGCTGCCGGTGCGCATCCGCTCGGACCGGATGCGGCCAGCGTCGACATCGGCCAGCGTCAGCTCGGGCTCGGTCGGAAAGCGGGTGGATTCGGCCAGCAGATCGCCCAGCTCGTAGATCATCCCCTGACCGTCCCAGGCCAGGTCTGTGGTGCTCTCGCCCGGGCCGGCGGCGGAATAGACATAGGCCGCAAAGCCGCGCATCGACTGCGACTGGCAGAGCGAGTGCCGGTCGGTCGACTTGCCGATCACGATGTTCGACGCCGAGAGGTTGGCGAGGATCAGCGCCCCGGCCATGGCGGCATTCGACGAGGGCGGGGCGGGCGTCCAGAGGTCTTCGCAAATCTCGGCGTGAAAGATCAACCCGGGCAGGTCGCTTGCCTCGAAGATCAGGTCGTCGCCAAAGGGCACGCGCGCGCCAGCGACGGTGATCTCGCCACGGATGCCCCGGCCATGGGCAAACCAGCGCTTTTCATAGAACTCGCGGTAATTCGGCAGATAGGACTTCGGCACCACCCCCAGCACCTTGCCGCGCGAAATCACCACCGCGCAATTGTAGAGCCGCGCCTCGTGGCGCAGCGGCGCACCGACCAGGATCACCGGGCTCAGCTCCGCGCTCGCCTCGGTCACCCGGGCCACCGCCGCCTCGACCTCGGCCAGCAGCGCCTCCTGCATGTGCAGGTCGTCGATGGCGTATGACGACAGGCACAGCTCGGGGCAGACCAGCAGGTCGGCGCGGGCGCGGTCGGCGGCGCGGGCCTCCTCGATCACGCTCTCGCAGTTGAAGGCGACATCGGCGGGCCTGACCCGCGGTGTGCAGGTGGCCACACGGATGAAACCGTGGCGGTGAAAGGCGGCAAAGGCGGCGGCGTTGTCTTGGGTCATGGGAAAGAGCTTTCGAGCATTTCCAACACGGTTTCAAGGCATCTGTGCCGGATCGCATCGCGGCCGATGGCGCCGAAGGCCTCTTCCCTGTGCTCGGTCGCCACGCCACTGCGGGCGAGGGCGAAATGCACATGGCCTTCGGTGCCCTCGTCCCCCGCCGGCCCGGCGAAGCCGGTGACCGAGACCGCCAGATCGGCCTGGGAGCGCGCGAGCGCCCCCTCGGCCATTGCCACCGCGGCCTCTCTTGACACTGCGCGGCATGTGTCGAGCACCTCCGCCGGCACCCCCAGCATCTCGTGCTTGGCTTCGGCGCTGTAGACCACAAGGCCCCGCTCGAAGGCATGCGAGCAGCCCTCGATATCGGTGAAAAGCGCGGCGACCAGCCCGCCGGTGCAGCTTTCTGCCGTGCTCAGGCGCAGCTCTTCGTCACAGACCCGCTCCAGCACCCGCCGCGCCCTTCGGGCCACCGGGGTCGGGATCATCGCGTCACTCATGAAGCACCCTCCTTGATGCTGGGTCTGCACCTCAGACGGCCTTTTGTTCATAGGTAACGCGGTCCCGCAGCGGTGCCAGAGCCTCGTCGACCGTGGCGGCATGGTGGACCACCGGCGGCTGCAAGCCGTGGGTTGTGAATATTCGCTGCGTGTCGCGGGTCGCCCCTGTGAGCCAGAGCGCGACACCCTGCGTCTGCGCCTTGTGAGCCAGACCCTCGATCATGTTGGCACCGGTGGAATCGAGGAAGGGGACAGAGGTGAAATCGACGATCAGCGCCTTGTGGGTGTCATGGATGCGGTCGAGCACAGAGCCGATCGAGGCCGTGGCGCCGAAGAACAGCACGCCGGTGATCCGGTAGATGATCACGTCCGGGTCGGCGGCCTGCTGTTCATGGTATTCGCCCCGCGGATGGGCGGTGTCGGCCTCGTCGCGACCGACAAAGGCCTTGTCGGTTGCAACATCGGTTGTCCGGCTCATGCGGTGAATGAACAGGACCGACCCGAGTGCGAAGCCCACGACGATGGCCTCGGTCAGATCGCGGAAGATGGTCAGGAAGAACGTGGCGCCCAACACCGTCGCCTCGCCCCAGCCCGAGCGAAGGAGGATGGCGATGGCCGGTTTCTCGATCATGTTCCATGCCACGACGGCCAGAACGCCTGCGAGTGCCGCCAGCGGGATGTAGGACGCGAGTGGGGCGGCGAAGAGCATGAACAAAAGCAGAAACGCGGCGTGCAGCATCCCCGCAACCGGGCCATGCGCACCGGCCCGCACATTGGTCGCGGTGCGCGCGATGGTGCCGGTCACGCAAAAGCCGCCAAAGAGCGACGATCCGACATTGGCCACCCCCTGTGCCACCAGTTCGCAATTCGAGCGGTGTCGGCGGCCGGTCATGCCGTCAGCGACGACGGCGGACAGAAGCGACTCGATGGCGCCCAGCAAGGTGAATGAGATGGCGGCTGGAAGGACTGCGACGATGCTGTCGATCGAGAGCGAGGGTAGCGAAGCCGACCGAGAAAGCTGTCCAGTTCCTCTTCAAATAAAGCTTCGATGGTCGCGCGCACGTTGCACGAAGCCGCTCCTCAATCGGGTCGAACGCGGCCTCTCCGGCCAGTAGCGCGGAGCTCGCGGTGTCGGTAATCTGGTTCATGGCGTGATCTCCCTGGCGGTTGCAGCCGCCGGTTGGGTGGGTGTCAGTTCACCCGGAAATTACGCCACCCTCGAATTTCCACCACTTCTGAGACACGACCTAAAAGGGGGCGGAAAGACCGCCCCCAAGGTGATGAGGGAAAAGGCAGATCGTCAGAAGCCGTAGACCAGCGACACGCCGAGCGTGTTGTCGGACTTCTCGAAGCCGGCTTGCGGGTCGCTGTCCCACTCGGTGCGATAGGACACGCGGGTCGAGAGGTTGTTCGACACCTTGAAGTTGGCGCCGAGGTCGTTCGACACGACGGTGTCCTCTTTCGAGAAGATCACGTCGGTGTCCATCGAGACAGAGACGGTGTCGGTCAGACCGTAGAAGTAACGCGACGAGGTGATGCCGGCGACTTCGGTCTCGTTGTCACCCGACTGCTCTTCGATGTAGCGGATGCCGGGGCCGGCCTGGATGCGCCAGGTCTGGTTCGGCTGGTTGATCACGCGGTAACCCGGGCCGAAGCCGAGGAAGCCGTCGATCTTGTTCGCATCGAAGTTGTCGTAGCGGGCCGAGGCCAGGCCGAAGACGTAGAAGTTCTCGGTCAGGTACCGGTTTGCGTCATAGGTCGCGTAGTATTCTTCCTTGTTGCGCACGTCGTTGTCTTCGGCAAACTCGGCCGCGAAACCGATGGTGTGGTTCCAGGGGCCCGAGCCGTAGCGGAAACGACCGGCCATATCGAGATCGGTGGTGTCGGTGTTGCCCGAGGTGGCCGAGAAGCCCAGAGCGAAGCTGCCGGTCCAGCCTTGAGCGTACTGGTTGCTCATGCGGTCACGGACATTGGCGTTCGACAGGTCGTCGGAGACGTCTTCCTGAATGTCGTCGATCCGGTCGTCCAGCGCATCGACGCCGACAAGGGCACCCTGTGCGAAGACGGGCGATGCGATCAGAAGCGCCAGAACCGAAGCGGTCAGAGCATTGCGTGTTTTCATGGGTCTATCCTTCCCAGATGAGGTGTGACCCGGCCCGAAGTGGGCGGGAGCATTCCTGCTGTGACTGGAGATAGAGGGGATTATGACCCAAGAAAAATTAATTATAATCGTCGATGGAGTGAGTACTGCTCATGTCAGGCGGGATCTTCAGAAGATCCAAGCGTTTCAACGGTTTCGCCGGTGCTGATCTCGGCCAGCTCGGCGATGACCGCCGATTGATCCTCGTCGATCTGTGACTGAATAGTCACAAGCGTGGCCTCGGCCACCTCTCTGACGTCCGGATCAAGGTCTTCGCGCCAGATCGACCAGACCGGATAGGGGAAGACCGGGGCATCCGGCACGAGGAACAATTCGCCCGCGTCGAGATAGCGCTTGATGTAGCGCGCCGGCAGATAGGCGGCGGCGCGGCGCGACACCACGTAATCGGCGACCATGGCGCCCAGCGACATGGTGAGCCCGGGGTTGGTGAGGTTCGGCAGCTCCAGCGCATGGGCATGCACGAACTCCGGCCCCCAGTCGACAAAGAGATAGGCATCGCCGATCTCGTCCAGGCTCGCATCCCAGGACGCCGCCAGCACCAGCTCTTCGTCCAGCACCTTCGACGCGATCAGCCCGGGCCGCAGCTGCGGCGTGTAGATCAGCCCGATCTGCACGATGCCCTCGATAAGGAATCGGGTCAGACGCTCCGGCATGCCCAGCTCGGCGCGGATGTTGAGCGTCGGCATCCGGCTCTGCATCAGGTCGATCCAGCGAAACCCCAGCCGCGGCCAGAGCGAATATTGCGCGCCGATGCTGAGCGACTTGGTATAGCCCTCGGGCACGCCGATCTGCTGGCGGGCCTCTTCCCAGATCTTGATGAGCGACAGGGCGTAGCGCTCGAATTCCCGCCCTGCCGCCGTCAGTTCGGCCCCGGCTTTGGAGCGGGTAAAGAGCGGCTTGCCCAGATCGGCCTCCAGCCGTGCCACCCGCAGGCTGACCGCCGACTGGGTGACGAACAGCCGTTCGCTGGCATTCACGAAGGACCCGGTGGCCGCGACTTCGAGGAAGGTTCGGATGAGGGCAATGTCCACGGTGATGTATCCATGAGTAATTCTGCGATGAAAGGGTAGTTTAATTCGCTTTTCTGCGCTTGTCTCTTGGGCGTAGGTGAGAGGCGGTCTTTTATGCGCCCGGCAGCGATACAGGCCACCCGTGCTGCGGGCCGAACCCCTCGTCAGAAAGGAACCAGATGGCCCAACTCGTAACCCCCGTGACGCCTGAGCTTCTCAGGCGGCTGGAACTGCATGGCGCGGCCGGTGCCGCGCTGATCAGCCAGCTTGCCGAGGCCGAGCAACTGATTGCGCAATCCAACGCCGTCAGCGGTTTCGCCCATCCCGCCCGCCGCCAGAAGGCGCGGCAACTGGCCGCCGAGGGCAGGCAGCTGCTGGCCAGCGCACTGGCCGAGGCGCAGCAGCTTCTCGACAGTGAGCCCGCGCCAAGCGGCGCATCGGCGCCGGAGGTCAGGCTCTAGCGGTCCCGGCACAGGGGCGCAGGCCGCTTGGCTCTGGCGCCCTTGTCTGATTTACCTTCGGTCCGAAACACCAGGCAGGGCAGGGGTGCAGGGAGCATGCTGACAAATCTCGACGTGACCGAACTCACCGCGTTTCGCCGCGAGCTTCACCGCAAGCCGGAGCTCTCCGGCGAAGAGGTCGAAACCGCGAGGACCATCGCCAGCGCGCTCGGGGCGTTGAACCCCAGCCGCATCCTGACCGGCCTCGGCGGCCATGGCGTGGCGGCGGTCTTTGACAGCGGCACCCCGGGCCCGACGGTGCTGTTCCGCGCCGAGCTGGACGCGCTGCCGATCGCCGAGCGCAACGACATCGACTGGGTCTCGCAGCATCCCGGCAAGAGCCATGTCTGCGGTCATGACGGTCACATGACCATGCTGCTGGCGCTGGGGCGGATGATCTCGCGCCGGCCGGTGGCCAAGGGACGCGTGGTGCTGATGTTCCAGCCCGCCGAGGAAGACGGCAGCGGCGCCAAGGCGGTGGTGGCCGATCCGGCGTTCGCCGGGATCCAGCCCGACTGGGCCTTTGCCATCCATATCGAGCCGGGGCGGCCCTTCGGCTATGTCTCGACCTGTCCCGGCCTGATCAACTGCGCCTCGCTGGGGTTGGGGATGACTTTTTCCGGCAAGACCGCCCATGCCGCAGATCCTGAGGACGGTCTCTCGCCGGCCCGCACCATAGCCGCGCTCATCCCGGCGCTCGAGGCGCCGGGGCAGGGCGGTGAACTGGACGACGATTTCCGGCTGGTCACCATCACCCATGTGCGGATCGGCGAGCCGTCCTTCGGCGTGGCCCCGGGCGAGGGCGAGGTCTATGCCACACTGCGCACCTCAGGCGATGCCGGGATGGAGGCGCTTGAAACGCAGGCGCGCGCCTTGGCCACCTCGCTGGCCGAAGAGGCCGGGCTTGGCGTGAGCTTCCAGGTCTGCGATCATTTCGCCGCCTCGATCAACCACCCCGAGGCCTATGAGGTTGCCGCAGCCGCGATGGAGGCGCTGAACGTGCCTTATGGCGATGCCGGCGTTCCGATGCGCGCCTCGGAGGATTTCGGTGTCTTCGGCTGGAACGCAAGGGCGGCGATGCTCTGTCTCGGGCCGGGCGAGGACTACGCCGCGCTGCACAACCCGGACTATGATTTCCCCGATGACTTGATCCCGGTGGGCAGCGCCATCTTCGAACGCATCGCCCGCGACCTGCTGGGCAGCGCGTCCTGAGGCACAGAAAAAGGGCCGCTCCGTGAAGCGGCCCTTTCCATGTCAGATGTGTTCCGGCCTCAGGCCGAGAACTTCCTGATCTCGCCCGACTTCAGACGGCGGCTGTAGGAGTTCAGCTCCTTCCGCACCACTTTCATCAGGAAGTAGAGGCAGAAGATGTTGACCACCGCCATGGCAAAGATCGCCGCGTCAGAGAAGTCGATCACCGGGCCGAGGTTGGCCGCCGCGCCGATCACCACGAAGGCGCAGAAGATCAGCTTGAACACCAGCTCGGTCGTCTTGCCTTCGCCGAACAGGTAGGTCCAGGCCTTGAGCCCATAGTAGGACCAGGAGATCATCGTCGAGAAGGCAAAGAGGATCACCGCAACCGCCAGGACATAGGGGAACCAGCTGATCGCCGAGCCGAAGGCCGCCGAGGTCAGCGCAACCCCGGTGTTGCCGTCAACCGTCGCAATGGCGCTGCCGGCCTCGTCGAGCAGGTATCTGCCGGTCGCCTCGTCGAGGATCAGCTGCTGCGAGATGATGATCACCAGTGCGGTCATCGTGCAGATCACCACGGTGTCGATCAGCGGCTCCAGCAGCGAGACGAAACCCTCGGTGATCGGCTCCTTGGTGCGCACCGCCGAGTGGGCGATGGCCGCCGATCCGACGCCGGCCTCGTTGGAAAACGCCGCCCGCTTGAAGCCCTGGATCAGCGCGCCGACAAAGCCGCCCGCCACGCCCAGCCCGGTAAAGGCCCCGGCGAAGATCTGGCCAAAGGCCCAGCCGATCATGTCGTAGTTGACAGCCAGAACCACCAGCGCCGCGCCGACGTAGAGGATGCCCATGAAGGGCACGACCTTTTCGGTGACCCGGGCGATCGACTTGATGCCGCCGACGATCACCGCAAAGACCACGGCCGCGAACAACAGCCCGGTGATCCAGCCGGGATATTCGCCGGTGATCTGGGTGATCTGCGCATGCGCCTGGTTGGCCTGGAACATGTTGCCGCCACCCAGCGCGCCGAGGATGCAGAAGACCGAGAACAGCACCGCAAGGATCTTGCCCCCCGGCAGGCCCAGCTCGGTAAAGCCCTTGGAGATATAGTACATCGGGCCGCCAGAGACCGTGCCATCGGCGTATTCGTTGCGGTATTTCACGCCGAGCGTGCATTCGGTGAACTTCGACGCCATCCCCAGAAGACCGGCAAGGATCATCCAGAAGGTCGCGCCGGGCCCGCCGATGCCCACGGCCACGGCGACGCCGGCAATGTTGCCGAGACCGACGGTGCCCGACAGCGCGGTCGCCAGCGCCTGGAAGTGGCTGACCTCGCCCGCGTCATCGGGATCGGAATAGTCGCCTTTGACCAGGCTGATGGCATGGCCGAAGAAGCGGAACTGCACCGCCGCGAAATAGATGGTGAAGACCGTGGCGCCGATCACCAGCCACATGACGATCCAGGGAAACGACGTGCCGGGGATCGGCGCGAAGATGAAGCTGACAAAGGGGCCGGTGAACGCGGCGAAAGCCTCGTTCACGCGGGCATCGAGTGTCATCGGCGACTCCTGCGCCTGCGCCGGCAGGGCAAGGGCGAGACAGGCCGTCAGCGAAAAGATCAGTGAGAAAAGTTTCTGCATTGCGAACATTCCTTAAGGGACGACGGTGACAGGGACGCGGGCATCCATCACGAGGTTGGCAGTCGAGCTGCCGAACAGTCGCGTGGTCACCCCGCCGGCGCTGCTGCGTCCGACGATGATCTGGCTCGCGCCTTCCTTGTGCGCGATGCTGTCGATGGTATCGGCCACGTCGCCATGCCGCACGATCGCACGTGCCGTCAGCCCGGCCTCGGTCAGCCCTTGAACTGCCGGGTTGACCACCCGCTCCATCGCAAGCGAGATCTCTTCTTCCCGCCGTTTGTGCCGCTGCGCGTTCTCCTCTGCCGAGTGGAACGAGAACGGCGACCACTCGATCACGTAGACCACGATCAATTCGCAGCCCGTGGTCCTGGTCGCGAGGTCCCTGGCAAAGGCCAGGGCGTGTTCTCCCGAGGTGTGGCCATCCAGCCCGATCACCAGTTTCATCTATCTGCCTCCCGTTGCGTTTGAGATGGTTCAATCATTGTGAGACCTGCGTCGGCGCAATCGTCCCGGCCTTGAACCTGAGCGCAGGCTACAAGCTAAAGGTGCGACGGTCTACCGCAGCCTGAGCCGCTCTCAGCCCTGCCCAAGCTGCCGCGTCGCCCCGGCAATCAGGTCAGCAGCATGACGCAGGCGCGCCGACAGCGCGCGGCCGCGCCGGGTGACCAGCCAGAGCTCGTGCCAGCGACGATGGGCGAGGCGCGCGACCGAGAGATCGGCCTTGCCGGCAAAGGCCTCGACCCCGCTGCGCGGCAGAAGCGTGTAGCCGATCCCCTGCGCAACCGGCGCCGGGATCTGCCCGATCTGGTTGACGGTGCCGCGAATGCGTATCCGGTCGGCGCCGGGGTAGTCCTCGGGGAAGTTGATCCTGAGCAGGTCATCGGCGTAGCCGTAGCCGTCGGGATGCGCGATGAAGCCCCGCGCCTCGAGCTCGGCAAAAGTGACGGGGGCATCGGCCGCCCCGGCCGGCAGCACCAGGCACAGCTCCTCGCGCCCCAGCAGCCGGGCGTCGAGCCGCGCATGACCGGGGTCCGCCCCTAGTACGCCGAGATCGAAGCGCCCTTCGATCAGCCCCGCCAGAATCTTTGCCTGCGGTGCCGCCTCGAGATGCAGGGCAAGCCGCGGCGCCGCGTGCATCCAGGGCAGCAGCTTGGGATAGAGCAGCATGGCGAAGCTGCCCGAACAGGCGATCTGCACCGATCCCGCATCCCGGTCATCAACCTCGATCGCGTCGCGCAGGCGCCGCTCTTCGGCCCTGCGGGACAGGCCCAGCGCAAACAGCTCCTCGCCCGCCGGCGTGAGCGTGAAGCTCTTGCCCTGCCGGCTGATCAGCGGCTGGCCGATCTGCTGCTCGAGCTTCCTCAGATGCTGGCTCACGCCCGGTTGGGTCATGTTCAACCGCTCGGCCGCGCGGGTGAAATGCCCGACCTCGCAGAGGGTGGTGAAGGTCTCGAGCCAGGTCGCGTTCAGCATCTTTGATAACGATTCGTTTGGAATTTTATCTCGATTGATAATTTCACAGAACGGCCTGCCGGGTCCATATCCCTCTCATCAAACCTTCACAGGAGACATGAGATGACCCAGACCCCGCGCACCTTTTCCCACATCGGCCTGTCGGTCCCCGACCTCGAGGCGGCTGTGGCCTTCTACTCCGACGTGCTCGGCTTCTACGTCGTGATGGGCTCGTCAGAGGCGGTCGAGGACGACAGCGCCATCGGCCAGATGTGCACCGACGTCTTCGGCCCCGGCTGGGGCTGTCTGCGGATCGCGCATCTGTCGACCGCCGACGGCATCGGCATCGAGCTTTTCGAATTCCCCGGCAACTACGCCCCCGAGGAAAAGCTCGAACACAAGCGTCACGGCACCTTCCATTTCGCGGTGCAGGACCCGGATGTCGAAGGGCTGCTCGCGCGGATCGTCGCGGCCGGCGGGCGGCAACGGATGCCGGTCCGCGAGTACTACCCCGGCAAGAAGCCCTACCGCATGGTCTATGTCGAAGACCCGTTCGGCATCGTCTTCGAGCTTTACAGCCACAGCTACGAGCTCACCTATTCCGCAGGCGCCTACGAATGAGACTGCGCACCGGTCCTGCCTTTGGCGGGGCCGGTGCCTTTCGGTTCGGTTGGCGGGCGAGGAGAGAGGAGGGCGGTCCGAGGCCGAAGACGTCGGCATGGTTTGTTTGGCGCCACGGGGCACAAATTGCGAGAAACTGCGTGAAAGCCGTTCGGCGCAATGACGATGTTTGGGCAAAGGTGACAGCCCGTAGGGGTCTCAAATCCAATGGAAATCGTCTTGTTTTTAAGGGGTGAGGTGTACCACGAGTATGCTCAAGGCCTTCAATAGGATCAATGCCTTAGAATATTGGTGTCCCACGGGTTTTGAACCTAACGAAACCTGAAACGAACACACCTGAGCAGTCCAGAGACCGGACAGGCCATCTTCAAAGGATAGGGCGGACTGCATGCGCCGCCCTCTTGGTGGTCGGCCACACGAACGTGCTGACCTTCCGGTGGTTCTACGATGAAGTCAGTTGGCCAGGGCTGAAGGTATAGTGTTGGTCGTTCTGGCTTAGATGGGCGGTTGGACTAAGCCGCTCCGCGGCATTGGCGTTCTTGGCTGATTGCGTGAACCGCCCGTAACGATGCGCATTTTGCGATCTTCCTGACCTGCCTGACGATTAGGCTCAGGATGCATTGATTTCTATGGCGCAGCGTGATTCACGGTTCCGAAAAGGAGCGGTGACATGAGCGATCTC